>JBKQTR010000399.1:0-45537 GCA_052143095.1 Allostellaceae bacterium
GGCCTGCGGCCTCGGGCACCCTCCCCCTCAAGGGGGGAGGGGCTGGGCAGGCACTGCCGTGTTCGCGGATCCAGTATGACCGCGACCGATGCGCTGCTCAGCGTCAACAACATCGAGGTCATCTACAACCGCGTCATCCTGGTGCTGAAAGGCGTGTCGCTGGCGGTGCCGAAAGGCGGCATCGTGGCATTGCTCGGCGCCAACGGCGCCGGCAAGACCACGACCTTGAAGGCGATCTCCAACCTGCTGCGCGCCGAGCGCGGCGAGGTGACCAAGGGCGCCATCAGCTATGCGGGCGAGCGCGTCGACCGTTTGACCCCCAACGATCTCGTGCGCCGCGGCGTCATCCAGGTGATGGAAGGACGGCATTGCTTCGGCCATCTCTCGGTCGAGGAGAATCTGCTCACCGGCGCCTTCACCCGCCGCGACGGCAAGCGCAACGTGCGGCGCGATCTCGAGATGGTCTATGGCTATTTCCCGCGGCTTCGGGAGCGCCGCAACGGGCTCGCCGGCTATGTCTCCGGCGGCGAGCAGCAGATGACCGCGCTCGGCCGCGCGCTGATGGCGAAGCCGAAGCTGATCTTGCTCGACGAGCCGTCGATGGGGCTCGCGCCGCAGATCGTCGAGGAAATCTTCGAGATCGTGCGCCAACTCAACCGCGACGCCGGCGTCTCCTTCCTGCTCGCCGAGCAGAACACCAACATCGCGCTGCGCTATGCCGATCACGGCTACATCCTCGAGAACGGCCGCGTCGTGCTCGACGGCGCCGCCGCGTCGCTCAGCGCCAATGAGGATGTGAAGGAGTTCTATCTCGGCCTCGCCGCCGCCGGCCGCAAGAGCTATCGCGAGGTGAAGCATTACCGCCGACGCAAGCGCTGGCTCGCCTAGGGCGCAAAAGCGGCCGCACGCACAACTATAGAGAGAATATCGGCGCGTTAACCCCCGTTGATGGTAGAATGGCGCATGGCCGAGCAGCGCTATTACGACAAGTTGGAGGTGCGCGATCCCGAGGAGCGGGAGCACGCGCTGCTCGCGGTGCTGCCGCAGCAGGTCGGCCATGCCAAGCGGCACGCGCCCTATTTCGCCGAGCTCTTTGCCGACATCGAACCACATGCCGTGACCAGCCGGCAGGCGCTGGCGGCGCTGCCGGTGACGCGCAAGCACCAGCTGCTGGAGCTGCAGAAAAAGGCGTTGCCCTTCGGCGGGCTGGTCGCGGCGCCGCCGGGGAAGCTCGCGCGCATCTTCATGTCGCCGGGGCCGATCTACGATCCCGAGGGGCGACGGCCGGATTACTGGCGCATGGCGCGGCCGCTGTTCGCCGCCGGCTTCCGCGCCGGCGATCTCCTGCTCAACTGCTTTTCCTATCACCTGACGCCGGCGGGCTCGATGATGGAGACCGGCGCGCAGGCGCTGGGCTGCGCCGTCATCCCCGGCGGCACCGGCCAGACCGAGCAGCAGCTCCGGGCGATCGCGGATCTGCGCCCGGTGGGCTATGTCGGAACCCCCTCCTTCCTGCGCATCATCCTGGAGAAAGGGCGCGAGAGCGGCGCCGATGTCTCCTCGCTGAAGCGCGCGCTGGTCTCGGGCGAGGCGTTCCCGCCGGCGCTGCAGAGCACGGTGGCGGGGTATGGCGTCAGCGCCTTCCAGGCCTATGGCACCGCCGATCTCGGCACCATCGCCTATGAGACCGTAGGGCGCGAGGGGCTGGTGGTGGATGAAGGCATCATCCTCGAGGTGGTGCGGCCCGGCACCGGCGAGGTGCTGGCCGAGGGCGAGGTCGGCGAAGTCCTGGTGACGACGCTGACGCCGGACTATCCGCTGATCCGCTTCGGCACCGGCGACCTCTCGGCAATCCTGCCGGGGACGAGCCCGTGCGGGCGCACCAATCAGCGCATCAAGGGCTGGATGGGCCGCGCCGACCAGACCACCAAGGTCAAGGGCATGTTCGTCCATCCCGAGCAGATCGCCGAGGCGGTGAAGCGCCATGGCGAGATCATCCGCGCCCGGCTGGTGGTGACGCATGACGGGCAGAACGACGTCATGACCTTGAAGGCCGAGGTCGCGGCCGGCACCGACGCGGCGTTCGCCCGGCGCCTCGCCGAGAGCCTCGCCGCAGTCACCAAGCTTTCCGGCGCGGTCGAGCTGGTGCCGCCGGGCAGCCTGCTCAATGACGGCAAGGTGATCGAGGACGCGCGACGATACGATTAGCGCCTGCGGCGGCGAGACGCGCCGACGCGGCTATTGCCCGATGATGCTTTGCGCCAGCAGCACGCGCTGCTCGATGCGGGGAAGCGCATCGGCCGCGAAGCGGCTCAGATCCGGCTCGGCGCCGGCAGATGTCTCTTTGTTGAAAACCGCGATCGCCGCCTGCCCGTCCTGCACCACGTAGTGCAGATAGGCGCGGTCGAAGGCGTCGCCGGAGAGCCGTGCGAGCTGATCGCGCATGGCAAGGTGCGGCGCGTCGAGCTCGCGCGGCGGCGCGATGCCGTCCTGCTGTATGGCGATGCGGAAAAGGTGCCGGTTGATCGTCGCCTGCTCGTCGATGGTGTCCGCGGCAAATCTCACCACGGTCGGATTTGCCGCCTGCTGTTGCGCCATCCTGGCGAAGTCCATTTGCGCCCTGCCGAATGTCGTGGCGTGGCAGACGAAGCTATATTCCTGCTGCATCACCGTGCCGGCGTAGCCGGAGAACTCCGCGCCAAACTGACTTGGCGACGGCCCGAAATGCGCACAATCGACCACGCCGGCATGCCGTTCGGCGCAGGCGGCGGCGCCAAGGAGAATGAGCATCGCCGACACTCCTGCTACCGCGCGCCGCATCACCGGCCTCCCTCTTGTCCATCACCAGCCGTCGCCGCCCTCCTCTACCACGCGGCATCCTGCCTTGTGTAGCCTCCCCTGCATCCGAGCTCGGCGCCGGCGCGTAGGGGCTATGTGCTGCGGACGCAGCGGAAGACCCAGGCCCGCGGCACTCAACCCAGATGAGGAAGGTCCGTCATGAATGTGAAATTGCTCAGCGCCAGCGCCGTCGTCGCCCTCGCTCTCGCCGGCGGCGCGCTCGCCGCCAATGACCCGATGGTCGGCGGCGCCGCGATGTACGACAGCAAGAACATCATCCAGAACGCAGTGAATTCGAAGGACCACACGACGCTGGTGGCCGCGGTCAAGGCTGCGGGACTGGTCGACACGCTGGAAGGCCCCGGCCCCTTCACCGTTTTCGCGCCGACCAACGAGGCGTTCAACGCCTTGCCGGCAGGCACTGTCGACGCGCTGCTGAAGCCCGAGAACAAGCCGGTGCTAACGAAGGTCCTCACCTATCACGTGGTACCGGGAAGCCTCGATACGCAGACGCTTGACCGCGACATCAAAGCCGGCGGCGGGCAGGCGACGCTCAAGACGGTCGCAGGAGAGACGCTGACCGTGCGCGGCAGCGGCAAGAACCTCACCGTGACGGATGAGAAGGGCGGCACCGCGAAGGTGACGATCCCCGACGTCTATCAAAAGAACGGCGTGATCATGGTCGTCGACAAGGTGCTGATGCCAAACTAGGCCGCAGAGGCGTCGATCCGAGCAGGCGGCAGGCATGAGCGACCGCTGGCTCGGATCGAGCGCGCGGCAAGCGCGTCCGCGCTGCGCATCACGGCTGCGTGATGCGTGCGACCAACCGGGAGGCGACGGTGATTTCCTCGCGGGAGAGACGGCCGGGGCCGATCTTCGGGAGCATGGTTATCGCGATGACGAGCAAGACGACCCCGACGATCTCGACGCTCATGTTGCGCGCGGCGAGCGATCCCATGGCATCCGTCATGGCCCTTATGGGATTGGCGATGCTGCGCCCGATCAGCAAGGCAAGCACGATGCCTGCCAGCACGCTTGCGATACCCACGATGATCGCGATGTCGATCGCATGGGCTATCTCATCGATCGCTTCGGTGCTGGAGGAAGCCGCCGCCTTCTCGTATGCGGTGACCAGCGACTCGGCGATGGTCTCTATGTTTGCGCCTGAAGCCAGAGTATCCGCAACCGCCGCCTCTTGCCTTTGAACTCCGGCCGGCGGCGTACAAACGTGCCCTTGCCCTGATCTCACCCTGCCTGTCGCAGCAGGCACGCGGTGCCGATCGAGGACTGAGCTCATTTCGTGATCCGGTCCAACCCGCCGGTTATTCGGCGTCCAGGGTTGATCCGCCGGCTTAACCGAGCATGAAATTACCGGCCACTTGCCCGCTTTCCTGACAGGGGGGGATTTTCCTGACATGCCAGGGCTTATCTCCGTACAGACTGGATCGGCGCGGAACCTATAGATTGTCACCCATGGCCGTTGGGCGGGCCCGAGCTCGAGCAATACGGAGGCGCCAAATGTTCCCAGCGTCTTGCGCGCCGACAGACCCTCTCGAGAGGGTCGCGATTGTCGTCGCGGATGACGACGAGATGCTTAGACGGTATTTCGTCGACGTTCTCGAAGCCGGCGGATACGATGCGCTTCCGACTGGCAAACGGATTGCCCGCTTTGGACGTGGTGCTTGGCTGTCCAGACGCTCGCGTTTTGCTGACCGACGTCGAAATGCCCCAGACGAGCGGCATGTCACTCGCGCGACAGGTGCGGCAATACCGTCCGGACATCGAAGTCGTCTATGTCGGCGGCCGGGAGCTGCGTCCTTCCAATGCCCGTGCACGCCGAAGATGTTGCTGGATGCAATCACCGTCATGCTCAGGGGCAAGGTCGGCGGCCGCAAGCGGCGTCTCGATGCGATGGCCGCCACGTTCCGTGACGACAACGCCATTTGTGCGTTGCGGGCCGATGCCGTCCTCGAATTCCCTTGACGCCGGAGTTTGCATGGGGCGATTCCGCTTCCACCGACGAGAGGGGCAGCGGTAAAGGAGGCGACCATGGCAACCGTGCTCGTGATTGAAGACGATGTGGGGCTGCGGCGAGTTGTGGCGCGCGCTGTCTCCCGCCAATACTCTGTCGTCGAGGCGGAGAATGGTCGCGATGGCCTAGAGATGTTCAGGAAGCATAGACCTGACGTCGTCGTCACCGACATTCTAATGCCGCAAAAAGACGGTATCGAAACGATACGCGAGATACGGGAGATGGTGCCCGCCGCCAAGATCATAGCGATCTCCGGCGGAGGCATGTCACATAACCTGATGTTCCTCGATATTGCGCGGGCCTTCGGCGTCGACGCCGTGCTGTCGAAACCATTCCCGCTGGCAGAACTCCTGCAGACCCTTGAGCGGCTGCTCCTGCCTAAATCGAGCACGGGGACAACGCCTGGCGTGGCGCCGCTCTTGTGATCGTGATCGTGGCGACGATCGGTCGCCCAAACTTGCACCCACGCGATTCGTAGCGCGCCTGACACGACCCGTCAGTCCGACGCGCTTCTCAGGCTCGATTGTCGTCCTGCCGTTGCCGCAGCCACAAATAACACGGCCGGAGAGAGTTGCACTGCTATTCGTGTTCGCGTTGGAACGATGAAAAGGCAGATCCGTCCTTCTCACGCTCCTGAACGCGCCCGGAAACGACCCTTCGAACCCCGAAGGCCGTTTGCTACGGCCTGCACGTTCTCGCCATTGGAGCCGTACCGCCGCCGCGCGGCTCTGCTAGCATGACATTCGACGCCGTCCTTCAAGAAGCATGTTGATCACCGCGACCGACGCACGCCACCCGCGGCGTGGCAGGCGGGGGGACGCGCGGCAAGAGCTTCCCGATCAGGTCACTGACGCACTTAAGCTCGGGGCCGAGTGGCGCGGTCCACTGCCAATTTCGTACGCGGCAGTTCCCGTCCGGCCCTGACCGGCCGGACTGGCGCGAGCTGGCGTGATCGCGGTCCGTCTATGGTGGCAGGACACAGAAGCCGCCGCTCACTTCTTGGATTACGCGGCTTGGGGGGACGCTAACGCAGACGGTCGTGCCTTTGCCGAGTTGGCTCTCTATCAGCAGCGCGCCGCCGTGCAATCCGATGAGTTGCTTGGCTAAGGGCAAGCCTAGCCCGGTTCCTTCATACTGGCGATTGAGGCTTCCCTCGATCTGTCGGAAGGGCTCCAGGGCGATAGGGATTTCTTCCGGACGCATGCCAATTCCTGTGTCGGTAACTCTGATCGTCACGCCGCCATCGGACGCATGTGCGGCAGAAACGGTCACCTTTCCCCCCGACGGCGTGAACTTTATGGCGTTAGACAACAGGTTCAGCACTATTTGCTTAAGTCGTAGCCTATCGGCCCAAATGGGCGGCAAATCCGTAGTCAGCGATGTCCCGAGATCGATCCCGCCCTTCTTCGCGCGCTGATCGACGATCGGCAAGCAGGTCGCAACCAGGCCCGCTACCTCGACCTTCTCTTCATGCAAATCGAAATATCCCGTTTCGATTTTCGCGAGATCGAGCACATCATTTATCAGGCTGAGCAAATGCTGACCCGAGTTATGGATATCGCGGGCATAGTCACGGTAGCGTTCGCCAACCGGCTCGAGGATTGCGTCGCGGATCACCTCGGAAAAGCCGATGATGGCGTTGAGCGGTGTGCGCAGCTCGTGGCTCATGTTGGCCAATATTTGCGACTTCGCACGGCTGGCCTGCTCCGCTTCCTCCTTGGCCTTTTGCAGTTCAGATTCGCGACGCTTTAGCTGGGTGATGTCAATTCGCACGCCCACGCGGAGACCGTTGCCGGTACGGCGTTCGACGATACGTACCCAACGACCGCCAGGCAGCGCCTGCTCCGCTGCGTTGACGCCGCGAGCCCATCCCGCGATTCGCTCCTCGAGCCAGACCTCTTCGCGTCCAATCGCATCTAAATACTGACCACGCGATAGTCCGCCGCGGAGAATGTCTTCGAAGCGGGCGCCTGGGACGATCAAATCGGCGCTCTCAGCGTAAATCTCCTTGTACACGCTGTTGCACAACACAAGGCGGTCGTTTGCATCAAAAAGAACAAAGCCCTCGGACATTGTCTCGAGCGCATCAAGCAGACGCGCTTCGGCCGCTTCGGCTCGTTCCTTCGAGCTATGAAGTATTTCTTCCGCCTCCACCTCCGCCGTCACGTCTTGCGTCGTTCCGAGCACTCCAACCAGCGTTCCATTCTCAAAAACCGGTTGGCACTCGCATTGGACGTGCCGTGCCTCACCGTCGGGCCGAGCGATCCTTGCGCGTATTCCGTCGGGCGTGAATCCGTACGTGGCAGCATCAAAATGGCGGGAGATCTGTGGCCGGTCATCGTGATGGAATAGAGCGGTGATTCGGCTTGGCGTCGGCGTGAACTCATGCCGCGAAACGCCGGCAATACGATAGTGCTCATCCGACCAGGTAATGGTACCGCTCGCGAGATCCAGCTCCCAGCTGCCAATGCCAGCCAGCTTTTGCGCATGGGCCAGGTGGTCCTCGCTCCGTTTTAGCCGATCATTATTTGCCGCGAGAGCGCGTCGGCCTTGGCGGCGATGTTCAAAGTGCACGAGGGAGAGCAGCAGCACCGCAGCCGCAAGAATACCGAGACCTAATATCGGGAGCACGAGGCGATGATCGGCCGTGGCATGGGTTAGCGCTACAATCTTCCAATCGAGGTTTGAAAGCTGATGCTGCTCGACGACAAAATCCGAACTCCGGTCGCGGACCGCAGGGCCTCGGGCTTCGGCTCCCGCAAATCTGACGCGAGAGAGCTTGATGAGCGGCACTTCACCACCGGTCGCAGGCAGCAGCGGCGGCAACGGTTCGAATGCTGTTGAGTGCGGATATTGTTTGCTCGCGCGAACGGCCTCTTTTATTTCATCTGACAAGGGGCTCAGAGTGCTAAATTGGAATTCCGCGTGATTTGAGGCGAAAACGACGCCGGCTCCATCTGCAATAAGGACAATATCGTCCGGTTGGTGCCAAGCTCGCAGAAGGTCAATGATCGCATACTTTACGACGGCCACACCCTGCACGATGCCACCCCGCCAAACCGGGACAGCGACGTAATAGCCCAGAGCCATAGAGGTGACGCCAACCGCCACGAATCTGCCTGTTCTACCGCGGCTGGCATCTATGAAGTACGGGCGGAAGGCGTAGTTCTGACCGACGAACGAGTGATCGGTTTGCCAGTTGCTGGCCGCCAGCGTCACGCCCTTGGTATCGAGAACGTAGCTATCAGAAGCGTGAACCGCGGCGGTGAAGCGCTCGAGGAATGCGTTTGCAGCGGCAATGGCCTGTTCGTTCTGCACATCCAAAAGCGTCGTAATCTCTTTCGACTGAACGAGTACGTTCGGGGCCAACTCCAAAGCTTCCAGCTGGCTTTGAACGTGTGCCGAGTATGTATCAAGCTGACGGCGCAGCTGCCCGTCTAGCGCTCTCAGCTCGGAACGTTCCGCCAAACGAAGAGACTGCCACACGCCGACCGATACGACCGCGAGCAAGACCCCGCTTATAATTGCAGTCCTCGCAACAGACAAGGCTGCTGCCCGCTGGAGCTTGGAGAGAAGCAACTGAACGGGCCTTAGCATCGGGTCCGGCGTTGCGCGCAAGGCAACTCGAAAATCATCACCCTTGCTGTTCCGAGCCATCCCGCTGGTAAAACAGAGCGCACAGCAGCATCGTAACGCCTGTGCCGTCGTCAGAGAATGGAAGCCAAAGCGCCTCATAGCGCCGGCGCTTTCCATCGAGTACCCGATTGTGGTGCACCACCGTAGGCTCCCCCGACGCAACCAGCGCCTCGCAACGCGCGAGCACATAAGTTCGGTAATCGCTAATGGGTAATTCGTCGATCCACTTGCCCGTAAGCTCGTACCCCGCTGTCTCTGTCATAGCGGTTCCGTGCAACCGGACGCGAAAGCGTAGGGGCTCTCCGACCACGTCCAGCAGCATCAAGTGACCCAGCATGTAGCCAAGATCCAACGGGTCAATGTCTCGACGCGCGGGCCAACGCCTACTGCCTTTGCGATCGAGCCAATAATCGAACAGCCGACGAAGCCTTGGGTCTTCTATATCTGTCGTTAGATCCTCGCGCAATTCGGTCAACGAAGAGCTGTCGGATTGAGCGGGTTTGAGCAGCTGGTCGACGACTTCAAGCAATGCCGCCGGCGGAAAGGGTTTTACCAGGGTGGCATCGGCGCCCAGCTTCCTGGCTGCTCCGAGGTACAGCCGTTCGCTCTTCTCTGAACTTCCCGATATAGCGAGGATTTTAACGGTCTGCTCCGATTTTCGGATTTCCTGGATGGTTTCGATGCCTTCCTTCACTGGCATCACCATATCCGTGATGACCAAATCCGGGCGCCGCTCGCGGAACAGGGCCATACCTGCTTCGCCGTTGCTCGCATCAAGCACAGCGTGGCCCTGGCCGGCCAAGGTGTCACACAGGAGCCGCCGCACAGCGGCTGAATCATCGATGACCAGAATGAGCGCCATGGCCTGGGGCTCGTCTGAAGACCGCGGGAAGCGTACTGTTGTAGGCTTGGCCCATTAAGATCGATTTAAGAATAGCCTGAAAAGCCGTGGCTTCTGGTTGTACCTGCCAACAACAATATCCGACAGTATTGACGAGGGAGGCCGCCGAGGATCGGCCGCGCCGCAATTTGGCGAGCCGCTGGAAGGCTCCGGCTGCGCCATAGCGCTTCCGCACGATCCCAGCGCGCACTGGATTGGCAACGCCGCCGCTCACGATGCGGCGGCCACCGCGTAGTCGCCGGAATCGGCGATCGCGCCGTCTGGTGGGAATGTGAGCGTCACCGTCGTGCCAAGGCCAGGTGTGCTCTCGATGGTGAGAATGCCGCGATGAATCTCGATCATCGCCTTTGCCAGGGGCAAGCCAAGGCCGGTTCCTGAGTACTTGCGGTTCAGCGTGTCGTGCACTTGGCCGAACGGGGTCAGGGCCAACGCGATTTCGGATGGCGACAAGCCAATACCGCTATCAGCTACGACAAGGGTCACGTGGCCGTTCGAGTGTCGTTGCGCCGACAGATCGACTCGTCCACCTGACGGGGTGAATTTCACCGCGTTGAAGACGATATTGACCAGGATCTGGCGCAGCATGCGCTCGACGGCGAGGAGCGTGATCGGCGCTCTCGGCGGGGAGTATTCCACGACGACCCCCTGCCGATCGGCGAGCGGCTTTACCATTCGCAAAGCGGCGCCGACGATATCCGCCACGCCGCACTCGGTGGAGGCTCCCGCCAACAGCTTGCCCGCCTGGATTCTCGTTAAATCGAGTATGTCGTCGATGATTCCCAGGAGGTGCAAGCCGCTATCGCAAATATCCTTTGCATATTCCGCGTAGCGCGCAATACCCAGCGCACCAAGCCTTTGGTCCCGGATGATTTCAGAGAAACCGATGATGGCGTTGAGGGGAGAGCGCAGCTCATGGCTCATATTCGCCAAGAACCTCGACTTTGCCTCATTTGCTGCCCGAGCCTGCTCGACCGACAGGGTCAATTCGTCGCCGAGTCGCCGGAGCTCGCGATGGGACGAGATCAGCCTCCGGATAAGGAGCTGCGAGTAAGCAATGAACGGCATCGAGACCAAGACCGTCACGACTGCACCGATGATCAGCTCGGAAGGCCGGACGGCTTGATAGATCAAGGCGCCAACGATGACGACGAGCGCTTCGGCGATAAGGAGCACGACGCTGGTGAGGACCCCAACCGCTGCGCCGAGGCTCATCATGCCCAGGCGGCGGTTGATCCGATCGATGACGGCTTGGCATTGCGCCGAGGCCACATCGAGGCGGTGTGATTGCGGGGTCGTGCTCATCTTTCCCTGACGCTCAATTGTTGTCATTGCGGCGATACGCTTGACCGATAGGTTTTTGCGGATTAAGGCCGTACTAAGTTCCGGCACCCCCGCCGGTTTTCCTGACACGGCACGGGATTCCCCTGACACGCGCCGCGACGGGCAGGCGGCAGGACTATCGAAACTGGACCACGCGGCCCCGTCGGCTGACGATCGAGAGTCGTCTACTCTGAATGCGCATTACAGAATATCCAGGCACGGAATCACATCCACATCGCTTCGTGAACCGAATTTTTCAGCAACCTGCTAGTCGGGAAATGGCACTTCGAATGTGCCCCATCGGATCCGTGAGGGATGAAGCGTCCGAGCCAGGAAGTTTGCCAGATCTCTCCGGCCAAAGTACTTGCCAGAAAGATCGCCGCAGAGCACGATCGGAGCCTGGAGATATTGTTGGAAATTGGCAATCGTCCTATTGGCCAAAGCTGGCGCCTCTATCACGTCCTCTTTTACCAGCGCGACGAAAAACGATATGCCCTGCTCTTGCAGCTTGATGCAGCGAATCCGCATTCTCCTGCTCCCAACCTGATGACGACCCGACCCACAACCGCTCTCAAGCGCCGATTTGGCGACCTGGCGGCAGTTCGTCACTCGCCGTGATTCCGTGGGCAAATGACGCAGGTGGGCAGAAAATCCGGGTTCGATGAGGCTGCGCCCTCCCGTGCGCAAGCTCAGGACGCGTCGAGCCAGCCATGCGCGCAGCCGTAGCGAACGATCTCGGCGCGCGTGCGCAGTCCGAGCTTTTCGGCAGCCCGGGCCTTGTAGGTCTCGACCGTCTTGATACTGAGGCTCAGCTTGGCCGCCGTCTCCTTGTTGCTGAAGCCCTGCGCCGAAAGTTTCAGCACTTCCTCCTCGCCGTGGCTGAGCTCGCCCTTCGGCGCCGCGGCGCTGCTCGTGACCATCGGCCTGATCAGCTTTCCGGTGATCGCGGGATCGACATAGAGACCGCCGTCGAAGACCGCGCGGATGGCGCGGACGAGGTCATCGCCGGCGGAGCGCTTGAGCAAATAGCCGCGCACCCCCGCCTGCAGCATCTGCTGCACATAGGCGCGGTCCTCGTGCACCGTCAGCGCCAGCATCTTGACGAGGGGACACTGCGTGGCCACCCGCGCCGCAAGCTCGGCACCGCCGAGCCCGGGCATCGAGACGTCGACCACGGCGACGTCCGGCGCGGCGTCGACGATGAGCTGCAGGGCCGCGGCGCCGCTCGCCGCCTCGCCGACGATCTCCATCTCCGGCGCGGTCTGGATCAGCGCTTTGACCCCCGCCAGAACGACGGGGTGGTCATCGGCAAGCAGGACGCGGATCCCGGTCACGGCACGGCTTTCGCGTCGGCGCCCGCCAGCGGCAGGCGGATATAGCGCGCGGAATCGATGGTCAACGCGCCGGCGGCACCCAGCGCCTGGCTTGCCGTCGCACCCGTGCTGGCGGCGGCGTCCACGTGCGAGATGTTACTTGTCACCTCTTGCCTGCCTTGCACCGCCTGCTGCACGTTGCGTGAGTACTCCCGCGTCGCGGTGCCCTGTTCCTCGACCGCCGCAGCCATTGCCGTGGCAATCTGGTCTAATTTCTCCGTTCGTTTTGGCGATTCCGCGGATGGTCGAGACGGTATCGCTGGTCGCGCCTTGACTGGCCAGTCCGCGCCACATTCATGCCACAAGGGCATCCGCGCTCTGGCCAGCGACGCCGCTGCTGAGCAGGATGGCGATCGCCTTCAACAGGACCGTCGCCCGGCATGGCTTCTGCAGGAAGCAGCTCCCGGGAACGAGGGAATGCGCCGCCATTTCGCTCCTCTCCCCGCCGGAGACATAGATCACTTCGATATCCGGGCGAATTTCTCGCGCGCGCCGTGCGAGGGAGAGGCCATCCATCTCAGGCATCTGCACGTCCGTGACGAGAACGCGGACATCGGGCCGACGTAGCACGAGATCGAAAGCGCTCAGGCCGGTGCTTGCCGGCAATATCTCGTACCCCGCAAATTCGAGCACGTCGACGAGGTAGCGCCGAACGAACTCGTCGTCATCCGCAACGATAATCGCCGTCAAATCTTTGGCCATATAGGACTCTGAAAGCACCTGCCGCCTCCTCGTTGCCCGAGTTGGGGAGCTCGATGGTCGGAGATTACCGGCGCATCTCGCTTCGGTCTGCCGGGAGCTTCCTGAAACACGCCAGGGAATCCCCTACGTGTGTCAGGAAAAACGGCAAGTGGCTGGTGATCTAGAACGGATTCACCCGCGCTTAACATCCAGGAATTTATACGAATGCCGGGCATGTTGAAAATTCGAGCACGTGGGGTCTCTGCCACATGCATCACATGGCAAGTTCTGCCTCCGCGGAAGCGGGATCGATCAGTGACGTTCGCGCCGCCGTCGCCGCAAGCGATGACGGCGCGCCTGCCAGAGGTCGAGAGGGATCGTCGTCGATCCGTCTCTCTCCCGTTCTCGACATGCTGGCGGCAAACCGGCTGCATCAGTCGCTGCTGGCGTCGATCGACCGGCACGAGTCCATCGTGCTCGATGGCGTCGATGTCGAATGCTTCTCCACCCCCTGCGCACAGATCCTGATCGCGGCAGCACGGACAGCCGAAGCGTCGGGCGTCCCTTTCCGCTTGGAGAACGCTTCGCCCGACCTCCTGGCCGCCTTGGACGATCTGGGCGTCCGCGGCGCCTTGGCAAAGTGGATGTTCTGACATGGCGAAAAAAATCCTCGCGGTGGATGATTCGAAGACCATGCGCGACATGGTGGCTTTCGCGCTGCGCAGCGCCGGGTTCGACGTCACCGAGGCGGAAGACGGCAGGAAGGCGCTTGATCAGCTCGGCTCGGTCAAAGTCGATCTCGTCATCACCGACCTCAACATGCCGAACATGGACGGCATCACGCTCATTCGCAACCTGCGCGCCGATGCCAGATTCCGCGCGCTGCCGATCCTCATGCTGACGACGGAAAGCGACGCCACAAAAAAGGCCGAAGGACGGGCGGCGGGCGCGACCGGCTGGCTCGTCAAGCCGTTCAATCCGGAAAAGCTCGTCGAGCTCGTCAATCGAGTCTGTGCATGAGCGACGCCAAAGACAATGCCGCAACCGGCCTCGATCATTTCAAGAAGACCTACTTCGAGGAATGCGCCGAGCGGCTCGATGCGGCCTATGCGCATCTGGGCGCGCTCGCCGAAGGCCACGCCGATGACGAGACCATGCACGCGATCTTCCGCGCGGTGCATTCCATCAAGGGCGGCGCCGGCGCTTTCGGCTTCGATCGCCTCGTCGCCTTCGCCCACGAACTCGAGACGTTGCTCGACCTGTTGCGCAGCGGGAGCCTCGCCGTCGCGCCCGACATCGTCGCCCTGCTGCTGCGGGCGACCGACGCGCTGAGCGATCTTATCGACGCAGCGCGCTCGGGTGAGGACGTCGCCGGAGGCTTCGAAGACGAGCTGACGAATGCCTTGCACAAGATGGCCGAGGGCGGGGGGGCGGCGCGTTCCGCGACCGCATCTCGCCCGCAGGCGCCGGAGCAAGATACCGACGGTAGCACGACGCACCGATACCGGATCCGATTCGTGCCGCGGACGGAGATGTTTCAGCGGGCGAACGAGCCGCTGCTCGTGTTTCGCGCATTGAAGCGGCTCGGCCCGGTGCAAATCGAGGCCGATTTCACGCGGCTGCCGGATCTGATCGCGCTGGAGCCGGAGTACAGCTATCTCGGCTGGCAGGTCGAGCTGCGGACCTCCGCATCGAGATCGGCCGTCGACGAGGTGTTCGAGTTCGTGGTCGACGATTGCGACCTGTCGATCGAGGTGGACAATGTGGCGGCCGCAACCGCATCGCCGATCGCGCCGGCACCGTCGGCGAGGAGCGTGGTCGACGGGCTGCGCACGCCCCGCGGGGCGGAGCCCGGCGCGGCAAAGCCCGACGACGCCCGAGCCGAAACCGCCGGCGCCGCGCACTCCATCCGGGTCGATGTCGAGAAGGTCGACCGGGTCGTCAACCTGGTCGGCGAACTCGTCATCAATCAAGCCATGCTGAGGCAACTCGGCAGCGATTTGCCCACGGATTTTTGCCCCGGCCTGATGAACGGCCTCGAGACGCTGTCGCAGCATCTGCGCGAATTGCAGGAGAGCGTGATGGCGATCCGGGCACAGCCGGTCAAATCGGTGTTTTCGCGAATGCCGCGATTGGTGCGGGAAGTCGCCAGCCATCTCGGCAAGGAAGTCCGCCTCGTCGTCAGCGGCGAAGGCACGGAAATCGACAAGACGGTCATCGAGCAGCTTGCCGATCCTCTGACGCATCTCCTGCGCAACGCCGTCGACCATGGAATCGAGCTGCCGGACGAGCGCGAGGCTCGCGGCAAGCCGCGGCATGGCACCATCCATCTCTGCGCCGAACACCGCAGCGGCCGCATCGTCATCGAAATTGCCGATGACGGGCGCGGCATCGATCGCGACAAGTTGCTTGCCAAGGCGCAGGAGCGCGGGCTCGTGCAGCCCGACGCGTCGCTGAGGCACGACGAGATCGACAATCTGATCTTTTTGCCGGGCTTGTCGACCGCCGATAGCGTCTCCAGCATCTCCGGCCGCGGCGTCGGCATGGACGTGGTGAAGCGCAACATGCAGGCGCTGGGCGGCCGCATCGCGGTGGAGTCCAGCGCAGGCTCGGGATCACGGTTTCTGCTGTCTCTGCCGCTGACGCTGGCCGTCCTCGACGGCATGGTCGTGGCCGTGGGCGGCGAGACCTACATCATCCCGCTGACGAACATCGTGGAAAGCCTCCGCCCGAAGCCGGCGGACATCCATCCCGTCGTGGGGCGAGGCGACGTCCTGTCGCTGCGGGGCGTCTACGTGCCGCTGGTCTATCTCCACCGCCATTTCGACGCGTCGGGTGCCGTAACCGACGCTTGTCGCGGCACCGTCGTTATCGTCGAGGGTGAAGGTGAAGGACGCATCGGCCTCGTTGTCGACGAGCTTCTCGGCCAGCAGCAGGTCGTCATCAAGAGCCTGGAGACCAACTACGAGCCGGTCGGCGGCATTGGCGGCGCCACCATTCTTGGCAATGGCATGGTCGCCTTGATCCTCGATATCGGCGGATTGCGGGGCGTTGCAAGTCCGGTCGTCCCTAAGCCGCTGGAGCGATCCAGCACGACTGCTGAATCATCTCGCATGTCCAGCGTTCATTGAGCGGTAGCCAAAGGAAACCAGCAATGGCCTCACAACAGCAAGCAAGCGCATCAGCCGGCTCCGCCTCGGACCCCGAAGGCGCGTCCGCCGGCGCTCAGAAACTCCAATTCATCACCTTCACGCTCGGCGCAGAGGAATATGGCGTCGACATCATGAGGGTGCGCGAGATCAAGGGATGGTCGGCAACGACGACGATTCCGAATGCGCCCACCCATGTGCGCGGCGTCATCAACCTTCGCGGCATCATCATTCCGATCTTCGATCTCAAAGCCCGCTTTGGGATGGGTCTGACGGATCCGACCAAAATGCATGTGGTGATTATCGTCCACACCGGCGCGCGAACCGTCGGCCTCCTGGCCGATACCGTTTCGGACATCATCTCGGTCGAGCCCGGCGCCATCCGCCCCGTGCCGGAAATGGGTTTACAGACCGACGAAAACTTTCTCGAGGGGCTCGCCGCTCTCGACGATCGGATGGTCACGCTCGTGTCGTTGGCGGGCCTGTTCCGAGACAAGGACGGCGCATCGGTCGTCGGTGAGAATCACCCAGTGCAGTGAGCGGCTTTCGCGCGCGAGGGTCCAAGGTCGAGGCTCGCGCGCTGAGGATTGGGAGACCCTGAAAGGGGTCGTGCAAAGTCAACAGGAGAGCAAGATGTCTAAGGTCGCAAAGTCACGTGGAGCCAAGCCGGTCAAGAGTGCGCAACGGCGCGCCGGTGCATCAGTTGACGTGGAGTTCTTGACCAAGACGAAGGCGGTGATCGACAGGGTCTCCGCCGCGATCATGATGGTGGATCGCGATTTCATCGTGACCTACGCCAATGATACCACGAAAGAAATGCTGACCAAGAACGCCGAACATTTCCGGGCGGTGTGGCCAAGCTTCGACGCGTCCAAGATCATCGGCAGCTGCATCGACATGTTCCACCGCAATCCGGCTCATCAGCGTCAGCTTCTGTCAAATCCGGCGAATCTCCCCCATCGTGCCGAGATCAGCGTCGGCCCGCTCAAATTCTCGCTGATGGTGACGGCAAGCTATGACCTGCGCGGCAATTACGCTGGTAATGTGCTCGAATGGGCCGATGTCACCGAGCTGCGCCGGCAGGAAGCGATCAACACCGATTATCGCGGCTACTTCGCGGCGATCGACAAGGCCCAGGCCGTGATCGAGTTTTCCCTCGACGGCAAGGTACTGACCGCGAACGAGAACTTCCTCAAGGTGCTGGGCTACACGCTGGACGAGATTCGCGGCCAGCACCACAGCATGTTCGTCGATCCGACCTACCGCCAGAGCACGGATTACCGGCTGTTCTGGGAGAAGCTGGGCCGCGGCGACTACGATGCCGGCCAGTACAAGCGGATCGGCAAGGGCGGCAAAGAGGCGTGGATCCAGGCCAGCTATAACCCGCTTCTCGACGTGAAGGGCAAACCATACAAGGTCGTGAAATACGCTACCGACATCACCGAGCAGAAGCTGCGCAACGCGGATTTCGAGGGCCAGCTTGCGGCGATCAGCAAGGCGCAGGCGGTGATCGAGTTCAGCCTTGATGGCAAGGTGCTGAACGCGAACGAGAACTTCCTCAAGGTGCTGGGCTACACGCTGGACGAGATCCGCGGCCAGCACCACAGCATGTTCGTCGATCCCACCTACCGCCAGAGCACCGACTACCGGCTGTTCTGGGAGAAGCTGGGGCGCGGCGAATATAATGCCGACAAGTACAAGCGGATCGGCAAGGCCGGCAAAGAGGTGTGGATCCAGGCCAGCTACAACCCGATCATGGACATGAACGGCAAGCCGTTCAAGGTCGTGAAATACGCCACCGACGTCACCGAGCAGGTTCGAGCCTCGCAGATTCTTGAACTGGCGGTCCAGCAGACGCAGGAAGTTGTCACGGCGGCCAAGAACAATGACCTGAGCAAGCGCATTCCGCTCGACGGCAAGGTCGGCGATATCGAGGTGTTGTGCAACGGCGTCAACGGGCTCTTGGAGACGATGAGCACGATCGTCACCAATATCATGGACTCGTCGGGCACCATCGCCACCGCCGCACGCGAAATCGCGACGGGGAACACGGACCTGTCGCAGCGGACGGAAGAGCAGGCATCGAGCCTCGAGGAGACGGCGGCAAGCTTGGAAGAGCTGACGGGAACGGTGAAGCAAAATGCCGACAACGCCCAGCAGGCCAACAAATTGGCCACGACCGCGTCGGAGGTTGCGGTCAAAGGTGGCAATGTCGTGACGGAAGTCGTCAGCACGATGGACGGCATTACGCAAGCCAGCCGCAAGATCGCCGATATCATCAGCGTGATCGATGAGATCGCCTTTCAGACGAACATTCTGGCGCTCAATGCCGCGGTCGAGGCGGCGCGTGCCGGGGAGCAGGGCCGCGGCTTTGCCGTCGTCGCGGCGGAGGTCCGCAACTTGGCGCAGCGAAGCGCAAACGCCGCCAAGGAGATCAAGGCGCTCATCTCCGATTCGGTCAGCAAGGTCGAAGCCGGCTCCAAGCTCGTCGACACTGCCGGGAAGACGATGGAAGAGATCGTGTCCTCGGTTAAGCGTGTCACCGACATCATGGCCGAGATCTCGGCGGCGTCACAGGAGCAAAGCACCGGGATCGAGCAGGTCAATTCCGCCGTCACTCAGATGGACCAGATCACGCAACAGAACGCCGCATTGGTGGAGGAGGCGTCGGCGGCCGCGAAGTCCATGGAAGATCAGACCAACGCGATGGCGGAAATGGTCGCCGTCTTCAAGCTTGCAGAGGGTCAGAACCGGGCAGTGACGCATGCGACAACGGGCAATCCCGTGGTCGATGGCGCCATGAGAAAGGCGACGCCGGGGGCACAGCCCCCGGCCAAGGCCGCCGCCAAGCCGCAAAAGCCGGCGCCGGGGCAGCCGCCGGCCAAGGCCGCCGCCAAACCACAAAGGTCGGAACAGGCACCGCCGCCTGCCAAGCGCCGCGCTGCCGGTGGGAACGGTGCCGACGCCGATTTCCAGGAATTTTAAGACCTACGCCGCTGTGCACTCACCGGTCGACGTCCGCAAGACGCCGCCGGTGAGCTGCCGCCAGACGACGCCCATGCCAATCGCGGCACAGCAAGAATTCGAGCTCCTCGACAGCGACTTCTCGACAATCGTCAGGCTGGTCAAGGAGCAGACGGGAATCGTCTTGGGCGAGCGCAAGCGCGACCTCGTCTACGGTCGGCTGTCCCGCAGACTTCGGGCGCTCGGCATCGAGGATTTCTCCGACTACTGCCAAATCCTGGAAAGCGCGGAGGGCGAGGCGGAACGTCGGATGATGGTCAATGCCATCACCACGAACCTGACGGGCTTTTTCCGCGAGGCGCATCACTTCGAGTTCCTCTCCAGCAAGGTGCTGCCCGATCTTGCGGAGTCGCGGCCGGCGGCGGTTCGCCGCCTCAGGATCTGGTCGGCGGGCTGCTCCTCCGGCGAGGAGCCCTATTCGATCGCGATGACCATTGGCAAAGCGCTCGGCGATAGCAAGCGCTGGGATGCGAAGATCCTGGCGACCGATGTCGATACGGACATGGTCGCGACCGCGAAGGCCGGCCGCTACGACAGCAAGCGCGCCGAAGCGATCCCGGCTCCGTTGCGCCATCAGTTCGTCACGCAGATCGATGACGACACGGTCGAGATGTCGGAGGCCCTCAAATCGCTGATCGTGTTCAATCAGCTGAACCTTTTCGACCCCTGGCCGATGCGCGGCGCATTTGACGTGATCTTCTGCCGCAATGTCGTCATCTATTTCGACAAACCGACCCAGCGCGCTCTGTTCGACCGATTCGCCGACATCCTGAGGCCCGACGGATGGTTGTTCATCGGTCACTCCGAAAGTCTCTTCCAGGTCTGCGACCGTTTCCGCCACGTCGGACGTACAATCTATCGGAGGCTCTCGTGAACCGGCCTCCCGCACGCCCGGAACGGCGACGGCGCGACGGCGCAACCGATGCGCTCCTCGAGACGTCGGTTCGACGCTTTCGCGATCCGCGCTTTGATGCCATCGCCGTCAAGGTCTTTCCAGGAGAACATTACGTGACCCAGAACTCCGAGGAGATGCTGGTCACGGTGCTGGGGTCGTGCGTCGCGGCCTGCGTTCGCGACCCGATCGCCGGCCTCGGCGGCATGAACCATTTCATGCTGCCGGAAAGCCTCACGGACGGCGGCGGCTGGGGCAAGGTGACGGGGAGCCTCCGCTACGGCAATTTCGCAATGGAGCAGTTGATCAACGACATTCTAAAGCAAGGCGGGCGACGCAACCGGCTGGAGGTCAAGGTCTTCGGCGGCGGTCGCATCATGAACATCGGCGGCGCGATCGGCGAGCGGAACGCGGAGTTCGTCGAAGCCTATCTCGCGGCGGAAGGGCTGCCGATCGTCGCCCGGCACCTGCTGGGCAATTATCCCAGGCGTGTCCACTACTTCCCGCTGACGGGAAAGGTCTACATGCAGGAGTTGCGGCGGCTGGACGATATCTCGCTCGTCGAGACCGAGGCAAGTTATCGTGCACAGCTCAAGGTGCAGCAGGTCGACGGCTCCATCGAGCTCTTCGATTGAACGGATGGGCGCGCATGCCAATCAGGGTCCTTATCGTCGACGACTCGGCTCTGATCCGCCAGGTGCTGTCGGAGTTGCTGGCGAGCGACCGCGACATAGAGGTCGTCGGCACGGCGCCAGATCCCATCGTCGCGCGCGATAAGATCAAGGCGCTCAATCCCGACGTCCTGACGCTCGACATCGAGATGCCGCGCATGGACGGGCTGAGCTTTCTCGACAAAGTGATGACCCTGCGCCCGATGCCGGTGGTCGTCGTGTCGACCTTGACGCAACAGGGCGCCGATGCGGCGTTACGGGCGCTCGAGCTCGGCGCCGTCGATTACGTCGCCAAGCCGACCCTCGATATCCGACAGGGCGTCATCGCGCTCGGCGCAGAGCTGGTCGCCAAGGTGAAAGCGGCTGCCACTGCCAATGTGAAGGCGCGCGCGGCGAAAAAGCCAGGCGGTCGGCCGCTCGTGTTCGACCACCGGCTGTCGTCGGAGGGGTGGATCGTCGCCATCGGCGCATCGACGGGCGGTGTCGAGGCGTTGCAGGAGCTGCTGACCGTCCTGCCCGCCAGCGCTCCGGCGATCTTGGTCACACAGCATATGCCGGCGGGCTTTACCGCGTCCTTCGCGCAGCGGCTGGATCCGCGCTGCGCCATGTCCGTCGCCGAGGCGACGGACGGCGCCCGCGTGATGGCCGGTCACGTCTATATCGCCAACGGCAATCATCACCTCGAACTGGCTCGCTCGGGCGCGCATTACAAGTGTCGCGTGAGGGACGGGGCGCCGGTATCGGGACACCGGCCATCGGTGGACGTGCTGTTCAGATCGGTGGCGGCCGCGGCCGGACGGAGCGCGACGGGGGTCATCCTCACGGGGATGGGCAAAGACGGCGCCGAAGGGCTGCTCGAGCTGCGCCGGGCGGGCGGGCGGACGCTCGGTCAAGACGAATTGAGCTGCCTCATCTATGGCATGCCGAAGGCAGCGAAGGAACTTGGCGCCGTGGAGAAGGAGCTGCCGCTGAGCCGAATCCCGCAGGAGATCCTCGCTCAGGGGGCAAAGGCGGCGCAGCAGGGGGGGCGCGGCTGAGATGTGGAAGAGACGGCCGAGCGTTCCGACGGAAACGGCCAGCGCGCCCGCTTCCGCGACGGTTGCGGACGGCGCTGTGGAGGCACAGCTCGCCGCGGCCCGGGTCAGAGAGGCCGAATTGCTCAAGCTGCTGGGGCAATGGGCCTCGTTGGCGGAAGTGCAGCAGCGCGTGCTGCACTCGATGCGCAATGAAGTGACCATGACCTCGGGCTTCGTCGAGACTCACGCCGACGCGATCGGCACCCGCTTCCGCGAGCTCGCGGGCGCGGCGCGGAACCAGACCGACAGGGTCGGAAGCCTTGTCGCGCTCGCCGGCGTGATCGAGGTCGATGGCGAGGAGGTCCCGTTGAGCGGGGTCACCGGGCTGCTCACGGAGACGCTGAACGACATCGTCGCCAAGATCATCTTCCTGTCGCGCAACGCCATGTCCATGGTCTTTGCAATGGACAATGTGACGAAGGATTTGGCGGCGATCGAGCGTTGCATCAACGACGTCGACAAGATCAACAAGCAGACCAATATGCTCGCGCTCAACGCGATGATCGAGGCGACACGCGCCGGTGAAGCGGGCGTCGCCTTTCGCGTGGTTGCCAACGAGGTCCAGGAGGTGTCGAAAGCGGTGCGAGGGCTTGCGCAGACGATGCGGACCGAGGTCGGCACCATCGCCCAGGGGATCCGCGACGGACATACGATCCTGCAAGAGCTCGCCACCGTGGACATGTCGCCGAACATCATGGCCAAGGACAAGCTCGATCAGCTGGTCGCGGCGCTGCTGCAGCGCGATCAGACGACCGAGTCGGTCGTCAAAGACATATCGCGCAAAGCGGAGGAGATCTCGACGGATATTTCCGGGCTGATCACGGAAATGCAGTTCCAGGACCGGGCGCGGCAGCGGCTCGAGCATGTCGTCGACACGCTCGCCGTCGTCGCCGACAGCTTGAAGGAATTGGAGGGAACGACGGGGTCGAAACTGCCGGAAGCGCCCAAGGAGACGCCCGAGCAGATCGCTTGGCTCAAGCAGCTCGCCGCTCGCTACACGCTTGGCGAATTGCGGGCGCGTTTCGTTGCGCGCGTGCTTGAGGGGCGATCAATGGAGGCCGTCGAGCCGAGCTCGCCCGTCGACGACGATGGCGCCGAGGGAACGGTCGAACTCTTCTAGCGAGGCACCCGATGGATTACAGCATCGCCGCCGATGGTTGTTCCGTAACGCTGCGCGGGCAGCTGGTCTTTGCCGACCATCCGGTGTTCCGCAAGCTGCTGGAGCAGGTCGCGAAGCGAGGTGAGCGCCCGGTCGTGCTGGAGCTTGGCGGTCTCGACTTCATCGATTCCGCCGGGATGGGGATGTTGCTCATCTTGCGCGAGGAGGCGGCGAAGAAGAATCCGCGGGTTACCCTCAAAGGCGCCCGCGGCCAAGTGAAGAAGATGTTCGACATTTCGCGTTTCGAAACGCTTTTTTCGGTGGAGCAGTGACCACCAAGAGCGCCGCGGCGAGGTCCTCGTCTGGTGCACGGACAAGAACGTGCCATCGCTCGGTGGACTTGTCATGATCCGGTCCATCGCGCCGGTGGAGCGACGGCCAGCGTTGTTCCGTCGGCTTGACCAAGCATGGAATTACCCGCCACTTGCCGGTTTTCCTGACGCGCATAAGGGGATTCCCCTACAAGCGGCAGCAAACTCCTGTCATCCCGCGCGAATAAATTCGTCCAACGGTCCCGTGTGCAGGGCTCATCTTGCTGCGCTTCAATCCTCAACTTGACTTGAGCGACGAAAAGGTCGTCGAATTGACGCGCCTGCCTTGGCTTCCTCGCGGGGCTGCTCGACGCGGGCGATCGGCGGGTTGCATGCCACGCTCTGTGCTGCTGAAGAAGAGCTCGATGCCATGCAGCGTATAATCGACGTGACCTTCGGGCTCAACCGAGAGGGCGGGCCCAATGGGTATTAAGAACAAGGTATCGGTGATCGTCACCTTGCTGTTCGGCGTATTTTTTGCCGGCGCAGCAACCTTGTTCCTCAAGCTTGGCGAAGCAGACATCCGTCATAGCGTCGCTACCCAGCAGGCCGCACTGGTCAAGACGCTGGCTCATGGTTTCGATCAGCAAGTGTCGGCACGCCATAAGGTACTGATCACTATTGCAGAAAAATTGTCCCCCGAACTTCTCGACGATCCCGCACGACTGCAAGCTTTCGTGCACGAGCAAATCGCGCTGTCCACGCTGTTCACGAACATCCTGGTCTACGGCGCCGATGGCACCGTGCTTGCCGCCTATCCGTCACCGGAAAAATATGTGGGCAGCAAACGACTGGTAAACCAGGAATATGTCGTTCACACGTTGGAAAGTCACGAGCCCTATATTTCCAAGGTGTTTGTCAGCCCGATCTCGAGTGAACCGCTGATTGTCATGACGGCACCGGTACTGGACAAGAATGGCAAGCTGCTCGCCATTCTCGGCGGCAGCCAATACATCCTGCGCGACAACCTGTTTGCCGGCTTCACTGAAACCCGTATCGGCAATACCGGTAGCATGGTCCTGGTTACCCGCGAACGTGTCATCATTGCCCATCCGGACAAGACACGCGTGATGGAGCAGCTTGCCCCGGGAGCAAATAAAGCCGTGGAAAAAGCGCTCACCGCCGCCAGCTTCGTCGGTGAAACGGTATCGAGCAGAGGCGTGCCGGACCTCATCGCCATCGAGACGATGCAGACGACCGGCTGGCTGGCGGCTGCCGTGTTACCGCTGGCCGAGGCCTACGAACCGATCACTGCAATGCGCAATCAAGCAATTCAGGTCATGGTCGGCCTGCTGCTCATCCTGCCGACCCTGGTGTGGCTGAGCATGAGCCTCCTTTCCCGCCCGCTGATCGCACTGCGTGATCGGATCAGAGAAATGGCCGCCGCGCCCCAGGCCAATAACCTCATGGCCTTGAACCGTAACGACGAAATCGGAGAACTGGCACACGCCTTCGATCGGCTGACCCAAGCCCGCGTCGAAGCCGCGGCGGAGAGGCTCAAGCTCCTGGAGCGCCTCGTCACCGTGCAGGAGCAGGAGCGCCTGCGCATCGCGCGCGAGCTGCACGACCAGATGGGCCAGAATGTCACCGGGCTCTCGCTTGGCCTCAAGAGCCTCGAGCCGGTGGTGCAGGACGACCGCGGTCGTCAGACGCTCCACTGGCTGGAGACGCTCACCGCGCAAACCGGCCGCGATCTGCACCGGACGGCATGGGAGCTCCGTCCCACGTCGCTCGACGATGTCGGCCTCCTTCGAGCTCTCGAAACCTATGTCGGCGATTGGGCCGAGCGTTTTGGCATCACCATCGACCTTCACGCCCATAACGTCGACGGCATCCGCTTCCCGACCCAAGTGGAGACGACCGCTTACCGCGTCGTCCAGGAGGCGATGACCAACGTGCTGAAGCATGCCGGAGCGAGCACGGTCAGCCTCGTGCTCGAGCGCCACGGCGACTGCCTTCAGATCATCGTCGAAGACGATGGGAAAGGCTTCGATTCCGCCGCTTCCGCCGGCGCCGGGCGTCTCGGTCTCGCTGGCATGCGCGAAAGGCTGGCGATCGTCGGCGGAACATTGACCGTCGATTCGGTGGTGGGCGGCGGCACGGCGCTCTACTTCCGCATCCCGCTCCCACCGAGCGGCGGCGGCGCGAAGGGCGCCCCATGACCGAGATCCGCGTTGCGCTGGCGGACGACCATCCGGTCGTTCTCGCCGGGCTCAAGGTGCTGATCGAGGGTGCCGCCGACATGCGGCTCGTCGGTGAGGCGGCCGACGGAAAGGCCGCCTTGGAGCTCATAAGAGCCACCTCACCCGACGTCGCCGTCAGCGACGTGTCGATGCCGAAACTCGATGGCGTCGGCCTCACCCGGCTCATTTTGCAAGAATGTCCCGGCGTCAAGGTCCTCGTGCTCACGGTGCATGAGGACCGCGCGTATCTCGACCAGCTGCTGCGAGCCCGGGTGCACGGGTATCTTCTCAAGCGCTCGGCCGCGGAGGAGCTCATCCGCGCCATCCGAGCGGTGTTCGCCGGCGGCCTATACGTCGATCCCGTAATGGCGAGCAAGCTGCTCAGCCCCAGCGCCTCGAAAAGCGCCGAGAAGCCGACGGCCGACGTCAGCGGCCGCGAGGAGGCGGCCTTGCGGCTGACGGCCAAAGGCTTCAGCAACAAGGAAATCGCCGTCAAGCTCACGGTCAGCGTCAAGACGGTGGAGACTTATCGGGCCCGCGCCACCGAGAAGCTTGGGCTGCGCATCCGCGCCGAAATCGTGCGCTACGGCGCCAAACAGAACTGGCAGAACGAGGGCTGAAGCTCCGAGCCAGCACATTCCACGATCCCCGAACGGCCGCATCTCCTCACATGCTGTCGGGGATACCCTGACAGGGGCTGCGGCTCTGCCTGTCTGTCCCGGCCTCACGCTTGCGTCCATTCTTGGGATCAGGATTAGCGGATACCTCGGGATCATTGATGGCAACTGGCGCTCGGCGGCTGGTGCTCACACCGCGATCGGAGACATGGTCGCCTGCTGCGGGTTTTCCTTCCGGGGCCCTCGCCTGCGTTGTGGAACGGTTGGCATGTGACGGCGCAGGCCACCTTTGGCTCCGCGAAGACGTCCTGTAATGCTGAGGAGGCAGAAGTGAGTGAGAGCGACAGAAATGTCCGCGCTAGGATCGCATGGCTTAGAGGCTGCGCTGCGCTGATGCGAAGCACGCCCGTCGTGTGGCCATGCTGGTGGTTTCCGATGAACGCGTGGGAGTCCCAAGCGGATCAACTGGAGCGAGATCTCAGGCGGCGCATCGCGGGCGCTGGCAAAGCCGAGCGCTCGGATGACGGCAGCCCGCTCCCGGGCAATGTGATCGAGATGGCCGAATGGCGCCGGCGTCGCCCTCCTGCAGGAGTATGTTCGCTCGTCTCATAGTCGGAAATACGCACGGACCATTGACGCCACCCCTGAACCCGCCCAGCGTGCTGATCTCGCCAAGAAAGCCTAGAATGTAAGGTGGGTCGCGTTTCGCGCGAGACTCCGGCGCAGGCAAAAAGCTAATAGACGCTCAGGGGCGTCGGCTGGCGCTGGACAAGACAATCGCGCAGCCACACCTCGAACCCCCCGTCGGAATCGCCTCTGTCGAAGAACAGCCATCTCGCTTCGTGCCGCGCCTCGTCATCGGTGGCAACGTCGAGGATTTCGACGCTCACGATCGATTGTCGTCCATCAAGAATGTGGCAACGGTATTGAGACATGCGTTCCTCCATCCTGCCTCGCATCAGGCGGGAGTGCGCGCGGCTTCTCTTCTGGGAGCAAGCGTGTCTCTCGGTCGCCGGCGTCCATACGGAGCCACCGACGATCGAAAAAGCTTACGCGCCTTCCGTCGCCTTGGCAATCACACGCCGTGAGTGGGCTTCAATTTCGCGCTTTGCGCTCGGCGCAGGTCGACGGCCCCTTGGATAGTGCTTCTTCCCGGGGTTGGGTCCCGCAACATGCTGCTTCAACACGCCAAAATTACTGATTGACAGGGGTCGAAATCGGGTAGCATCCTAAATCGACATCCTTGGAATCTTGAAGTTCAAACGGCGCGCATTGCGGGCGATTTCCTCGTCCCAGGGCGCCAACGCTTCGCGTTTTCACGCAAGGAGGCCCCCGTGTCAGAAGCGATGCATGAAAAGCCGATGTCGCCATCCCCGCTGAGCAACCCGGTGGCTGAGATGGTCGCCCGCAATGCGGACCAGTGGCTCGCGACACAAGCCGCATTGCTCGCCGATGTGGACGCGCTGACACACGCTTGGCTGCATCGCCGTCGCGAAGGCGTCGACGCAATGCAGCAGGCGATCCAGCAAATGACGGGATGCCGGGACCCCGGAGAAATGCTTCGTATCCAGCAGGAATGGCTTTCAGGCATGTTCCGCCGTGCTACGGAGGACATCGCCGCCTTCAACACCAGCATCTCGTCGATAACAATAAGGGCGACCACCGATCTCGAACGGGCCGCCCGCGAAATCACCGAGCCGGTCCGAGCTGTTAGCGAGGAAGAGCCTAAAGCAGCGGGTGTCAAGGCGCACCAGCGTAAGTCGGCTGCCTGATCACGCAAGGCGCTCGATCAGGTCGGTCGAGCAGGCGCGCATAATACGCGAAGCCGGCAAGATCGCGCGGCGGATGGTGAACCCGCTATCTGCACAAGGGAAAGGCGTGGCGCCATACTCCTCTCATGGTGGACTCGTACGAAAAACTTCGCGCCGCGCTTGACGATGTCATCGAGCGATATCGCGCACGCCTCGTCGGCGACCGGACGCGGGTGACCCTAAGCCGCAAGGAAGCGATAGAGCGGATCAAGGCACTCGGCTTCACGGAAGGAGACGCCATGCGATGGCTAGATTCAAAGCGTCATCGGTCGTGATCCCTCGTTTGACAAGCGCGCTCGCTAACTCGCCGGCGCATTTGGGGGACCCGCCACGAAGCGGTCTTGTAAAACACCGCCCGCCGCCGAGATGGCGGCGATGGCGCAGCCTTGGCGCTAGCGCGCCTCGGCCTGCGTGATCGCGGAGTCGCGACCGGCTCTGCGCCGCGTGCCTAAGGCTATTCACCCAGCTATGCCGTATATCCGCCGGTTGCGACCGGCGTCGGGCTCGGCTTTGGCGGCGAGCGTCATTGGAGATGATGACGCGGCCATTGCTTCTCCTGACGGGTTTTGCCGGGATACAAGACTTCCGCCGCCGACGCCGTGACGACTCTTCCTTGACCTTGCCGTTGCGGTCGACGGTGACGGTCGGCCGCCGGCTTTCTTCAGCGCCCGGGCCGTCCAGGCGCCATTCTCGCGCGGGCAAGGCTTTCGAACCGCCTTGCATGACCTGCGTCGACCCGGCCCGACTTCCTGGGCGAGCTTTCGCATACTCCCGCACCTCATCGATTGCGTCTGCGGTGACCGGCGGCTGCACTCAGCCATCGGCTGTCTCAGCCCCCCCGTTCGCGCATCAACACACCCGCGCACCGGTCAATTCAGCAGCCTGAAACTGTCCGGCCGCCGGGGCGCATTGCAAACGCACCTGAATTTTAGCCGGCGGACGCACCATTGCTGTCGGGGAAACCCTGACAGGGGCCGCGGCTCTACCTGTCTGTCCTGGCCTCACGCTTGCGTCGATATTATTGTAAGCCCCATCTGCGGGCGGAGGTTTCGTGCGCTCACTGGCCCGATTTCAGCACAGACCATGGAGTGCTTCAGCGCTTGCCGCGATCGTCCTCGCCGCAGCAGGATGCTATGGCATCGCCGAATACTATCGTGGGAGGTTCGGGGCCGGCGCGCCGGGCACCCTGTTCGCGTCAGCATCGGTCGTACTGCTCGCGGCAGCCTGCATTCTGGGGCTGGCGGAAATGGCGTCGTTGTATTCGCGCCGTCTGGCCGAGGCGACGAAGCACACCCAAGACATGCTTGATTCGATGTTAGACGGCGTCGTGATCGCCGATGAACTCGGCTGCATTGAGGTGTTCAACCAGGCGGCCGAACGGATTTTCAACTACGGCGCTGATGAAGTGATTGGGCAGAATCTAAAGGTGCTGATGCCGGCGCCTTATCATGGCGAGCACGACACCTATGTCGCCAACTACCGGCGCACCGGACATAAAAAGATCATCGGCATCGGCCGCGAGGTGGTCGGTCGACGGAAAGACGGCACGGTGTTCCCGCTCGATTTGGCGATCAGCGAGACCGTCGCGCACGGAAGACGCAAGTTCATCGGCACGATTCGGGACATCAGCCAGCGAAAGGCGGCCGAGGACCGGCTGCGGCAATCGCAGAAGATGGAAGCGATCGGACAGCTCACTGGCGGCGTGGCACACGACTTCAACAATCGGCTGGCCGCGATGATGACGAACCTTGAGGTGCTGGAGGACCAAGTCGCAGAAGACCCTGCCGCGTTGGCCTCCGTGCGCGACGCGATAAAGTCTGTTTTGCGTGGCGCGCAATTGACACATCATCTTCTCGCATTTTCCCGGCAGCAACCCCTCCGACCCGAGGTGGTGGATTTGAACGAGCTGCTTGGCGAGATAAAGCAATTGCTGTTCCGCCGAACGTTCGAGGAAAGAGTGCACATTAAGCGGGTGTCGATTCCCGGACTGTGGCACGTCAGCGTCGATCGCGCGCAGATCGAACATGCGCTGTTGAACACGGTCTTGAATGCGCGGGACGCGATGCCCGACGGCGGTACAGTGACGATCGAGACCCGCAACGTGCATCTGGACGACGATTTCGCTGCCCGTCACGCCGGCGTCATGCCGGGTGACTATGTGCTCCTCGCCGTCACGGACACCGGCGTCGGAATGGCGCAGGAGGTCTTGGACCGAGTTTTCGAGCCGTTCTTCACAACCAAGGAAGCCGGCAAAGGAAGCGGCCTGGGGCTCAGCATGGTCTACGGCTTCGTTAAACAGTCTCGTGGCCATATCGATATTGAGAGCCAGGTCGGGCAGGGCACGGCCGTCATGCTCTATCTGCCAAAGGCGGTGAGCCAAGAGCGAATGCCGAAGCCGGAGGCGACCCCATCGAAGCCCGCCCGAGGCGACGAAACAATCCTCCTGGTCGACGACGATGAAGACGTGCGCCGCAACGCAAGCGCCATGCTTCGGAATGTCGGCTATCGCGTCCTTGAGGCGGAAGATGGTGCTGCCGCCCTGCGCGCGATCGCGGACAGCCCCACCGTCGACCTGCTCATCACGGATGTCGGTCTGCCGAATGGCATGCGTGGCCCGGAATTGGCCTGGCGGGCGCTGTCCACGCTGCCGAGCTTAAAAGTCATTTATATCTCCGGCTATCTCGGCGACGGAGTCCACGGCGACCTCGCCAACAGCGAGATTCCGTTGGTTACAAAACCGTTCCGAAAAGCCGAACTCTCCGCCAGGATCCGCTCGGCTCTGGATGGAAGGATCGCTTGAATCAGGCATCGCGTTGGCGCCCGGTGCCCGTCAGCGGGTGGCCTCGGCGGTAAGCAAAGAATCTGGGATATAAGACCGAAGGCGTATACCCGCTTTGGGCTTGCGCCGCTGGAAATTGCCATTAGAGTCTTACACCGGACGCGATACGAAGACACGGTTTGCGATGCCTGCCATCTCCCTGTCCCGCCGCGAGCGATCTGCGCGGGCAATCGCCGAACTGATCGAGCAGCTGTCGCGCTCGCTGGCGAGCCAAGCCTTCTCACATGGGCTGAATCCGGCCCAGTGGAGGGCGCTTCGCTACATCGCACAGGCCAATGAAGGAGCCCGCAACATCGGGGCCTTCGCGAAGTTTCACTTCACGACACCAAGCAGCGCCTCGCAGACGATCAGCGCGCTCGTGAAGAAGGGACTGATCAGGAAGGCCGTCGGCGCGGACAGCCGCAGCCGTGTACTCGGGTTGACGGTCAAAGGGCAGCGAAAATTGGACGATGATCCGATCGTTAGTCTCGCGCAGGCGATCCTTACACTGTCCGACGGGCAACTCTCGCTCATGGCCGAAGCCATGGCGACCCTGACGAAGGCCGGGGAGGCCGGCTCTTAAAGGGGGGTGGAGCGCCGCTATTCTCTCTCGATCGCGGACAACAATTCGGCTTTGCAGAACGGTTTATAGAGAATCCGGTCGGTGCCGAAGGCCCGCGATAACGTCAAACAGTATTGTGCCGATACTTTATCTCCGCCGCCGGAAATCGCGACGATCCAGATATCCGGGCACCGACGGCGGAGCTCCCGAATGACTTCTACGCCGTCGGTATCCGGCATCAGCATGTCGGTAACGACCGCATCAAAGCAATTTCCGTCAGAGACCTGAGAAAGGCCCGACTTTCCGTCGCTCGCCAGCGCAACCTGATGACCCGCTCGGCGAAGTATCTTCGCGAGCCCTTCCAGAATATCCGGCTGATCCTCAATGACCAGAATCCGCATCCTCAGATCCAGACAGCCGTCATGGCCTTCAAGACAAGCAAGGTTGCAGAACTCTACATAATTACATGCTATGGCAATCATGGTTAAAAAATCGTCAATCTATGGAAAAAATCGTCTTAATTTGGACGCTTGGTGGAGCGCGCCCCTGGCGCTGAACTAGATCAGGCTACGGATTTGACCATCTGCCAGGCGTAGTGATCCTCGAATTGGGCGGGGCTCAGGTAGCCGAGCGGCGAGTGGAGTTGTAGGCCTCATCGATGAAGCGGGGAAGTTCCGCCGTGACGTCTTCGAAGGTGTCGTAGGCCATCAGGTATACTGCCTCCACCTTCGACGTTTTCGAGAGGCTCTCGGCCTCGGCAGTGTCATGAGGGTTAGCGCGCCGGCTCCTGGAGCGACCAGTGCGTTCTGGGCAAGCAGCGTGCGTCGCTTGGATTGCACCTCGTGCTCGCGCATCAGCCTGCGCATCTTCTCGGCGCTACAACTTCGCTCGCCGGTAGGCTTAACTTTTTATTTAAGAGTCTAACATAATGTCGCATTTGTCGATCGCCAATCGCGACATGTGTCGCCCTGATGAGGAAATCGCGATGTCCCAGGAGACCTACAAGGAGGAGCGTCTGCGCTTCCTCAATATCGACGACAGCACCCGCGCCGCGCTTGCCGAGTTCCGGCCGGTTCTCGAGCAGAATGTCCAGCAGGTCCTCGGCAAATTCTACGATCATGTGGCCCGCTATCCGAAACTCGTTGCGATGTTCGGCGGGCAAAGCAACATCGCGCGCGCGCGCGCCGCGCAGGCCGTCCACTGGCTCGGCATCTTCGAGGGTAAATTCGACGACGCCTATGTCGAGCGGGTCCGGCGCATCGGCAAGACGCACGAAAAAATCGGCCTCGAGCCGCGTTGGTATATCGGCGGCTACTCGCTCGCCATGGGCGAGTTGATGTCGTTGGCAGTCCAGCAGTACCGAAGAAAGCCCGAGAAACTGGCGGCCGTTCTCCAGTCCATGGTGAAGGCGCTATTCCTCGACATGGATTACGCCATCTCGATCTACATCGAGGAAGGCAAGGTGAATTTCCAGAAGCAGCTCAATACGCTTGCGGAGTCATTCGAGAGCAGCGTGAAGGGCGTGGTCGAGCAGGTCTCTTCGTCGGCAGTTTCGATGAAGACCACTGCAGTGTCGATGGCAGCCACCGCCGAGGAGGCGAGCCGCCAGGCGACCACCGTCGCGGCCGCATCGGAACAAGCCTCGACGAACGTCCAGACCGTCGCTTCGGCCGCCGAAGAGCTGGCATCCTCGGTATCCGAAATCAGCCGCCAGGTCGCGCAGTCGACCAAGATCGCCGGGAAAGCGGTCGAAGAAGCCAACCGGACCAACGCGTCGGTGACGGCGCTCGACGCGGCAGCGGAGAAGATCGGCGACGTCGTGAAGCTGATAAACAATATCGCCGGCCAGACCAACCTGCTTGCTCTCAACGCCACGATTGAGGCGGCGCGGGCTGGGGAGGCTGGAAAGGGGTTCGCCGTTGTCGCCTCGGAAGTAAAATCGCTCGCCAATCAGACGGCGAAGGCGACGGATGACATTGCCAGCCAAATCAAGGCCATCCAGGATGCGACGTCCCAGGCGGTCGAGGCCATCAAGGGGATCAGCGGCACGATCGGTCAGCTAAGTGAGATCGCCACCACGATCGCCTCTGCCGTGGAAGAGCAGGATGCGGCAACAAAAGAGATTGCCCGCAACATTCAGCAGGCATCGGCGGGCACGGCGGAGGTCTCGTCCAATATCACCGGCCTCACCACGGCTGCCACGGAGACAGGGAAAGCCGCCGGAGATGTCCTCTCGGCCTCGGACGGGCTTTCGAAGCAGTCCGGCGACCTGCGCGTCCAGGTCGAAAGCTTCGTCACAAAGATCCGCGCTGGATAAGCGACAACGGATCGCCGCGGGCGCGGGAGGGTGTGTTGGCGACCACGCCCTCCCGCGTCACGTTTCCACAACAATTCACGGTTGATTCCGGGCAGTCGGAAAATAGGAGGCATCGTGACGACGCCGCGTTCCAGCAACCGGTTCCTCACGAGGTTTTGCAGCGACGTGAGGGACGTCGCGCTCGCTGCTGGCGTCGAGCTTGCCGCGCTGAAGGCCGCTCGCATGCAAGAAGGGTCTTCGCGCGAGCGGCTGCAGGTGATTGAGGAAACGGCGCGCATGGTGGCACAACTGCTCGAAATCGTCTCGTGCGAAATGGGCTCGTCTTCTCGCCGGCTGTCGGGGATATCCTGACGGGAGCTGCCGCCTTTCCTGTCTGTCCCGGCTACAGGCTTATGTCCATCGTGTGCAGTCGCAGCAGACGACCCGCGACCGTTGATGGCAGAGAAATCCCTGGCACTGCAGGCCGCCGTTTCCACTTCCGGTCCGACCGGACCTCCCTTCGAACGACGCAAGCTCGCGCCCGCCCGCGGCCGGATCTCGGTCGGTCGGGCGCATGCCGCGCTCGGACCGAGGTGAGCCTCGTCATGCTCACTGACGGCGGGATAGCGATATAGGAACGCCCAGAAGGAAGCGACCGATTGTCCCACTCCAGGAAAAGCCAGGTCGGTCGGATCGCAGATCCCGGATTGCGCGCATTCCTGCGCTATTGGCTCACGCTGCGCGGGGATCAGCTCGTCCCCGATCGCGGCGATTTCGACCCCATCGAGGTCTCGCCAATTCTGCGCTATTTTTGGATCTGCCGAAAAGAGCCGGAGACCGGCCGTTTTCGTTTCCGGCTCGCGGGCGAGGAAATCCGACATCTCATCGGCAAGCCTGTGGCGGGGGCCTATGTGGAGGATTTGTTTCCGATCATCGCACATCAGCTCCATGAGGCGCTCGAAACGGTCGTGAGCGTCCCTGCTCTGCACCACGCGCACGGCCCATTGTATCGCGGGGACAGTCGCTGGATCCACGCGGAACGCTTGGCTCTGCCGGCGCGGCAAAAGGACAATGTCACTACCGTCCTCGCGGCAACGATATTCTCGTGGCCCGAGAACAAAAAGAGGAGCGGCGCGCAACTTGCCGGAGATGTCGAGCCGACAATCATCCCGGTGTCGGAGCTGACGCTGTCCGACGTCGCGCCGGAGGCGCCGTGACGCTGACCGCACGCTCTCTCGCGGCGACGACATGCGCCTCGGCGAGAAGGAGCACAGCGGCGGCACGCGCCCAACCGGTCGCCTGACGCTCGAGAGCCGATCACTCTGATAATATGCGCTCGACGCGGCATCACCCTCCCGCGCACGCTCAGCATGCATCGAGCCAGCCACGCGCGGCGCCGTAACGGACGATCTCGGCGCGCGAGCGCAGCCCGAGCTTCTCGGCAGCCCGGGCCTTATAGGTCTCGACCGTCTTGACGCTGAGGCTCAGCCTGGCCGCCGCCTCCTTGTTGCTGAAGCCTTGCGCCACAAGCTTCAGTACCTCCTCCTCCCGGTCGCTGAGCTCGCCCTTCGGCGTCGCGGCGCTGCCGCTCGCGACCATCGGCGTAAGCAACTTTCCCGCGATGGCGGGATCGACATAGAGGCCGCCGTCGAAGACCGCGCGGATGGCGCGGACGAGCTCATCGCCGGCGGAGCGCTTGAGCAAATAGCCGCGCACCCCCGCCTGCAGCATCTGCTGCACATAGGCGCGGTCCTCATGCACCGTCAACGCCAGCATCTTGACGAGGGGACACTGCGCGGCCACGCGCGCCGCAAGCTCGGCACCGCCGAGCCCGGGCATCGAGACGTCGACCACGGCGACGTCCGGCGCGGCGTCGACGATGAGCCGCAAGGCCGCGGTGCTGCTCGCCGCCTCGCCGACGATCTCCATCTCCGGCGCGGTCTGGATCAGCGCTTTGACCCCCGCCCGAACGACGGGGTGGTCATCGGCAAGCACGACGCGGATCCCGGTCACGGCACGGCTTTCGCGTCGGCGCCGGCCAGCGGCAGGCGGATATAGAGCGTAGTGCCCACGTCGCGCGCGGAATCGATGGTCAGCGCGCCGCCGACCAGAGCGAGCCGCTCGCGCATGCCGGCGATGCCGAGGCGACCCGCCGTTGCCGCTTCGGGGTCGAAGCCCACCCCGTCATCCTCGACGATGACGTGCAGACAGTCCTCGCGCCGCTCCAGCACCAGGCTGACGGTATCCGCCGCCGCGTGCTTCAGCACGTTGGTGAGCGCCTCCTGGACGACGCGGTAGGCGGCGGTCTCGATCGCCGGCGGGAAACGGCGCCCGTCGACGCCGGCGTACTGGAAATCGATGCGCGGACCGAAACGCTCGCTCCAATCCGCGACATAGCTCTCAAGCGCGCGCACCAGGCCGAGATCGTCGAGCGATGTCGGCCGCAGCTCCCAGGCGTAGCGGTGCAGCTTGCCGGCGATCTGCGTCGCCAGCGCCTGGAGCCAGCGCAGATTGCCCAGCGCCGTCTCGCCCCGGACGGCGGGCTCCAGGCTCTTCAGCCCCAGCGACAGGCCGGTGAGGTCCTGACCCGTTTGATCATGCAGGTCGCGCGCGATGCGCAGGCGTTCCTCCTCCTGGACGGTGACCAGCCGCTGCAACAGCTCAAGCCTCTCCGCCTCGGCCGCAATCTGTTGCGACTTCAGCAGCAGCTCCTGCTCCCGGCTCGCGCGCAATGCCTGGTCGGCGTGGACTTCCGCGGTCACGTCGGTGGCGACGCCGCGATAGCCGGCAAAGGTGCCGGCCTCGTCGAAGATCGGCTTGCCGCTGACCGCGACGATCGCGGTCGTGCCGTCCCGCTTCGCGAGGTTGTAGATGAAGCCGCGGAACGGCTTGTGCTGATCGAGCGTCTCGAAGTGCCGGGACCACTTCTCCGGCTCTTGATCGGGATCGGCGGCGAGGTCCCGGCGGCGGCGGCCCTTCACCTCGGCCGGCAGCACCCCGAGCGCGGAGGCGCGCTCCGACACGTAGGTGAAGCGGTGATCCGGCCCGGTCTCCCAAAACCAGTCGGACGCCGTCTCGGCGTAGTCGCGCAACCGCTCCTCGCTATGGCGCAACGCCTGCTCCGCCTGCCGGCGCGCGAGAATGTCCTGCTCGAGCCGGGTATTGGCATGCCGCAGGTCCTGATAGGCGGATTGCAAGCTGCCGCACATGCGATCGAAGGCGGCGACGACCCTATCAAGCTCGTCCGGCTGTCGCGGCGGACGTCGCTCCAGGCGCAGCGGCGGGGGCGGGTGCCGAAGGTCATAGCCGCCGACAAACTTGGCGAGAGCGGCAAGATGCCGGGTGATCAGACGGTTGAATATGTAGATGATGAAGAGGGAGACGAGGAATGTCTTGGCGGTTTGCCCGGCGAGGATGATCAGCGCCCGGTCAATCAGCCGGCGATACACGTCGGTCAGCGTCGCCTCGACGTACACCGTGCCGATCTGCCGCTGGACGCCATCGACCGCGTGCGCGAGCGGAAACTCCCGGCCGATGAACGCGCGGCTCGCGCGATCACCAAGGGCTATCGTCAGCGGATGCGCGCTGGCGGTGGCCGCCTCGCGTATCTCGGCCGCGGCGATGTCGGGCAGGCGAAGAACGCCCTGGAGCTGAAGCGCCAGTTGCTGCTGATCCAGGTTCCACAGGCCTTCGCCGAGACTCCCGAGATAGCTGCGCTCGATCTCCTCGAAGCGCTGATCGATCAAGGACAGGTCGCGGCGATAGTCGAGGTAGAGCTGGAGCAGGGTCAGGACCAGGGCGACGGCGGAGCTGAACAGCAAGACGCGGATCAGGAGGCGGCGGCCGATCCCGCCACCCAGGAGACGATGAAAATGCGGCGGCACATGGGGTCCGAGGAGCAGCCGCGGCTTGCCGGCGCCGGCAGGCTGTGCCTCGGGATCGAGCTCGACCCCGGCGCTGCGCAGTGACTTCGGATCGATCTCCGGTGAGACCATGCGTCTCCCCGCTTCTTGACCGTGACAGCAAGAGGGTGGCCTGCCAGGGTCGCCTTCCGCCCGAGAGCCGCTCCGAGCGGCATCTCATGCTGTGCCAATGCCGGCCGCACCCATCCGTCGACCGTAGCCAACAGCTTCGAGTTGAAATACTATACGCGTGGACCACAGGCGCCAAGGGCGGGCGTCACCCCTGCGACAGCTGGCTCCGGGAGCGCCGTCGCGTCTGGCTGCGCGAGAGGAAGTTGCGCTCCTCAGGCCAAGCGCCGGCAACACCAGCCGCAGCACAGCGGGCTCGCTCATGAGCCCCTCGGGCGAGCCGCGGCTTGCTTCGGGCGCACCGGCCCCGATCCCCGGCGATCCCAGCGTACCCGGCGACGGAGACTGCGACCATGAGACCCATGCCACAGAGATCGCCGCGGTCGAAGGCGACGCCGGCCATGACGATCAATCACCCGCCTCGGCAACCGATACACCGGCGCCTGCGCTCTTTGCCCGTCGCCCTCCTGCTGGCGCTCCTCATCGCCGGCACGGGTCATGCCCAACCGGTGATTCGGCTGGCAAGGCTGTCCGAGTTTCCGGACCAGCTGGTCGGGAGCAGCATATTGCAGGTGGTTTATCGCCGGCTGAACATCACGGTCGAATTCGTCGATCTGCCGGCCAAGCGGGCGCTCGCACTGAGCAGCGCGGGTGTGATCGATGGCGAGGTCCAGAGAATCGCCGCGGTGGTGCGAGACTATCCGACGCTGGTTCAGCTTTCTTCGCCGATCAATTACATCGAGCCGTCGGTTTTTGCGACGCGGCTTCGCTTTACCGCAAACGGCTGGGAATCGATCGAGAAGTACAGGATCGGCATCGTGCGCGGCGTCGGCTCATCGGAGGCGGGGACAAAGGGAATGCCGCATGTCGAGGCGGCGACGAATTTGGAGAATCTGGTGCGCATGCTGGACGCCGACCGTATCGACGTCTTGGTGACGGACCTGTTCAGCGGACGCATCACCGTCAAGAGGATGGGGCTCGCTTCCCGCATCTATGCGCTGCCGCCCCCGCTCGAGCGGATCCCGGTCTTTCACTACCTTCATGAACGGCACAGCGAACTCGCGCAGCGGGTCGAGATCGTGCTGCGCGAGATGACGGCGAGCGGCGAGTTGGCACAGCTGCGGCAGATGTTCATGCGGCAGCTGCTCGAGACCTCGTGACGTGGCGCGGCGCCGGAGCTACCGGCCGGCAAGCGCCGACATCATGCGACAATGGACTCCGCGCACCCGCTGCGGCCGGCACCGTCGCCGTTGAGCAGGATGGCGATCGCCGGCAACAGGATCTTCGCCAGGCACGGCTTCCTCAAGAAGCGACTCCCGGGAACGCCGGAAGGCCCGATATCACCGCCACCGCTGGCATAGATCACCGCAATATCCGGGCGGATTTCCCGCGCCTTTCGCGCGAGGTAGAGGCCGTCCATCCCAGGCATCGCGACATCCGTCAGGAGAAGGCGAGCATCAGGCCGACGCAACACGAGATCGAAGGCGCTCAGGCCGCTGCCGGCCGGCAAGGCCTCATACCCGGCAAATTCGAGAACCTGGGTGAAGTAGCACCGAAGCAGATCGTCGTCATCGGCAACGATAATCGGCGTCACGCCTCCGGCGACACCTGATCCTGATGACCGTGACATCATCTGGCAGCTCATTCCCCCGCGAGCTAGAGTGAACTCGACGATCGGAGCTTAACGGCCCAGGAGTTTGCGGTCTGCCGGGAGCTTCCTGCCGCATGTCAGGAAATCCCCTCTCCCTGTCAGGAGAGGCGGCGGCCGCCCGATGACGGCAAGGTGATCGTCGGCGCGGGCGCCTGCGCCCCCCGCCGCCAGAAATCATCTTTTCGCCATGATTCCATCGAATTCGGGTCGCATTCCCCGGCTCTATTAGGAGCGCGCGAGACGATATCGGCTCGTCTCCGTTCTTCGCAGCGGTCACCCCCCGACCGCTTTATAGACGGCCCCGGCCCCCTCCCCCCGCCGGGGCCGTCGCTTTTTGCGGGAAGCACCGCGGCTTCGGTGGCATGATCCGCCCCCGCCATGCCAGCCGCCTCCCGCCTTGCGCTCCCCGCCGCCGGCTTTGCCGGGATCAATCTCGCCTGCCGCCGCGGCGAGCGGCTGGTCTTTGCCGGGCTCTCCTTCACGCTCGCGGCCGGCGGCGCGCTGGTGCTGACCGGGCCCAATGGCAGCGGCAAGTCGAGCCTGTTGCGGCTGATGGCGGGGCTCGCCCGGCCGGAAGCGGGGATTCTCGGCTGGGACGCCGCGGCGATCGGCGACGACCCCGCCGCGCATCGCGGGCGCCTCCACTTCATCGGCCATCAGGAGGCGGTGAAGCCGCTGCTCACAGTGGCCGAGAACCTGGCCTTCTGGGCCGGGATGCGCGGCGGCGGCGATGTCGCGGCGGCGCTCGCCGGCTTCCGCCTCGACGCGCTCGGGGGATCGCCGTGCCGCCTGCTCTCTGCCGGGCAGCGGCGGCGGCTGGCGCTGGCGCGGCTGCTCGCAAGCCCGGCGCCGCTCTGGCTGCTCGACGAGCCCGGCACCGGCCTCGACAGCGACGCGCTCGCCGACCTCGCGGCGGCGATCGCGGCGCAGCGCGCCGGTGGCGGGCGGGTGGTGCTGTCGACGCATACGGAGCCGCAGCTGGCAGGGGCCGCTAGCCTCTCACTGGCCGATTTCGCCGTGAGGCTGGCGTGATTGGCGGCGGCGAGGCTGGCCGGCGATGAGCGCCTTCCGCCTGCTGGTCCAGCGCGATCTGCGCCTTGCGCTGCGCCAGGGCGGCGACGCGGCGATGGTGGTGGGGTTCTTCGTGCTCACCACCATTCTCTTTCCCTTCGGCGTCGGGCCCGAGCCGGAGCTGCTGGCGCGCATCGCAGCCGGCATCCTGTGGGTGACGGCGCTGCTGGCGGCGCTGCTGTCGCTGGAGCGGCTGTTCCAGGCGGATTGGGAGGATGGCAGCCTCGAGGCGCTGGCGCTGATGCCGCTGCCGCTGGAAGCGCAGGTGCTGGCGAAATGCCTGGCGCATTGGCTGGTCACGGGCCTGCCGCTCATCGTGGCGGCGCCGCTGCTGGCGCTGCTGCTGCATCTCGACGCGGCCGGATACCCGGCGCTGCTGGCGAGCCTGCTGCTGGGAACGCCGACCCTCAGCCTGATCGGCGCGGTGGGCGCGGCGCTCAGCCTGGGAGCGCGGCGCGGCGGCGTGCTCTTGTCGCTGCTGGTGCTGCCGCTCTATATTCCAGTGCTAATCTTCGGCGTCGGCGCCATCGAGGCGAGCATCGGCGGTTTCGGCGCGCGCCCGCATCTGCTCCTGCTGGGAGCGCTATTGGCCGGGGCGCTGCCGCTGACGCCGCTTGCCGCCGCCGCCGCCTTGCGCCAGGCGCTGGAATGACCGGAACGGCCCGAGCATGACGCTGCACCGCTTCGCCAACCCTGCCCGCTTCATGCGCCTCTCGGCGGCGCTGCTGCCGTGGTGCGGCGCAGGCGCGGCGTCGCTGCTCGCCCTCGGCCTCTATCTCGCGCTCTTCGTCGCGCCGCCGGACTACCAGCAGGGCGAGGCGGTGCGCATCATGTTCGTGCATGTGCCCGCCGCCTGGATGGCGAGCTTCGTCTATGCGCTGATGGCGCTGGCCAGCGCCATCGCGCTGATCTGGCGCCATCCGCTCGCCGACATCGCGGCGCTGAGCGCAGCGCCGCTCGGCGCCGGCTTCACCCTGCTCTGCCTGGCGACGGGCTCGCTGTGGGGCGAGCGGATGTGGGGCACCTGGTGGGTGTGGGACGCGCGGCTGACCTCGGTGCTGGTGCTGTTCTTCCTCTATCTGGGATATCTCGCGCTGGTCAACGCCTTCGACGAGCCCGGCCGCGGCGCGCGCGCCGGCGCCATCCTGGCGCTGGTCGGCATCGTCAATCTGCCGATCATCAAGTTCTCGGTCGATTGGTGGAACACGCTGCATCAGCCGGCGAGCGTCTTCCGCCTCGGCGGCCCGACCATCGCCGCCTCGATGCTGTGGCCGCTGCTGATCATGGCACTGGGCTTCATGCTGTTCTTCGCCTGCCTGCTGCTGATCCGCATGCGCACGGCGCTGATCGAGGCCAAAATCCGCGCGCTGCGGCGGGCCGAGATCGAGCGCCACACCGCCGCGCCGCCGCGGCAGGCGGCGCTGTCGTGAGCGAGACCGTCGCGCAGTTTCTCGCCATGGGGGGGTATGCCGCCTATGTCTGGCCGGCCTATGGCCTGAGCGTCGCCGTGCTTGGCGGGTTGCTGTGGTGGAGCCTCGCTGCCTATCGCCGCAGCCGGCGCACGCTCGAGCGGCTGCAAGGCGGGCGCGCGCCATGACGCGGAAGCGCCGCCGGCTCATCGCGGTGCTGCTGGGCCTCTTCATGCTCGCCGTGGCGACGACGCTGGTGCTGCTGGCGCTCAGCGCCAATGACAGCCTTGCCTTCTTCACCAGCCCCACCGAGCTCAAGACACGCGCGACGCCCGACGGCAGGCGGCTGCGCCTCGGCGGCCTCGTCGAGACAGCGAGCGTGGTGCGCGAGGCCGACGGCAAGACCGTGCATTTCCGCGTCACCGACGGCGCCAACACGGTGGCGGTGACCTATAGCGGGTTGCTGCCCGACCTCTTCCGCGAGGGCCAGGGGGTCGTGGTCGAGGGCAAGCTCGGGCCGAGCGGCACGCTCAGCGCCGACACCGTGCTCGCCAAGCACGACGAAAACTACATGCCGCGCGAGGTGGTCGACGCGCTGAAGAAATCCGGACATTGGCAGGATCCTTCGACTCGGCCGCTGACGCGGCCGGCTCAGGATGAGGGCGCCGCGAAATGATCGTCGAGCTTGGCCATTTCGCGCTCATCCTCGCGCTCTGCCTGGCGCTGGTGCAGTCGAGCGTGCCGCTGCTCGGCGCGGCGCGGCGCAATCTCGGCTGGATGACCTTGGGGCAGAGCACGGCGGTGGCGCAGTTCGTGCTGGTGAGCCTCGCCTTTGCGGCGCTGATCAACGCCTATGTCACCTCGGATTTCTCGGTGGCGAATGTGGCGGAGAACAGCAATTCGGCGAAGCCGCTGCTCTATCAGATCACCGGCGTCTGGGGCAATCACGAAGGCTCGATGATCCTCTGGGTGTTCATCCTGTCGCTGTTCGGCGCCGCCGTTGCCTGGTTCGGCGACACGCTGCCGCCGAGCCTGCGGGCGCGCGTGCTGGCGGTGCAGGGCATGATCGGTGCCGGCTTCCTGCTGTTCATCCTGCTGACCTCGGACCCGTTCCACCGCCTGGTGCCGGCGCCGCTCGACGGGCGCGGGCTCAACCCGGTGCTGCAGGATCCCGGCCTCGCCTTCCATCCGCCCTTCCTCTATCTGGGCTATGTCGGCTTTTCCGTCACCTTCTCCTTTGCCGTGGCGGCGCTGATCGAGGGCCGCGTCGACGCCGCCTGGGCGCGCTGGGTCAGGCCGTGGACGCTCGCCGCCTGGTGCGCGCTGACCATCGGCATCGCCATGGGCAGCTGGTGGGCCTATTACACGCTGGGCTGGGGCGGCTGGTGGTTCTGGGACCCGGTGGAGAACGCCTCCTTCATGCCGTGGCTGGTCGGCACGGCGCTGCTGCATTCGGCCATCGTCGTCGAGAAGCGCGAGGCGCTGAAGAGCTGGACCATCTTGCTCGCCATCATCACCTTCTCGCTGTCGCTGGTGGGGACGTTCCTGGTGCGCTCGGGCGTGCTCACCTCGGTGCATGCGTTCGCCGTCGATCCCGCGCGCGGCACCTTCATCCTGCTGCTGCTGCTGGTCGCCATCGGCGGCTCGCTCGCGCTCTATGCCGCGCGCGCGCCGCAGCTTAGAGCCGGCGGCATCTTCGCGCCGATCTCGCGCGAGGGCGCGCTGGTGCTCAACAACGTCCTGCTCTGCACCGGCTGCGCCACCGTGTTCCTCGGCACGCTCTACCCGCTGTTCTCCGACGCGGTGGGCGGTCCGAAGCTGTCGGTGGGCTTCCCGTTCTTCAACCGCACCTTCGTGCCGCTGATGGTGCCGGTGCTGGTCGCGGTCGCGGTGGGGCCGCTGCTCGCCTGGAAGCGCGGCGATCTCGGCGGCGCGCTGCAGCGGCTGTGGCTGGCGCTGGCGGGCACGGTGCTGGTGGTGCTGGTCGGGCTCCATGTCAGCGGCGGCGGGCCGGTGCTGGCGGTGCTGGGGCTCGGGCTTGCCGCCTGGGTGTTCCTGGCGGCGGCAACCGAATGGATCGAGCGCGTCAGGCTGCTGCGCGCGCCCTTGGGCGAGAGCTGGCGGCGGGCGCGGGCGCTGCCGCGCGCCAGCCACGGCATGAGCCTCGCGCATATCGGCTTCGCTGTCACCGTCGCCGGCATCGCCGCCTCGGCCTGGCAGCAGGAGCGCATCGAGGTGGTGGCGCCGGGCGGCGACCTCGCGATCGCCGGCTATGTGCTGCATCTCGACGGCATCGAGAAGGCGCCGGGCGCGAACTTCACCGCCGACCGCGCCAGCGTCACCGTGACCAAGGGCGGCGAGACCATCGCAGTGATGCATCCGGAGAAGCGCTTCTTCCCGCTGCAGCAGATGACCACGGCGATGACCGCGATCCACAGCAACCTGCTCGCCGATCTCTATGTCGCGCTCGGCGACAGCAGCGAGCGCGGCTGGACGCTGCGTGTCTATTGGAAGCCGCTGGTGCCGTGGATCTGGATCGGCGCGGTGCTGATGGCCGGCGGCGGCCTGCTCAGCCTCAGCGACCGGCGCTGGCGCGTCGGCATCGCCGCGCGCGCCAAGGCGCCGCGCGGCGCGCGAGCGGCGGGGTAGGCGTCATGGGCGACAGTCGTCAGATGGCTACCCCCCTCCCTTCCCTCCCCCTCAAGGGGGGAGGGGCGATTCATGCGCAACCGGACAAGCCCTAGCCATGCGACGATTGATCTATCTCCTTCCGATCGCGCTGTTCCTGGTGCTGGCGGGGTATTTCGCGCTGGCGCTGCGGCCGGGGCGGGATCCCTCGCTGCTGCCCTCGGCGATGATCGACCAGCCGGCGCCGGATTTCGCTCTCGCCGGGCTCGACGGCAAGGACGGGCTGGCGCGCGGCACGCTCGCGGGTCAGGTCGCGCTGGTCAATTTCTTCGCCTCGTGGTGCGTGCCGTGCCGCGCCGAGCAGCCGCTGCTGATGCGCATCGCCGAAGAGGAGCATGTGCCGCTCTACGGCATCGCCTACAAGGACAAGCCGGCGGATACCGCGCGCTTCCTCGCCCAACTCGGCGATCCCTATCGCCTGATCGGCCTCGACGAAAGCGGCCGCACCGGCATCGATTTCGGCGTCTATGGCGTGCCCGAGACTTATCTCATCGACAGGGAAGGGCATATCCGCTTCCGCTATGTCGGGCCGCTCACCGCCGAGACGCTGGAGCAGGACCTGTTGCCGCGCCTCAAGGCGCTCGGCGCGTCATGAGGACGCTGGCGCTCGCGGCGCTGCTCCTGCTGGCGCTTGGCGTCGCGGCGCCCGCGGTCGAGCCGGGCGAGCGGCTCGCCGATCCCGCGCTCGAGGCGCGGGCGCGCGCCATCAGCCGCGAGCTGCGCTGCCTCGTCTGCCAGAATGAATCGATCGACGACAGCGGCGCCGACCTCGCGCATGATCTGCGCGTGCTGCTGCGCGAGCGGCTCAAGGACGGCGACAGCGACCAGCAGGCGATCGCCTACATCTCCCGGCGCTACGGCCAGTTCGTGCTGCTGAGGCCGCCGGTCGAGCCCGCCACTTATGCGCTGTGGTTCGGCCCGCCGGCGCTGCTGGCGCTGGCGGCGCTGGTGATCGCGCTGCGGCTGAAGCGCCGCACCGCGCCGTTGGCGCCGGCGCCGCTCAGCGAAGACGAGCGCCGCCGTCTCGCGCGGCTGCTGCGCGAGGGCGGCTGATGCTGCTGGCCCTCGCGCTGGCGACGATGTGCCTGGTGGTGGCGGCGATGGTGGTGCTGCCGCTGATGAAGGCGTCGCGGCCGGCGCCGGAGCGCGCGGCGTTCGACCGCGCGGTCTATCGCGACCAGCTGCGCGAGCTCGAGCGCGACGCGGCGCGCGGGCTGATCGATGCCGCCGAGGCGGCGACCGCGCGGCTCGAGATCGAGCGCCGGCTGCTCGCCGCCGCCGCGCCGGGCGAGGCCGCGCCGGCGCGCGGCACCGGCAGCGCCGCGCTGGCGGTGACG
>JBKQTR010000400.1:0-2782 GCA_052143095.1 Allostellaceae bacterium
CCGCTTTCGTTTGCGCCGCCTCGCGCCGCAGCATGCCGGCATGGATCGAGCCGACGCCGAAGATGGCGACGACGAACACCGCCGGGCAGAGCGCCATCACGGCGAAGATGGCGCGCACCGGCAAGGCGGTGGAGAGCAGCCATCCGGCGATCCACGGCCCGGCGATCGAGCCGACCTTGGCGACCGAGATCGCCCAGCCAGCGCCGTTGCCGCGATAGGTGCTGGGATAGAAGAGGCCGGCGATGCTGTGGAGCCCGAAATGGCCGCCGATGACGAAGAAGCCGATCAGCCCCACGGCAACAAAAAAGCCGGTCTGCCCCAGGTCGACGAACCCGGCGATGAGCAGCACCGGCACGGCGAGAAGCGGCATGAGGGTGATGGCGATGGCGCCGCGATTGTCGGTGAAGCGCATCAGCGCGAGCCCGCCGAGCGCACCCGCCACCGCGGTGAGCGAGCCGCCGCCCGCCGCCGCCTGGCGCGAGAAGCCCAGCGCCTCGAACACCAGCGGCGTCCAGGTGGCGAGGAAAAACACGGCCATCGAGCTGAAGATATAGGCGAGCCAAAGCAGCGGCGTGATCCAGCGGAGCTCGTCCTTGAAGAGCAGGCCCACGCGGAAATCCCGGCTCACGCCGGCCTCGTCGCTGACCACGAAGGCGGCGCCCTCGGGGATCGGCTGGCCGGGCGCGATGCGGCGCAGCAGGCGGGCGATCCGCTCCGGCGCCCGTCCCTCGAGCGCGAGATAGCGGATCGATTCCGGCAGCGTCGGCAGCAGCACGAGCGCCGCCAGCAGCGACAGGCTGCCGCCGAAGACGAAGACCGACGGCCAGCCATAGGTCGGGATCAGCCAGATGGCGATCGGCCCGCCGAGGGTGATGCCCGCCGAGTAGCCGAGCATGATCACGGTGACGATGGTGGCGCGGTAGCGTCGGGGCGCGTATTCGATGTTGAGCGCCCAGCACACCGGCACCATGCCGCCGATGGCGATGCCGTCGAGCAGCCTGAGCGCGAGCAGCGCCTCGTAGCTCCGGGCGAGCGCGAAGGCGAGCGTCAGCACGCCGAAGCTCGCCGTCGCCAGGATAATGGTGGGGCGCCGGCCGATGCGGTCGCCGAGCCAGCCGAGCGCGAAGCCGCCGATCATGGTGCCGACGAGCCCGATGCTGAAGACGTTGCCCATCATCACCTTGTCGAGATGGAACTCGGCCTTGAGCACCGGCGCGGCAAAGGCGATGACGTTCATGTCGAAGCCGTCGAAGAACGTCACGATCCACGAGACGAGCACCAATCGCACGAGGAACGGGCTTAGCCGCTGGTTCTCGACAATGGCGGCGATATCGATGCTGCGTCGATCGCTCACGGACCGGCATCCACATTGGCGGCGAGACGCCGGCGCAGCTCGGCGAGGTCGAGCTGATGCACGCTGCCGCTGCCGGCGAGGTCGAGCGCGTGCGCGGCGGCGGCGCCCATCGCAATGCACGGCCCCATCACCCGCACGCTGGAGAGCGCGGCGGCGTCGGCATCGATGCAGCGCCCGGCGGCGACGACGTTGTCGACGCCGTCGGGCGTGAGGCTGGCAAAGGGGACGTAGTGCAGATGGTCCTCGGCGAAGGGCTCCCAGACGTAACCCTCGGCGTGGTGGTGCTGCTCGATCGGCCAGGCGGTGCGGGCGACGGCGTCGGCAAACTTCGTGCCTTGCCGCACCTCGTCCACCGTCAGCTCGTGCCGGCCGACGATCCAGCGCGTCTGGCGGATGCCGGGCAGGCCGTAGGCGCGCACCCGCGCCGTGCCGAAGGCGGCGGGGAATTCACGCTTGAGGAAGCGCAGCGAGCGGTCGGCCTGCTCCTTGCCGAAGAGGCCGGTGGCCGAGGCGGCGAAGGGATCGAGCGGCGTCTCGACATGGTTCATGTTGACCAGCGCCGTGCCGCGGCCGGGGAAGGAGAAGGCGAAGCCGTCATGGCGCACGAGACCGTAGCTCTCGGCCTTCTCCTGAAGCCGCGCCGAGACCGCCTCGCGCGTCGGGTAGTGCGCTTCGTCGACCTGCTCCAAGACCATCATCTGCGAGCCATAGATCACACCCGCCGCCGGCTCGCGGCAGTCGAGCCCGGCCTGGAAGGCGAGCGCGGCGTCGCCGGTGGCATCGACGAAGCCGGTGGCGCGCACCACCACATCGCCATAGCGCGTCGCCAGCTCGAGCGCCACGACGCGGCGGTCCTCGAGCCGCACGCCGCGCAGCACCGCGCCGAGCAGCACGGTGATGCCGGCGGCCGCCACCGTCCGCTCGACGAAGCGGCCGAGCGCCACCTCGTCATAGAGCACAACGGTGGTGTGGCCGTGGCGGTAATGCAGCGCGCCTTCGGCGCCGAGCTCGCGCAGAATATCGTCGGCGAGGCCGTGGGTGAGCTGATAGCCGCCAAGCCCGTTGGAGAACAGGCCGCAAAACGTGCCGATGATCGAGGTCACCGCCTGGCCGCCCAGCGCCGGCAGGCCGTCGACCAGCAGCACCTTGCGGCCCAGCCGCGCCGCCTCGACCGCAGCCGAGATGCCGGCGATGCCGGCGCCGACGACGCAGAGTTCGGCTTCATGCTCGCGGGCGGCCGGCGACGCGACGCGACGGACGATGCGCGTTGCCGGGGCGATAGGCTTGTCGAGCATGGCTGGCGGCTCCTCGGTCTGGGGCGGCAGCTTAAACGCCGGCGATGGCGGGATAAACCGGGACGTATGGTTAACGGCAGCGGCCGGCCGGCACGGCGCGGGCTCTCGCGCCCCGGATCAAGTCCGGGGCGCT
>JBKQTR010000401.1:0-5452 GCA_052143095.1 Allostellaceae bacterium
TCGCCGCGTTGCCACGCGCTACGACAAGACTGTCGCCTCGTTCCTCGGCTTCGTCGCAATCGCCGCCTTCATGGTCTGGTTGCGGTGAATGTCAACGCGACCTAGCCCAGGTTCTTCGCGGGATCAGCGGCGGCGGCAAACACCTCTTCATTATGCTCACCCAGGAGCGGTGCGCGCCGGCGCATCGGCGGACGTTCGCCGTCGAAGGAAAGCGGCAGGCCAATCAAGCTTATATCGGCGCCGGGGACCGGCTCGATCATGCCGATGGCGGCGGTCTGCGGCTCCGCAACGACGTCGTTGAGATCCTGGATCGGGGCGCAAGGCACGCCCGCTGCCTCGAGGCGCTCGACCCAGTGCACCGATGTTGCGGTGCGAACGATCGACTGGATCTCCGGGATGAGCGCGCCCTTATTGGCGAGCCGGACGGCGTTCGTCTTGAAGCGCTCATCCTCCGTCCATTGCGGCCGGCCGAGGGCGCGGGCGAGCTTCTTGAAGAGGCGATCATTGGCGGCGGCGATGATGATTTCGCCGTCCATGGTATGAAATGCCTCGAAGACGACGAGGCGGCGGCTGCCTGTGCGGTGACGCTGCGGCGGTTGGCCCGTCACCTTGAAGCTGGCGAATGGCACGGTGAGCCAAGTGAGTGCGGTCTCGAAAAGCGAAGCGTCGACCATGCCGCCGCGTCCGGTCTGCGTTCGTCGCAGCAGCGCGGCGACGCACCCCAACGCCAGCCACAACCCCGTCCCCATGTCGAGGATCGGCACACCCACCCGCGTCGGCGGCGCGTCCTCGGCACCATTCAGGCTGAACAGGCCGGCGAAAGCTTGCACCATCGGCTCATAACCCGGCTTGAGACGCAGCGGGCCCTTGTGTCCGAATGCCGAGAGCGAGGCGTAGACGAGGCGCGGATGCTCGGCGATGAGTGTCTCGGCGCCGAGCCCCAGCTCCTCCATGGCGCCTGGGCGCATGTTGTGCACGAGCACATCCACGCCGGCAAGATGACGCCTCAGCCAGTCGATATTTTTTGCGTTCTTGAGATCGAGGGTGATGCCGCGCTTGTTTCGGTTCACTGTCTGGAAGATGGCAGCAGCACCCTGCCAGAAGGGCGGCCCCCAGCCGCGCGCATCATCACCCTCGGGGCGCTCGAGCTTGACGACATCAGCGCCGAGCGTTGCCAGAACCTCGCCGGCATAGGGGCCGGCGAGGTTCTGGCCGATCTCGACAACCTTGATCCCGGAGAGCGGCAGCATCATCGGCCTCGGCGTTTGCTGGGCAAGGGGCGCATGGTGGAGCGATCAGGGCCTGCTGTCGAGCCTGGGCCGACGGCTTGAGGAATGGGCGTCGACTCCCTATACACCGGCTGTCGTTCCGCCGGTGCGAGGGCAATGAGGCAATCGTTGAGCAAAGAGCGTGTTCGCCGCGAAGCCAAGTTTTCGGTGGGGCAAATCGTGCGTCACCGGATATATCCCTTCCGCGGCGTCATCTTCGATGTCGACCCGGTGTTCAACAACACCGAGGAATGGTACCAGTCCATTCCCGTCGATCGGCGCCCGTCGAAGGACCAGCCCTTCTATCATCTGCTGGCGCAGAATGCCCAGGGCGGTCCTTATGAGGCCTATGTCTCCGAGCAGAACCTTCTGCCTGACGCCGAAAACGGCCCAGTCAGCCATCCGATGATCGATGTCATGTTCGAACGCTTGGCCGGCGACCGCTACGTCCTGCGCGCGGGCCGGCAGCAATAGCTTCAGCGTCGGCGCCACGTGAAGACCGAGGATACGGCGTAGTTCCACACCGAGCCTACGACGGCGCCGGCGATACCGGCGAGCCACCAGACATTGTCGGCGGCAAAGACGTATGCCGCGATCCCGATATTGCCGACCGCACCCACGGCGCAGATGAGGTAGAACGAGAGGAGGCCGCGCAAGAGCCGCAAGCCCCTCAAGCGCTGGTCGCGATACGTGAAGAGGTTATTGAGGAAGAAATTTGACGTCATGGCGACGATAGTCGCGATCGCCTGCGCCTCGGTGAAATTGAAGGCCGGCGCAGCCAGACCCGCACGCAGAACGGCAAGGTGGACGCCGAGACCGATCGCTCCGATGACTGCAAAAAGGGCGAAGCGCACGGGCAGGAGATGGCCGACGAGCTTGTCGGCGAGCAGCATGCCAAACTCCCATGCCACCAGCGTGTCGAGCTTGCTCGTACCGTGGCGCCGCTGGCGGAACTCGTAGGGCAGCTCCTTGAGGCGGAGCTGCCCCGGCGATGAAGCGAGGAGATCGAGCAGGATCTTAAAACCTTGGCCTGAGAGCCGGCGCACGGCACGGTCGAAGACCTCACGGCGCATCATGAAGAAACCGCTCATGGGGTCGGCGACGTCGGTCCTGCAGACGAGACGGGAAAGCCAGGTGGCGACGCTGCTGATGCCGGCTCGGCGGTCGTCCCAGTCGCCGACGCCGCCGCCGGGGACGTAGCGCGAACCGACGACGAGATCACAGGTCTCGCACTTTAGCGTGTCCAGCATGCGTGGCAGCAGACGCTCGTCATGCTGGAGGTCGGCGTCCATGATGGCAATGAAAGGCGCAGAAGAGGCGAGGGCGCCCTCGATGCACGCAGTCGCCAAGCCGCGCCGGCCCATGCGCTGAAGGCAACGCACACGCGGGTCACGTTGCGCGAGCTCTCGCACCGCCGCGGCCGTGCCGTCCGCCGAGTCGTCGTCGACGAAAATCACTTCCCAATCGACGCCCTCGAGCGTGGACGCGATGAGCTCGATCAGCGGTGCGACGTTGTCGTGCTCGTTGAACGTCGGAACGACAACAGTGAGCTCCGGCGGTCGCGCCATGCCGGTTATCCGCGTTGTGCCGATCGATCCCGTCTCGTTTTGCACGAACCCGCTCCTTTCCCGCCCGCCACTACCTCATCCCGGCGCGCGCTGCAAGGAGAACCCGCGAGACAGAACCGTTCCCGGATGCTAGACCAGCGGCGTCGATCTATGCGGCGGGGAGGTGGCATGGCGCGGGTCGAGGTTCGGGGCGGCACTGTGGATGTCATATCGGCGGGGGAGGGGCCCGATCTGGTGCTGCTCCACTCGCTGCTTATCGACCGTTCGGCTTTCGAGCGCATCGTGCCGAGTTTGGCGCTGGACCGGCGCGTCCATCTCGTGGCCCTGCCCGGATTCGATGCGTCGAGTCCAGCCGGTCCCGGCGTTGAGGATCACGCCGATCGCATTGCCGAAGCCTTGCGTGTCCTCGGCCTCGGCCCCGGCAGCGCGGTACTCGGGAACGGTTTCGGCGGTTTCATCGCGGTGGCGCTTGCGGCGCGGCACGGCTCGCTTTTCGAGAAATTGCTGCTCGTCGACACTGCCGCGACATTTCCACAGCAGGCGCGAGCGGCCTTTGCCGTCATGGCCGAGAAAGTCGCTGCCGGCGGTATGAGCGCGGTTGCCGAAATCGCCGCGCGGCGTATCTTTCATCAAGCCTATCTCGCGGTCCACTCCGCGGCGGTCGCCGAGCGCCGGGCAGTGCTCATGCGCTTCCATCCCGACGCCTTTATCGCCGCTTGTCGAGCCTTGGAGCGGGTCGATCTCAGAAGCACGCTCGCGCGCATTGTTAATCCGACGCTGGTGGTGGTGGGAGAGCTCGACGCCGCCACCCCGCTCGACCTCGCTCGCGAGCTGGCACAAGAAATCAAGGGGGCACGCTTTGTCCTGCTGCCAGGCTGCGGCCATTGCCCACCACTGGAGCAACCCGAAGCATTTTTGGCCGCCATCGGTTCCTTTCTGGGGCTGCCGGAGCGCTAGCGCCTCTACCTCGGCGCCGGGAAAGGGCGTAGGCTGCCGGAGGCAGAAAATAGGGGACACCATGCGTGGGCTTGTCTTCACCGGTGACCGGAAAATTGAACTCATGGAGTTTCCAGACCCGACGCCCGGGCCCGGCGACGTGGTGCTGGAGATGAAAGCCTCCGGCATGTGCGGCAGCGATCTGCACCAATATCGCCGCCCCAAGGGCGGGGTTTCCATCGGCGGCTTGCCGGTGAATCCCAACCCCGTCATTGCCGGGCATGAGCCGTGCGGCGTCGTGGCGGCAGTGGGAACTGGCGTAAGTGAGAAGCAGGCGCGAATCGGTCAGCGCGTCATGGTGCATCATTACAAGGGCTGCACCGTCTGTAATCATTGCCGCTCGGGCTGGTCGCAGCTCTGTCAGCGCGAGCCCATCGCGGTCTACGGCAATAACGCGCATGGCGGGCACGCTGCCTATCTTATGGTCCCCGCCTTCACGTTGGTGCCGCTGCCCGACGAACTCAGCTTCGCAGCGGGAGCGGCAGTGTCTTGCGGCACCGGCACGGCCTATGGTGCCTTGCGCCGGATGAAGCTTTCAGGCAACGACACGATTGCCATCTTTGGCCAGGGTCCCGTGGGTCTTTCAGCTACGCAGCTCGCGACGGCCATGGGGGCGCGCGTCATCGCCATCGACATCAGCCCGGAGCGGTTGAACCTAGCGAAACAGTTCGGCGCCGACGCAACGGTGGATCCGCGGTCGAACGATCCCGTTGCCGCCGTCAAGGATCTGACGCATGGCGACGGTGCCGATCTCACCCTCGACACATCCGGCGCGCCGGAAGGAAGGGGAGCCGCCGTGCGCAGCGCCAAGGTATGGGGCACCTGTTGCTTCGTCGGTGAGCGTGGCGCAGTGACGCTCGACGTCAGTCCGGATCTGCTGCGCAAGCAGCTCACGATCATCGCCTCGTGGACCTTCTCGAGCATCGGCCAAGCCGAATGCGCGCGCTTCATCACGGAACGGCACATCGACGCCGACCGCCTGTTCACGGAGCGCTGGACGCTTGCGCAAGCGGAAGAGGCCTATCATCTTTTCGACAAGCAGATGACGGGCAAGGGTCTGTTTCTCCTTTGATTTCACGCCGACGGCGCTTCGGCGATCGGCACATCACCCCGAGTTTGCGGAACCGCCGTTATGGTACCAAGAGCCTGGCAGCTTCTGGTACGACGCCGTAACGCCGGACTGCCCGCCGCGCAAGCTGCTCGATGTCTCGAATCTTGCCACCACGGGTCGATGTCCGCACATGGCGTGCGCCGTGGAAAGGCGGCGCTTTCCAGTGGGTGCAAGGCCCACCCGGCACTTCGCTCCAGCCGGAAGCAATCGGAGCAGTCATGGAGGTAACGAAATGGCTGAAGCCTTCGATTAGCGTGTCACGAATTGGTGACAGCGCGAGTGTGCAGGCCGCAACGTGAGTGAACGCCGGGTGCAGCGCGCTAAGTGCCAAAATGGGCTGATTTCCAGAGGGCAATTTCATGCGACCAGTTCATTCATAGCTCCGACGATTCGCACGGCGAGCGGTTCCGCGCGTCCGCGCACGGTCACCTCGCGCAGAGGAAACTCACCCATTTCGACGCCAGCAGTAGCGGCGACGATTTCGGACACGACGAGTTGGCAGCCATAAT
>JBKQTR010000402.1:0-4877 GCA_052143095.1 Allostellaceae bacterium
GATCCGCCGCTCCCTGGCGGCGCGCGAGCTGCAGGCCCTGCCCGGCCCAGAGCGAGAGATGCTCCGCCTTGCCTTGCGCGGCGGCGGCGCTGCGCAGCGGCCGGGTCAACGCGTTTTGCTGCGGGAAAGGCAGGATCGATTGGGGCTCGCGGTCGATCTCGGTCATGAAGCGGTTGACGATGCCGCGCGCCGGCCGGCCGGAAAACGCGCAGGTCAGCCGCGTCTCATGCGCGCGCGCGGCGAGGATGGCGGCCTTGTAAGCGTCCGGCACGCCGGCCTCGTCGCAGGTGAGGAAGGCGGTGCCGAGCTGCGCCGCGCCGGCGCCGAGCGCCAGCGCCGCGGCAAGCCCGCGCCCGTCCATGATGCCGCCCGAGGCGATCACCGGCACGCGCACGGCATCGACCGCCTGCGGCACCAGCGCCATGGTGCCGATCATCGAGGCCTCGAAAGCGCCGGCGAAGCTGCCGCGATGGCCGCCGGCCTCGCTGCCTTGCGTCACCACGCCATCGACCCCTTCCCGCTCCAGCGCCACCGCCTCCTCGACGGTCGTCGCCGTGCCCAGCAGCAGCATGCCGTGGCGCTTGACCGCGGCGACGGCGTCGGCCGGCAGCAGGCCGAAGGTGAAGCTGAACACCGCCGCGCCGCTCTCGAGCGCGGCGGCGAGCTGCTCGGGAAAGGCGCTCGCGGCATTCGCCGGCACGGTCGGCGCCGGCAGGCCGAGCTCGGCGAAGAACGGCGCGACGCGCGCGACGGCGCGCGCGCCGTCGCCGGGCGAGGCGGCGGGCAGCGGCGCGAAGAGATTGATGGCGAAAGGCCGCGCCGTCTTGGCGCGCACCGCCGCGGCGGTCTCGACGATCTGGCGCGGGCTCAGATATGCCCCGCCGATCGAGCCGAGGCCGCCCGCCTCGGATACGGCGGCGACCAGCGCCGGCGTGTCGCCGCCGCCGGCGAGCGGCGCCTGGATGATGGGATGGGCAAGGCCGAGACGGTCGGTCAGCGCGGTGCGCAACGGCATGGGTCACCTCATGCCGATAAACCTAGGGCGGCGGCGGGATCGCGAAAAATGGATTTATCCGATCGGGGTTATCTCGCGAGGAGATAAGGTTTTCACTGAATCAACGCCGTGCGTCCTTCGACTGCTCGCTACGCTCGCGCTCAGGATGAGGTAATTTTCTTTGTGTCATCAATTAGATGAAACACCTGTTTCATCCTCATCCTGAGCTGGCGCGCGGAGCGCGCCTGTCGAAGGACGCACAGCGTCCATTCAGCGGAAGCCCGCTCTACTCGGCGGCGGCGTCCCGCGCCGGCCGGGATTGGGCGAGGAAGGCGTCGAGCGCGCTCGACACGAAAGCGTCGCGCCGGCGGATGAAGAGCGTGTCGACCAACGCCTCCTCGGCGGCCAGCGCGTGCACGTTGACCCGCCCCTCGCGCCAGGCGCCGGCGACGACGCCGCGCGGCAGCAGCGTGATGCCGATGCCGGCGGCGGCGCAGCCGAGGATACCGTCGACGGTGCCGAATTCCAGCCGGCGCAGCCCGACGATGCCGCGCCGCGCCAGGATCTCCTCGAGCCGCTGGCGATAGGAGCAGCCGGCGCGCAGCACGACGATCTTGAGATCGCGCGCCGCCAGCAGCGCCTCGACGCCCAGCGGCGAGCGCTGCGTCACCAGCACCAGCTCCTCGCGGAACATCACCTCCTCGACGAGGTCGGGGTGCCGCACCGGGCCGCAGACGAAGGCGCCTTCGAGGCGATGGCCCAGCACCAGCTCGACCAGCTCGGCCGAGGTGCCGGTGGTGAGCGCGAGATCGACCTCGGGATATGACGCGGCGTAGGCGGCGAGCACCGGTGCCAGCCGCAGCGCCGCGGTGGTCTCGAGCGAGCCGATATGGAGCGGGCCTTTGGGGGCGCCGTCATCGCTGACGGCGCGGCGCGCTTCGGCGAGAAGCTGCGCCACGCGCGCGGCGTAAGGCAGCAGCCGGCGTCCCGCCGGGGTGAGCGCCACGCCGCGGGCATGGCGCTGAAAGAGCGGCGCCTTGAGCTCCGCCTCGAGCTGGCGGATGCGCGTCGTGACGTTCGATTGCACCGTATGCAGCTCGCCGGCGGCACGGTTCATGCCGCCCAGCCGCGCCACCGCCTCGAACACGCGAAGATCTGCCGCATCCATGGGACTCACCTATCGGGAATTATGATATAGATTAGCCGATCTCATCGTTTTCCACCATAGCCATCGGCGTTTGCGCCCTTAGCCAGTTGAGATGGACCACGGAGACACGGAGGTCACGGAGAAGGGAAGAATGGGCCGCGCAGCGGCCCAAGGAATTTTTCTCCGTGTCCTCCGTGCCTCCGTGGTGACCCTTCTTCACCTTGCCCCTCGACCGAAGCGCGTTGACGCGCCGCGCGGCCGCTTCCAGGCTGGGGCAGAACGCCGGACGGAGGACGTGCCATGCCGCTGCTCACCACGGATGACGGGATCAGCCTCTACTACGAGGAGGCGGGCAGAGGCATCCCCATCGTCTTCGTCCATGAGTTCGCCGGCGATTGCCGCGCCTTCGAGCCGCAGCTGCGCTATTTCGCGCGCCGCTACCGCTGCATCGCCTTCAATGCGCGCGGATACCCGCCCTCCGACGTGCCGCTCGAGCCCGAGCGCTATTCGCAGGAGCGGGCGCGCGACGACATCCGCGCGGTGATGGACGCGCTCGGCATCGACAAGGCGCATGTGGTGGGGCTATCGATGGGCGGCTTTGCCACGCTGCATTTCGGCTTCACCTATCCCGAGCGCGCGCGCTCGCTGGTGGTGGCGGGCTGCGGCTATGGCGCCGAGCGCGACCAGCGGGAGAAATTCCAGGCGGAGTCCGAGGCCTGGGCGCGGCGCTTCGAGACCATGGGCATGAGCGAGGCCGGGGCGATCTATGCCGAGGGTCCGACGCGGGTGCAGTTCCAGAACAAGGACCCGCGCGGCTGGCGCGAATTCGCGCAGCAGCTCCAGGAGCATTCGAGCGTCGGCGCGGCCCTCACCCAGCGCGGCGTGCAGAAGCGGCGGCCCTCGCTCTACGATCTCCTCGACAAGATGGCGGCGATCACCGCGCCGACCCTGATCATGACCGGCGACGAGGACTGGCCCTGCCTCGAGCCCGGCATCCTGATGAAGCGGGCGATCCCCACCGCGGCGCTGGTGGTGATGGGCAATGCCGGCCACGCCATCAACCTCGAGGAGCCGGATCTCTTCAACCGGCATCTCGAAGATCTCTTCCACGCCGCCGATCTCGGGACATGGCCGCGGCGCGATCCGCGGGCGCTCAGCAGCGCGATCCTCGGACGCTGAGCGCGGCGGCGGGCGGTCCGTCCGGTCAAAGCAAATAAAAAAGCGGCGTCAGCTTCAGTCCCCAGACGCCGATCGGGCGAGAAAGGGTTTCCCCTGTCCCGCCCTCGGCCGAGATCGCTTCGCAGAAGGATTGCTCCTAATCGGGCGTGTCTCAGATGTTCAGAGTGGTTGGCTAGGTTCGGAGCGTCCTCCTATCCGGAGCTACCGGGACTAACCAGGACCACCTAACGGTACCGAACCACCGACCTATTCCACCGGCAACCTTCCGGCTGCAAATGATCCGGTATGCGCGATTTGTGCAACCCTCACGAGACTACAGCGCACCGCACAGAAACCGAATCCGGGTTGGGAGTGATTATCGTGGTGTCATCCTCTTTCTGGCCAATCACCACTCTGGCCATCTCCATGACGAGTGGAGCCGTCGGGCTCTCGCCCTTCGCCGATTCCTTGGACCCCGTAAGGCCTGCCAGTTTCGGCAAAAAAAGGTTATCGCGGCGCGCCGACGGACCGCAAGGTCAAAGCCCGTCGGAATTGCCGAATTAAGTCATCGCGAGCCGCCACAGCACGCTTATCCACAAGAAAATGCAAATTGTGCACAGCGACCTGTCCCGTCAGCCCGCTTCTCGATTGGGGCGAGAACAGCAAGCCCCCATTTCAGCGACATCGTCGGCATGTTCCGCAACAGGCGCTGACGGCTGAGAGAGACGTCTGCCCTCGGAAGAGAGGTTGCGCACGCTCCCGCCTGAGAGGAGCGACAGGGATGCTCAGCTCAAATTTCTTGCGCTTTCACGCGCAACGGTGCGTGCGCACCGCGCACTCTGCAAGTGATCCCAAGACGATTGCCGAGCTTGAGGCGATGGCCAACGATTTAGCCTGCTGGGCGCGTGAAGCCGAAATCGAAGGCAACACCGAACACGATCAGCCAGCGCGTTAGCCATCTCCTAGCTGCAGGTCGCGCTGCGCTCCGTCCCGCCCGAGAGGAGGCTGCACCATGTACCACGTTGTCGTGCTGTCGGCGCTCGACCAGGTCATTGGTCGCGAGACCGAGATGCAATTATGGATCGCGCAGTACGGCTGCGAGAAAGCAACGGTGTCCAGCCGCGGAACAACAATCAGCGCCGAGTTCAACGAACATGCGCAGGCGGAGGCTTTCGCAGAGGCATTTTCGGGGCGCCTAATGTGAAAGTGTCCGAAACTCCGGGCGCGTTGCGTGACATTTTCGACGGCTATCTCGGCTTCCATCCCGATCTCGGCGGACAGCTGGCGCGGCTCATCCACGTCAAGGTGGGAAACTTCGGACAAAGAGCCGCGGTGAATTCCGCGCATGAATTCACCGTGGCCAAAATGTTCTCAGGATTTGTGCTGCTCCCTTCGGCCTACTTGCCAGGAGCACGGTAGCTGACGCTCTTCGCAAGTGCCTGGTCGGTCTCCTCGACGGTGAGCAGCGGCGTGGTCTTGAGCTGAACGAGCCCCGAGGCCGCTACGGCCAGACATATGGCCGCCGCATTGACATTGTCGGGCATATCGATCACCGCAACGACGTCGTGGTCACCGAAA
>JBKQTR010000403.1:0-6060 GCA_052143095.1 Allostellaceae bacterium
GCGCAAAATCGCCGAACGGACCGTCGCGGGCCTCATGCGCGCCCTCGAAACCTGCGCCGAAATCTTCAAGCCCTCGCAATGTACACATTACTTCAAATCCTGTGGTTATGAGCACGATACAGGATGACCGGATTCCGCTCTAGTTAGCGATGTTCCGACGCTAGCCGCAACTTCATCATCGTCCGTGAAGGACAGAATGAAGTCGACCAAGTGGTAACCGTTCACCTCCCCCCGCCGTTCAAGCGGCGGCGTTTGCGGGGATTATAGGCAGGGTGAGGTTGGCTCGGGCTGCGGCGATGAGAGAGCAAGCGTACGCCCACGTGCGGCAAAGCCACACAGCATATTCAATGAACGTGTTGTCCCCAGATAAGAGAGATTGGGCGCCGCGGCCTGTCTCCACTGTGCCAATCTTCTGTTTTCTCAGGCCAATCGCGCGCCGTTGCCGCCGCCACCACGGCCTGGCGCGCTCGGCCACCAGTGCGTCGAGCGCTCCGCCAGAGCGCCGATGCCGAGCCGCGGCGGGTGTGGCTTTGCCGACGCCTGCACTGGTGAGCACTCGCTCGGCGGGCGTCAGTCTTTTCGGCTTGTGAGCCGACTGGCACGCAAAAGCAGAAGAATGGCGCTCTTAAGCAGGGCACTGCTTGAGCTTTGGGCTATTGCGTTCCCAAGTCGAGGCGAATGGCGAAACTCCTTGCGCCGGGTGTCGTCTCAACGCCAGCGGCCGCCGCGTCCTCCCCGGCGGCTGCTGGGCCTATCTCATGAGCACCACCGAACGCGAACGCCCAGTACATGGGGGAGTTCGATGCTGCTTATGGGCTAGCCGCCGTCGCCAGAGGAGCGCGGCGGCAGCGGGTGGGGCCAAGCGGAGCGCCGGGAGGTCAAGCGTCGCTTGGCCCCCTTCTCTGCGGCCCCGCCCCAGGCCTCAAGGGGGCAAGCAAGGCCCGACGCCGCGCAGCAAGCCAGCGGGCACATTGCCGGAACCGTCAATGCGACAAATGTGTCGAGCTTCCCGAGCGTTGTGCGCTTCTCAGCCCACGAGCCGCCGCCAACCATGGCTTTAGCGCGCTCGGCCGCCAGCGCAGGCGCACGGAGTTGAGGAGGACGCCGCGCCCCCGAAGGGACGCGGGGATTCCAGCTGTGCGAATCACGCTGCAGGGGACGGCCGGAATGCGCAAAAAGCGGTCAGTCCCGGACTTGATAGGGCGCGGGTCACATCGACCCCTAGCCGGCCTGTCGGGTGTGTTGCCCTAGACATACCTCCCATCCTCGACGATCATCACCCCTCGCCTGTTGGGGTGCGACAATGGATGTCGGGCACTGGCTACGGGGCCTCGGTCTCGCTCAATATGAGGCGACCTTCCGTGAAAACGAAATCGACGCTGAAGTTCTGCTCGAACTGACGGACACCGATTTCGAAAAGATTGGTGTTCCACTTGGGCACCGAAAGCGCCTGCTAAAGGCGATCGCAAGCCTGGGCGGGACGGAGACCGCGGCGAAAGCGGCAACCCTTACAGCGACCGCATCATCGACGGACGCAGCTGAGCGGCGCCAGCTCACTGTTATGTTCTGCGACCTCGTCGGCTCGACCGCGCTCTCGGCGAGGCTCGATCCCGAAGACATGCGCCAGGTCATCCGCGCTTATCACGATGCCTGCTCGGGCGTGGTCGCTCGCTATGACGGCTTCATCGCAAAGTTCATGGGCGACGGCATTCTCGCCTATTTCGGCTTTCCCTATGCGCACGAGGATGACGCCGCGCGGGCGGTGCACGCAGGGCTGGAAATCGCCGAGGTCGTTGGAGGGCTTCAAACCCGCGCGCGCGAAAAACTCGCCGCGCGCATCGGCGTGGCGACCGGCCTCGTCGTAGTCGGCGATGTCGTGGGGCATGGGGCGGCGCAGGAGCAGGCGGTGGTCGGCGATTCGCCCAATCTGGCCGCACGGCTGCAAGCTCTCGCGGAGCCGGATAGCGTCGTTATCGCCGCCTCGACGCGCCGGCTTGTCGGCGACATATTTCGATTGCGCGACCTCGGGAGGCGCGCGATTAAGGGCCTCGCCGAACCTGTGGAAGCCTGGGCGGCGCTCGGCCTGTCCGAAAGGGAGAGCCGGTTCGAGGCCACGCATGCGGCGCGACTGAGCGGCTTCGTCGGGCGCGAGATGGAGAGTGCCGACTTGCTTGCCCGCCAGCGCCGCGCTTGGGTGGGCCAGGGTCAGATTGTGCTGATCTCGGGCGAAGCAGGTATCGGCAAGTCACGCCTGTGCGCCTGGCTCGCGGAGCAGGTCGCTGGCGCGCCGCACACGCGGGTGCGTTATCAATGCTCGCCCTATCATCGCGACAGCGCGCTCTATCCCTTCGTGCAGCAATTCGAACGCGCGGCGGGGATCGCGCCGCAAGAGAATCCGGGGGTCAAGCTCGAAAAATTGGAAAAAGTGCTTGTCCTTGCCACCGATCGGTTGGACGAGGTCGCCCCGCTGATCGCCTCCATGCTGTCGATCCCCCTGGGCGATCGCTATCGCCCGCTCGGACTCTCGCCGGCGCAGCAACGTCGGGTGACATTTTCGGCGCTGCTCGATCAGATGGAAGGCTTGGCCAAACAGAAGCCTGTGCTAATTCTATTCGAGGATGCACACTGGGCGGACGCGACCTCGCTTGAATTGCTCGATCTCGTCATTGAGCGGGTGCGGCGGCTACCGGTGTTGTTGCTAATCACCTTCCGCCCGGAATTTGAGGCCCCGTGGAAGGGCTTGCCCGATGTCGCCGAAATCGTGCTGGGCCGCTTCGATCGCCCTGAGGCCGAGAGGCTGGTCGAAAGCGTGATGGACGGCCGAAAGCTCCCCGCCGAAGTGTTGTCGCAGGTCGTCACTAAGACCGACGGCGTGCCGCTTTTTGTGGAAGAACTTACGAAGAGCGTGCTGGAATCCGGGTTGCTGGTCGAGGATGGCGAACGCTACCGCCTCGATGGCCCGCTTCCACCTTTGGCGATCCCCTCGACGCTCCAGGACTCTTTGATGGCGCGCCTCGACCGTCTCGCTTCGGTGAAGGAGATCGCGCAGATCGGCGCGGCGATGGGGCGCGAATTCTCCCACGCGCTGCTGCACGCCGTGGCCGCGGTCGATGAGACCATGCTCAGAAGCGCGCTCGTACAATTGGAGGACGCCAAGCTGGTATTCCGCTCAGGGGAGCCGCCCGACGCGCGATATACATTCAAGCACTCCCTTGTGCGGGACACAGCCTATGAGAGCCTGCTCAGGAGCCGCCGCCAAATCCTACATCGGCGCATCGCCGAGACCTTGCGCGACAAGTTTGCGCGCATCGCCGAGACCGAACCGGAACTCCTAGCCTATCATTTCACCGAGGCCGGCCTCGCAGAGCCCGCGATCGAATATTGGTTGCAGGCCGGCAAGAAAGCCGCGACCCGTTCCGCAAATCGCGAAGCGATTATGCACTTCCGTCGAGGTCTCGAAGGGATTGCTAAGCTCGCGGATAGGCGGCTCAATGATCGGCTTGAGCTTGATCTTCAGGTTGCACTGGGCCCCTGCCTGATTGCGACTGAGGGGCCGCTCTCCGATGCTGCAGTTGCGAATTTCAGCCGCGCGCGCGAATTATGCGAGCAGCTTGGAAGCCCGCCGGAACATCAACACGTTCTGCATTGGCTTTCCGTAATGCACGTAGTCCGGGGCGAATTGCACAAGGGGCTCGAAGCAACCGAGACGGCGACCGAGTTGGCCGAAACGCGCGGCGATCGTCCAGCCTTGATAAACTCGCTTCGCGGCGAAGCTTTGGTAAAGCTGCTAATAGGGCGGCTCGAAGAGTCGCGCGGACGTGCCGAGCGCGCCATAGCATTATTTGATGCGGCCGATGCAGCGCAACGACTTGCCACCCGCGCCGCGGGGCAGGATGCCGGCGTTGCGAGCCTTGCCGTGGCGTCATGGGCGCTGTGGGCGCTAGGGTACCCCGACTCCGCTGTAGCTCGAATTGGCGCGGCCCTCGAACGCGCCGGATCGATTCAGCATCCACACACGCAAGCCTATGCGACCTACTATGCTTCTGTCCTTCATGCGTTACGCGGGGAGTGGGCATCCTCGCTGCAGCATGCCGAAACGTGCCTTGCTTTGGCCGACACACACGGCTTCGCCCAGTGGCGCGGCCTTTCGCGAATCGTCAGATTGATCGCACGAAGCTTGCTCGATTCATCGTCCGACACAGGTGACGCGTTGCTCGTAGAACTCGCCGATCACCGGCGCAGGGGCTACCAATTGGGAATCACTGCAATTTATGCTCTAGCGCTGCAGTCGCTCGCGCTCAGAGGTGAGTACGACGCTACGCACAAGTTAATCGCGGATGGACTTACGATTGTCAGGGGCAACGATGAACGCCTGTTTGAGGCAGAGTTCCACCGGATTAGAGCACAACTGCTGATTGCGGAACAAGGAGCCTCGGCGCGCACAGAAGCTAAATCCCAACTGATCTGTGCGTTAGCAACGGCCCAGTCGCAGGCGTCCCGGTCGATTGAACTTCGGGCGGCCCACGACCTAGCAATTTTGTGGCGTCATGAGGGGCAGCGGGAAGAGGCCCGCAAAGTCCTTGAGCCAATCAGAGATTGGTTCACGGAAGGCTTCGACACGCTCGACCTGAAGAAGGCCAAGGTCTTGCTGGACGAGCTCGCGTGATTTGACGACCGTCTGCCAACAGCCTCGTGGATAAACACTGTTGGTAAGGTAGGTTTACCTGTTTTTCTGCGTGCGAAATGACACGTACCCGCGGCGGTCGGAACCGGATGACCGCTTTCCCCCAATTGCGACCCCCACCCTCGCGATCCGCTATGACCGGTTAACGTCGATTCCGGCCGTCCGTTACAAAGACGACGCCGCGCCAAGGCTTGGCGGCCGGCGACCGCGCGGCGGAGAACGAACGCCATCCGTAGCCTACCGGCGATCGGCCTTCTGTCGCGCAAAGATTTCGCGGCCTTCACCATCGAGAATGCACAATCCGATTGTTCGAGGCGGCCAGGCGATATTCGCGGCGGCGACGATTGCTGACGACACGTCCGCCACATGGATCTCGACTTCCGTCAAAGATGGCGGTCCGCGATCTGGCGCAGCGCCGACAAATTGGATTCGAAAGGGATGCGCGGTGTCGGCAGGGACGTGCGTCGCTTCGTCTGCTCGCCCATGCTTGGAAAGGGATCGAGGCTTCCGCGACGCGGGCTGTTTGCGATCGGAAACGAGAACGGCATTCATCGCAAGCCGCGCCAAGGGGTCGACATCTTTGCGCCTGCCGATCAGGCGTGCAACCGCCAAGGCGACAAGACCCCAATCCCTCGCGAATTCGTCGGAACTGGCCTCGTGTTCGCGTCGGCGCGCCTCGTTGTAGGCGTCTTCGCCAAGATCGCGGACCAGCGCCTCGGCCTCGGCTGCTATGCTTTCTATTCTCGCCCGCCGTCGGGGCAACCAGGACAGCATCTCCGACGACCTCCCTCGCCTTCAGCGTCAATTGCTGCATAATCCGCCAACATGTTCAACCTCGACAAGTGACCAAGATGGCGGCGGCGGTCCTGCTCGCGGCAGTGTCGACATCGGGCGCTGGGGCTGGTCCTGCCGACACGACTGCTCGGGCTCTCGTCGCTGACTGGAAAGCTGGGGATCGCGAAATGGCCGCGGTCGCCGAAGTCATCGCGAGCGCCTTCGCCAGCGGAATGTCATGGGCCGGGACGATCGAAGGAGACCCTCTTTATTGCCCGCCGCCGATTGGGGCGTTCACCGGCAACCAGGTTATGAACATCCTCGAGAGCTTCATTGCCGATCATTCCCGAGACGGCCGACAAAACCTATGGCCTAGCGCTCCCCGCCAGCTTGCGGCAGACATTCCTTTGCGCGCCTAGTTGAGCAAAAATCCACCGCACCCGTCCGGTCCGGTGCTGGGCAATGCATGCGCCGTCTTTGCGACGGACAACAAGAACGGCGAGGAATTATAATCAAGAGGTATGTGGAACCCCCTATTCCGAGCCGAAAAGTGCTCGCATGTTGCGATACCGTTGCGATCCTCGGTCGCGGACGAGTGTCGT
>JBKQTR010000404.1:0-12712 GCA_052143095.1 Allostellaceae bacterium
GACGCCTATTGCCGGGTCGTCGACAGCCGGCGCGAGGCGACCGTGCTCGCTTATCGCTCGACCAAGTCGCTGCCGAAGGCGCGCCGCGATCTCATCAAGAATGCCGAGATCGAGACCAACGAATTCATCGCCGACTGTTTGCGCGATTGCGTCCAGCATGGCCTGTTCCGCGACGTCCACATCGAGCTCGCGACCTACCATTTCGTCACCTTCGCCCATACCTGGGCGCTGAAGCACTGGCGCATGCGCGAGCTCTGCACGCTTGAGCAGTATGTCGACGAGGGGCTGGATTTCCTACTGGGCGCCTTGCTCACGCCAAAGGGGCGGCGGCAATACCGGAAGCTCCGCGCGGGCCGCAAGGCGCCAACAGCCGGGGCCGCGCCCCGACCGCGACGCTGACCGCCGCCGCCTCCCCGCCCGCCGGCACCGCGACAAAGTGTCACCAGACCGAATCCGCTTGACAGAGCCGCCGCACTGAACGAACATTCATTCATCTGAATGAGCGTTCAGTTCCAGGGTGGCCGGGAATGTCCATGCTCAGCAGCCAGCAGGTCGGACGGGCGCTCGTCGTCACCCTGTCGCGCCCGCCGGTCAACGCGATCACCGACGAGTGGATCGGTCGCTTCGACGCCATCCTCGACGCGCTCGACGCGCGCAGCGACACCGCGGTTCTGCATATCCGCAGCGATCAGACGGTGTTTTCGGCGGGGGCGGACCTCGATGTCATCCGCTCGTGCTTCGCCAATGCCGGCGGGCCGGATGCCATGGTAGCGACGGTTCGGCGATTGCAGGCGCTTTATGCGCGGATCGAACGGCTGCGGCAGGTGACGGTGGCCGAGATCGGCGGTACCGCCGCCGGCGGCGGCTTCGAGCTGGCGCTGGCTTGCGACCTTCGCGTCGCTTCGCTCGAGGCAAGGTTCGGCCTGCCGGAGGTGCGGCTCGGCCTGCTGCCCGGTGCCGGCGGCACGCAGCGGCTCGCCCGGCTGTGCGGGCAAGGCGTCGCGCGGCGCGTCATCCTGGCCGCCGAGCTCATCGACGGCGCCGCCGGCCGGGCGCTCGGCATGGTGCAGTGGGCGGTCGCGCCGCAGGAGCTGGCCGATTTCACCGCCCGGCTGGTCGTGGCGATCGCCGCCCTGCCGATGGCGGCGCTGGCGGCGAGCAAGCGCTGCCTGGCCGAGGCCGGCGAACCTGCGGTCGCGGGCTTCCTCGCGGAACAGCGGGAGACGCGCTTTTTGCTCGATCAACCCGAGACCCGCGCGCTCGTGGCCGCCTTTCTTGACCGGCGGCCGCCGGCGCATGGGGCAACGTCCTGCGGCGACAGAAAGCGAGTGGCACCATGAAGCTCGATGGAATGACGGCGGTCGTCACCGGTGCGGCCTCGGGCATCGGCCTTGCCATCGCCGAGGCCATGGCCGAGGCGGGCGCCCATGCGATTTTGGGCGACATCGCGGCGGAGAAGGCCGAGGCCGAGGCGCAACGCCTGCGCCGGCGCAATCTCGCGGCCGACGCGATCGCGCTCGACGTCACCGACGATCGCTCGATCGCCGGCTTCGTGGAGGCGGCGATGGGGTTCGATCACCGCGTCGACGTCCTCGTCAATGCCGCCGGCTGGGGCAAGGTCCAGCCTTTCGTCGAGAACGAGCCGAGCTTCTGGGAGCGCGTCATTGCGCTCAACCTCATGGGGCCCATCAAGCTCACCCGCGCCTTCCTGCCCGGCATGATGGAGCGGCGGTCAGGCAAGATCATCAACGTGTCGAGCGATGCCGGGCGGGTCGGCAGTTTGGGCGAGACCGTCTATTCCGGCGCCAAGGCCGGCGCCATCGGCTTCACCAAGGGCCTGGCGCGCGAGATGGCGCGCTATTCCATCAGCGTCAACTGCGTCTGCCCGGGACCGACCGATACGCCGCTACTGGCGGCGGTACCGGAAAAGTTCCGCGAGGCGTTCCTGCGCGCCATCCCGATGCGGCGGTTCGGCAAGCCGTCCGATGTTGCCGGCGCCGTCGTGTTCTTCGCCAGCGCGCATTGCGACTACATCACCGGACAGGTTCTGAGCGTCAGCGGCGGCCTGACCATGGCGGGATGAACCCGTTTTCGCCGAGATTGAGGAGCATCAAGCGATGAGGGAAGTGCAAGCTGCAAGCTTCAAGCCGGCCCATTTCGGCTGGTCGGTCGTCGCCGGCAAAGTGGCGACGATCACCCTCAACCGACCGGAGCGGAAGAACCCGCTGACGTTCGAGTCCTATGGCGAGCTGCGTGATCTCTTCCGCGAGCTGGCGTATGCCGACGACGTCAAGGCGGTGGTGCTCACCGGCGAGGGCGGCAATTTCTGCTCCGGTGGCGACGTGCACGAGATCATCGGCCCGCTCGTGCGCATGCAGGAAGCGGACGATATGGGCGGCCTGCTCGCGTTCACGCGCATGACCGGCGATCTCGTCAAGGCGATGCGCGCCTGCCCGCAGCCGATCGTCGCCGCCATCGACGGCATCTGCGCCGGCGCCGGCGCCATCCTCGCCATGGCCTCCGATCTCCGTTACGGCACCGCGCAGAGCAAGGTCGCCTTTCTCTTCGTGCGCGTCGGGCTCGCCGGTGCCGATATGGGCGCCTGCAACATCCTGCCCCGGATCATCGGCGCCGGCCGCGCCGCGGAGCTGCTCTACACCGGGCGGTCGATGGACGGCAGCGAAGCGGAACGCTGGGGCTTCTACAACAAGCTCTGCGCACCCGACGCGGTGCTGAACGAGGCGCAGGCGCTCGCCCAAAGCCTCGCCGCCGGTCCGACCTTCGCCCATGCCATGACCAAGAAATGCATCCATCAGGAATGGGACATGTCGATCGACGCGGCGATCGAGGCCGAAGCGCAGGCGCAGGCCATCTGCATGCAGACGAAGGATTACGGCCGCGCCTATCGCGCCTTCGTCGCCAAGCAGAAACCGGTTTTCGAAGGTAATTGATGGCCGACCGCAGCTTCCTCGATTGGCCGTTCTTCGGCGCCGAGCAGCGCAGCGCCGCCGAAACGTTCGAGCGCTGGGCGGCGGAGCGACTGCCGGCGGCGCTCGGTACGGAGCAGGACGCCGAGCGCGACGTGCACGGCACCGTGCGCCGCCTGGTCGGCGCGCTCGGCGAAGCCGGGCTGTTGCAACACGCCGCGCCGGGAGGAGACGGCCCCAGCGGCGGGCTCGATGTGCGCACGCTCTGCCTGGCGCGAGAGATCCTCGCCCGCGCCTCGGGCTTGGCCGACTTCGCTTTCGCCATGCAGGGCTTGGGCAGCGCGCCGATCAGCCTCTATGGCAACACGGCACAAAAGCAGCGCTATCTGCCGCGGGTGAGCGCGGGCGCGGCGGTCGCCGCCTTCGCTCTCTCCGAGGCCGAGGCCGGCTCCGACGTGGCGGCGATGACCACCAGCGCCCGCCCCTGCCCCGGCGGCTTCCGGCTCGACGGCAGCAAGACCTGGATCTCGAACGCCGGCGTCGCCGATTTCTACGTCGTCTTCGCGCGCAGCGGCGACGGCGGCGGCACCAAGGGGATCTCGGCCTTCATCGTCGATGCCGACAGTCCCGGCCTCGGCATCGGCAAGAATATCGACATCATCGCGCCGCATCCCCTGGGCACGATCAGCTTCGAGAACTGCCGCGTCGGCGCCGATCAGCTTCTCGGCGAGCCCGGCGGGGGCTTCAAGATCGCCATGGCGACGCTCGACATCTTCCGCTCGACGGTGGGCGCGGCGGCGCTCGGCTTCGCCCGGCGCGCGCTCGACGAAGCCGTCGCACGCGCGCTGACCCGCCGGCTCTTCGGCCAGGCGCTGGCGCAGCTGCAGCTGATCCAGGCCAAGATCGCCGACATGGCGCTCGCCGTCGATGCCGCCGCGCTGCTGATCTACCGCGCCGCCTGGAGCAAGGATTGCCGCGGCGGCCGCATCAGCCGCGAAGCGAGCATGGCCAAGCTCTATGCCACCGAAGAGGCGCAGCGCGTCATCGACGAGGCGGTGCAGATCTTCGGCGGCCTCGGCGTCGTGCGCGGCATGGCGGTCGAGCGCCTTTATCGGGAGATCCGCGCGCTGCGCATCTACGAGGGCGCGAGCGAAGTGCAAAAGCTGATCATTGCCGGCCAGGTGCTGCAAGCGGCGCGCGCCGGCGCGGCGGAGAACAGCCGGGGATGACACCGACCGTGCAACAGGCGATGGCCCGGGACCTCGCGCGTAAGTTCGCGCGCGAGCGGCTCGCGCCGCGCTCGGCCGAATGGGACCGCGACGCGCGCTTCCCGCAGGAAGCCGTGAGGGAGATGGGGCGTCTCGGCTTCCTCGGCATGACGGTGCCCGAGGAATGGGGCGGTGCCGGCGCTGATATCGTCTCGCTCGTGCTCGCGCTCGAGGAGATCGCCGCCGGTGATGCCGCCTGCGCCACCATCATGAGCGGCCACAACTCGGTCGGCTGCACGCCTCTCTATCTCCACGGCACGAACGAGCAGAAAGAGCGCTTCCTGCGGCCGATGGCTGAGGGGCGCATGCTCTCCGCCTTCTGCCTCACCGAGCCGCAGAGCGGGTCCGATGCCGGCAATCTCGCAACGCGGGCGCGGCGGCAAGGCGACCACTACGTCATCTCCGGCAGCAAGCAGTTCATCACCAGCGGCAAGAATGCTGCCGTCGCCCTCGTCTTCGCCTCGACCGAGCCGGCCGCCGGCAAAAAGGGGATCACCGCCTTCATCGTGCCGACCGACACGCCGGGCTATGTCGTCGGCCGGGTCGAATCGAAGATGGGCCAACGGGCGTCGGACACCTGCCACATCATCTTCGAGGAGATGCGCGTCCCGGCCAGCCAGCGCCTCGGCGCGGAGGGCGACGGCTACCGCATCGCCCTCGGCAACCTCGAGGGCGGCCGCATCGGCATCGCCGCGCAAGCCGTCGGCATCGCCCGCGCCGCGTTCGAAAGCGCCCTTGCCTATGCCAAGCAGCGCGTGACCTTCGGCAAGCCGATCATCGAGCACCAGGCCATCGCCTTTCGCCTTGCCGACATGGCAACGCGCATCGAGGCGGCGCGCCTGATGGTGCTGCATGCCGCGGGCTTGCGCGACCTAGACAAGCGCTGCCTCAAAGAGGCGTGCATGGCGAAGCTGCTCGCCTCGGAAGCCGCAGAGTGGGTGTGCAGCGAGGCGATCCAGATCTTCGGCGGCTATGGCTATCTCACCGACCTGCCGGTGGAGCGCCTCTACCGGGATGCGCGCGTGTGCCGAATCTACGAAGGGACCAACGACATCCAGCATCTCGTCATCAGCCGCGAACTGGCGGACGGTTGAAGACAGGCGTCAGCGATCTCGGCCAGGCGATGCGGCGGCGTCTTGCGGGTGCCGGGCGCGTCAGAGGAAAGGCGAAGGAGACGGCGATGAAAAACGTGATGGTGTCGCAGACCGGGCTCAGGGCGATGGCGCTCGCGGCTTGTCTCGTCCTCCTATGGGCCGCGACGCCGGCGGCGGCCCAGACGGTCAAGATCGGGGTGATCCTCACTTATTCCGGCCCCTCGGCTTCGCTCGGCTACCAGATCGACAAGGGGCTGGACCTCTACGTCAAGGAGCACCAGAAGGACCTGCCGGCAGGCGTCAAGGTCGAGCTGATCAAGCGCGACGACACCGGGCCGAACCCGGACGTGGCCAAGCGCCTGGCGCAAGAACTCATCACGCGCGATCACGTGCAGTTCCTTGCCGGCGTGGTGTGGTCGCCCAACGCCGCCGCCATCGCGCCGCTGGCGACCGAGGTGAAGGTACCGTTCGTCATCATGAACGCCGCGGGCGCCGGGCTCACCCGCGCTTCACCCTATATCGTGCGCGTCTCGTTCACGCTGTGGCAGACCAGCTATCCGCTGGGCCAATGGGCGGCGCGCAACGGGATGAAGAAGATTTACACCGCGGTGAGCGACTATGCGCCAGGCCATGACGGCGAGGCCGCCATCACCAAGGCGTTCACGGATGCCGGCGGCGAAGTCGTCGGCGCCGTGCGCTTCCCGCTCAAGGACCAGGATTTCGTGCCGTTTCTGCAGCGGGTGAAGGATGCCAAACCCGACGCGCTCTACGTCTTCGTGCCGTCGGGCAAGCAGGCGGCGGCGGTGATGAAGGCCTATGCCGATCTCGGGCTCAAGGCGGACGGCGTCAAGCTGCTGGGGCCTCAGGACATCGTCCCCGATGCGGAGCTGCCGGGCATGGGCGAAGAGGCGCTTGGCATCATCAGCGGCGGCACCTACTCCGCGGTCTCCACAAGGCCGCAGAACCAGGCCTATGTCGCGGCGTGGAAGCGCGAATACGGCGCCCTGTCGATCCCCGATTTCATGTCGGTCGGCGGCTGGGACGGCATGGCGGCGATCTTCTCCGTCATCAAGGCGAGCAACGGCCATCCCGACCCGGACAAGGCGATGGCGCTGCTGAGAGGCTGGACCAACCCCGACAGCCCGCGCGGCCCGATCCTAATCGACGCGGACACGCGCGACATCGTCGAGAACGTCTATATCCGCCGCGTCGAGAAGGTGGGCGAAGGCCTCGGCAACGTCGAGTTCGATACCGTTCCGCAGGTCAAGGACCCCTGGAAGGAGTTGAACCCGCCGAAGTAACCGATCGATGCCGCGGTTCGCCGGCAGTCCCCGCCGGCGAAGCGCGGCTCCCAGCGAAGGCGGCCGCCCCAATGGACGCAGTCTCGATCTTCATCAGCATCGCCTTCCACGGGCTCGCCTTCGCGATGGTGCTCTACCTCGTCTCGGTCGGGCTTTCCGTGACCATGGGGCTGATGGGGTTCATCAACCTCGCCCATGGCGTCTTCGCCGCGGCCGGCGGCTATGTCATGCTGACGCTGATCAACGGTTATGGCGTCCCTTTTCCGCTCGCCATTGCCATCGCCTGCCTCGCCGTCGCGGCCGGCAGCGTCGTCCTCGAACGACTGCTTTATCGCCGGCTCTACGGCGGCGACGAGCTCGACCAGGTGCTGCTCAGCATCGGTCTCATCTTCATGTCGGTGGCGACCGCCAAGTTCTTCTGGGGGCCGCTGCCGCAGCCGATGCATCCGCCCGCCTATCTCGGCGGCCAGCTCGATCTGGGATTCCGCAGCTTCCCGACCTACCGTTGTTTCCTGATCGTCTCCGGCGCGCTCGTGGTGAGCCTGCTCTGGCTCGGGCTTGAGCGCACGCGCTTCGGCGCGACGCTCCGCGCGGCGGTCGACAACCGCCGCATGGCACAATCGATCGGCATCGACACAAGCCGCCTTTTCACCCTCGCCTTCGCGCTGGGCAGCGGGCTTGCCGCCTTGGGCGGCGCGCTCGGCGCCGAGATCCTGGCGATCGATCCCGGCTACGCCCTCGAGCAGCTGATCTACTTCCTCATTGTCGTCGCCGTGGGCGGGCTCGGCAGCGTCCGTGGCCCGTTCTTCGCCGCGCTGCTCGTCGGCACCGCGGATACCGCCTTCAAGTACCTGCAGCCTGAGCTGGGCGCCTTCTTCATCTATGCCATGACGCTGGCGCTTCTGCTGTGGCGGCCGCATGGCCTCTTCGGGCGTGCGTGATGGAGCGGAACCACTCCCGCCCCCTCATGTCGGTCGCCGACGCCTTGCGCGAGCTGGTTTCGCGCGCCGGTCCGGGCAACGGCGCCGCGCGGCGGGCTCCGTCGGGAATGTCGAGCGCCGTGGATGCGTTGCGCCGGAGCCATCGGCTGCGCCCGCTGGAGACGCTGCCCTGGCTTGTCGCGGCGGCCGCGTTCTTTCTCTTCCCCGACTATCTCGCGCTCGGTGCGCAAATCCTGCTGGCCATCCTTTTCGCGCTCTCGCTCGACCTGATCCTGGGCTATGCCGGGATCGTCAGCTTGGGCCACGCCGCCTTCTTCGGCGTCGGCGCCTATGCGGCCGGCCTCCTGGCGACGCATGGCTGGGGCGAGCCGCTGAGCGGCCTTGTCGTCGCCGGCATGGCCGCCGGTCTCGTCGGCATCCTCAGCGGCGCCGTCATCCTGCGCACGCGGGGGCTGACCCTGCTGATGCTGACCCTGATGATCGCCGCCATGCTGCAGGAGGCCGCCAACAAGGCCGGCGCGATCACCGGCGGCACCGACGGGCTGCAGGGCATGCAGGTCTCGCCCGTGCTCGGGCTGTTCCGCTTCGACGTCTTCGGCCACACTGCCTATGTCTACTGCCTGGCGGTGCTGTTTTTCGGCTGGCTGGCGGCACGGCGCATCGTCCAGTCGCCGTTCGGCCGTGGGCTCATCGGGATCCGCGAGAACGAGGAACGCATGCGCGCGATCGGCTCGCCGGTGTTCCGCCGCCGACTGGTGATTTACGCCATCTCGGCGGCATTGGCCGGGATCGCCGGCGGATTGATGGCCCAGACGACCCAGTTCGTCGCCCTCGACGCGCTCGGCTTCGAGCGCTCCGGCACCGTGCTGATCATGCTGATTCTCGGCGGCGTTGGGCGGCTCTACGGCGCTTTTATCGGTGTGCCGCTTTACATGATCCTGCAGGACCGCTTCGCCCAGCAGGATCCGGTCTACTGGTACTTCTGGATCGGGCTGCTGCTCGTGCTGGTCGTCGTGTTCGCGCGCGGTGGCGTGTTGGGGATCGGCGAGCGCCTCACGCGCCGCCGGGGCTGGCCGTCATGACGGCCGGCGACGCCGCGGCCCTGGAGACGCGCGGATTGTGCAAGAGCTACGGCGCCCTTGCCGTCGCGAGCGACATCAATTTCCGGCTGGAGCGCGGTGCGCGCCACGCGCTCATCGGCCCGAACGGCGCCGGCAAGACCAGCTTCCTCGACCTGGTGACGGGACGATTCCCGCCGAGCGCCGGGCGCATCCTGCTGGGCGGCGTCGACGTCACCGCGCTGGCGCAGGAGCAGCGCGTCAAGCGCGGGCTGGCGCGAACCTTCCAGATCAACACGCTGTTCCGCGGCCTGAGCGTGCTCGACAATGTCTGCATGGCGACGAGCGAGCGGCTCGGCCGCGCCGGCGACCTCTTGCGCGCGGCAGGCTCGCGCCACGACGTCATCGACGGCGCCTATGCCGCGCTCGAGCGTCTCGGGCTGGCCGAGGACGCGGCCCGCCGCGTGCGCGAGCTGCCCTATGGCCGGCAGCGCCTGGTCGAGATCGCCGTGGCGCTCAGCCTCGAGCCCGACGTGCTGCTGCTCGACGAGCCGGCGGCGGGGGTGCCATCGGCCGAGAGTGGCATCATCGTCGACGTCATCGAGAGCCTGCCGCCGGAGATCGCGATCCTCATCATCGAGCACGACATGGATCTGGTCTTCCGCTTGGCGCGCCGCCTCACCGTGCTGGTGCAAGGCAAGGTGCTGGTCGAGGGTACGCCGCAGGAGATTGTCGCCAACTCGGCGGTGCGCGAGGTCTATCTCGGCGAGCGAGCGCCAACATGAGCGCTGCGGCGGACACCGCGCTCGGCATCAGGCTGGACGGGGTACGCGCCGGCTACGGCGACACGGTGGTGCTCGACGGCATCTCGCTGACGCTGCCGCCACACGGGGCGATGGCCGTGCTGGGGCGCAACGGTGTCGGCAAGACGACGCTGCTCGCCACCATCATGGGGCACACGACGCTGCATGGCGGCGCGATCCGCCTGGGCGAGCGCGAGATAGCGACGCTGGAGCCGCACCGCCGCGCCCGGCTCGGCATCGGCTGGGTTCCGCAAGAGCGCGAGATCTTCCGCTCGCTGACGGTGGAGGAGAACCTCGACGTGGCGGCGCGCCCCGGGCGCTGGCCGGCGGCGCGCGTCTACGAGTTCTTCCCCTCGCTTGCCGCGCGGCGGCACCACCGTGGCAACGAGCTGTCGGGCGGCGAGCAGCAGATGCTGGCGATCGGCCGGGCGCTCATAGGCAGCCCCGCCGTGCTGCTGATGGACGAGCCGCTGGAGGGCCTGGCGCCGGTGATCGTCGATGTCGTGCTCGAGGGCATCGAGCGCCTGAGACGCGAGGACGACCTCGCCATCCTGCTCGTGGAGCAGCATGCCCGTCTGGCGCTCGCCGTCACCGAGCACGCGATCGTGCTCGACCGCGGCAGGATCGTGCACGAGAGCGACAGTCGCGACCTCCTCGGCGCGCCGGAGCGGCTCACTGCCCTGATGGGCGTCGCGGGGCGACGCGAGCGTCCCGCCTGGCCCGTCTCGTAAGGGCCGCTAAGCCATCGCTGGCAGGGAGAACAGCCGACCGGCGAGGCGACAGGCGAGCGCGGCTGCGGCCCGACGGCGGTAATGGGCAGGGACGATCGTCGTCCGCATCGGCGCTACTTGCTTCTGCACGAGCTTGCTGATCTGCCGCAGCGCCTCGGCATCGAGCGGACGATCGATCAGCGCCTCGCAGCCGGAGACGAGCAGCGGCCGTGAATTCGTGCCGGTCAACGCGATGCGCAACCCGGCCAGCGCGCTGTCCTTCCGGCGCAACGACACCGCGACCCCGGCCAGCGGAAAGTCGATGGCGCCGCGGAAGCGTGCTTTCTCGTATCCCGCCATCAGCCCGGGCTCGATCGGCAGTCGTACGGACAGGAGCATCTCGTCGGCGCCGAGAGCGAGATGCGCGGCGCCGTCCTCGCGGAAGAGCTCGTCCAACGCGATCCAGCGCGTGCCGCCGTCGCCGCCCAGCTCCGCTTGCGCTCCCAGCACCAGAAGCACCGGCGCGGTATCGCCGCTATAGGCGGCATGGCAGCGGTTTCCCGTCGGCGCCACGTGACAGACCGTGCCGCGATACTTCAAGCAGAAATCGTTGCTTCGCCGCCACCAGTCACTCTGGTTGTAGAACACGCAGCGCGTATCGAGGCAGAGATTGCCGCCGAGCGTGGCGCTCGCCCGATGCGTCGGGCCGGCGACGGTGGCCGCAGCGTCGGCCAGCGCCGGGAAATTCCGCCGGATGAGGGGATCATCGACGAGGCGCGACAGCGTCACCCCGGCGCCGATGCGGATGCAGCCCGGCTCGGCCGCGATCTCCTGCATGCCGGGCAGCCCGGTGATGTCGACGAGCGCGGCCGGGCCGCCGAGCCCGCGACGCAGATTGGCGATGAGATCGGTGCCGCCGGCGAGCAGGCGGCAGTCGGCATGGCTGCGTCGCGCGGCCACCACCTCGGCGACGCTTGCCGCGCGGATCAGCTCAAAGGATGGAAGCAGGCTCATGAGGCGGCTCCACGCGCCGCGGCGATCCGGCTGTCGCGCTGGCGGCGCGCCAGCGCCTCGAGAATGCGGTCGGGCGTGATCGGCAGCTCCGTCATGCGCAACCCGACGGCGTCGGCCACCGCGTTGGTCACCGCCGGCAGGAACCCGGCGAGCGATCCCTCGCTCGCCTCCTTGGCGCCGAAGGGACCGTTGGGATCGAGGCATTCGACGATATGCACCTCGATCGGCGGCGACTCCACGATCGTCGGGATGGGATAGCCCAGCAGGCTCGCATGCAGCGGCAGGCCGCCCTCGTAGCGGGTCTCTTCGCCCAAGGCCTGAGCCATGCCCATCCATACCGAGCCCTGCACTTGCCCCTCGACCGCGAGCGGGTTGATGGCGCGCCCGCAATCATGCGCGACCCAGACCTTCTCGACGCGGACCATGCCGGTGTCGGCATCGACATCGACCTCGACGACTTGCGCCGCAAAGCTGAGCGCCATGGTCGAGCCCACGGCGCCGCCGCGATGCTTGCCGCCCTGGTATTCGACGGGGACGGTGAAGGTTCCCTTCACCGTGATGCTGCCGCCCTGGGCGAGCGCGGCCGCCGCGACCTCGCGGAAGGCAAGCCCGGGGCCCTCCCCGCCGCTGACGCGGAAGCGCTCGCCCACACACTCGATCCGGTCCGGGCGGCTCTCGAGCTTTCGCGCCGCGGCGGCGAGGAGGATGTCGCGCAGCTGCCGCGCGGCGTCGATCGCGGCGTTTCCCACCATGAAGGTGACGCGCGAGGAATAGGAGCCGTTGTCCTTGGGCGTCACCGCGCTGTCGGTGGCGACGACGCGCAGCCGGCCGAGATCGACGCCGACGATTTCGGCCACGGCCTGGGCGAGCATGGTGGAGGAGCCCTGGCCGATATCGGCGGCCCCGGTCAGGATGGTGATGCCGCCGTCGAAGTCGAGCCGAAGCTCCACCACGGCATGCGGCTCGCCGGTCCGGTGGATCGGCTTGCCGGCGCCGCTGACATAGTGCGAGCACGCCATGCCCAGGCCGCGGCCCGGCGGCAGGCGGCCTTTGCGCCTCTGCCAGCCGCTCGCGCTCTCCACCCGGTCGAGGCACTCGGGCAGGCCGTAGGAGTTGATGATGATGCCGTTCGCCGTCTGGGTCGGCGCCGCCAGCAGGTTGGCGCGGCGGACGGCGAAGGGGTCAAGGCCGAGCTCGGCGGCCATGGTGTCGAGCAGGCACTCGAAGGCGTGGCGCGCATCGACCGAGCCGTGGCCGCGCATCGCGCCGCAGGGCGGCGTGTTGGTTTGGACGCGGCAGCCGTCGTATTTCACCGCCGGGATGTCATAGATGCCGTGCAACAGCGAGCCGGCATAGAGGATGGTGATGATACCGTAGCTGGCATAGGCGCCGCCGCGCTGCACCACGTCGCAGGCCACGGCGGTCAACCGCCCTTGGCGCGTCATGCCCAGCTTCACGCGGATTTCCGTCTCGGGCCGGCCGCGATGGGTCAGGAAGGTCTCCTCGCGCGTGAGGTTGAGCCGCACCGTGCCGCGGGCGGCGCGCGCGAGGAGCGCGGCGACGATCTCGAAGTTGAGCGGCTCGACGCGCGCGCCG
>JBKQTR010000405.1:0-2763 GCA_052143095.1 Allostellaceae bacterium
GGGGCCCACCGCTAAGCGGTCGGCCGGGTTGCTGGTCGAGGTGAGGACATCGCCCAGCCGGTCATCCCATCTTCCGTGCCGCTGACGTCTTCGCGCCGCCGAGCGGCAGCTCCAGCGCCACCCGGTCATGGAGCAGCTTCGGCGCGATGCGCCCGCGTGCGCCGCGCTCGAGCCGGACCAAGCCATGGCCTGCCATGGTCTTGAGCGTCCGCGACAGGTTGGATTTCTTGCGGCCGGTGAGCCGCGCGAGCTCGTCGAGCGAGCCCGGCGCCTGCTGCGCGATGATGCGCAGCAGGTCGCGATTGCCAGCGGAGAGCAGTTTGGCGAAGGACTCCGTCGAGGTGAACCAGACCTTGGGCTCCTTTGCCGAGACGCGGTGCTCGCCGCGCGCGATCCGCAAGCTTCGCGCCTTCATCTCCTTGTAGCTGGCGATGCCGACCTTGAGCGTCGACATGGGAGCACTCTCCTTGAGCACCGCGTCGACCTCGGCCCAGAAATCGGTGAGAAGGCTGGCGGCGTCGCGGTAATCGTACGGCTTGATCGTCCTCAGCCGGTGACGATGGTCCTGCGCGGGTCGTCGGTCAGTCCGAAGTTTGAACCCACTCGGCCTTGTCCGGGCTGCCCCCCTCAATACGGGAACGGCCACAGCCTGAGCTTCTCCTTGCCGATCTGCCACAGCCGCGCCAAGCCGCGCGGCTCGACGATCAGGAAGAAGATGATGAGCGCGCCGAAGATCATCGATTGCAGGTTGGAGACGGTGTTGACCGGGATCTCGAGCCCGACGAAGCGCGGCGCGTTGTCGAGGAAGATCGGCAGCAGCACGATGAATCCCGCGCCGAGGAACGAGCCCAGGATGCTGCCGAGCCCGCCGATGATGATCATGAACAGGATCTGGAAGGAGCGGTCGATGTCGAAGGCCAGCGGCTCGACCCCGCCGGTATAGATGAAGGCCCACATCGCGCCGGCGATGCCGCAATAGAACGAGCTCACGGCAAAGGCCAGGAGCTTGGTCTGGAGCGGGCGGATGCCGATGATCTCGGCGGCGATGTCCATGTCGCGGATCGCCATCCAGGAGCGGCCGACCCGCCCGCGCACCAGATTCTTGGCGGCAAAGGCCAGCACCGCGACGAAGCTCAGCACGAAGAGATATTTGTCGACCGGGTTGGCCTCGGCGCCGGTGACGTAGAAATGCCCGAAGACGGCGCGCTGCGGCGCGCTGATGACGCCCGACGAGCTGTAATTGTTGAACCACGGGAATTTGTTGAACATCCAGATCAGGAAGAACTGCGAGGCGAGCGTCGCCACCGCGAGATAGAAGCCCTTGATCCTGAGGCTCGGGAAGCCGAAGAGCAGACCCACCAGTGCGGTGATGACCCCGGCGACGAGAAACACCAGGACGATGTTGAGACCGGGAAAGCTGGTGGCGAGCTTGTACGTCGCAAAGGCGCCCACCGCCATGAAGCCGCCGGTGCCGAGCGAGACCTGGCCGGCATAGCCGGTGAGCAGGTTGAGCCCCAGCGCCGCCAGCGCGAAGACCAGGAACGGGATCATGATGGTCAGCAGCCAATATTCGTTGGCGAAGAGCGGCACCGCGATATAGGCGAGCAGCAAGGCGCCGGCGATGAGGAAGCGGTCCTGGCGGATCGGGAACACCGCCTGGTCGGCGGCATAGCTCGTCTTGAATTGTCCGGCCTCGCGGTAGAGCATCGCGCTGGGTTCCTATACCCGCTCGATGATGCGCTCGCCGAACAGGCCTTGCGGCCGGAACAGCAGGAAGATCAGCGCCAGGCCGTAGGCGAACCAGTCCTCGATGGCGCCGCCGGTGGCCGGGCCCCAGAACACTTCCGCCACCTTCTCGCCGGCGCCGACGATGAGCCCGCCGACGATGGCGCCGGGCACCGAGGTGAAGCCGCCGAGGATCAGCACCGGCAGCGCCTTCAGCGCCACCAGCGAGATCGAGAACTGCACGCCGAGGCTGCTGCCCCAGAGGATGCCGGCGACGAGGCCGACGATGCCCGCCACCGCCCAGACGATGACCCAGATGGTCTTCAAGGGAATGCCGACCGACAGCGCCGCCTGGTGATCGTCGGCGACCGCGCGCAGCGCGCGGCCCACCGCCGTCTTCTGGAAGAACACGGCGAGGATCGCCACCAGGCTGCCGCAGACCGCGGCGGCGAAGAGGTCGAACTCGTTGACCAGCACGCCGCCGAAGATCAAGGGGTTGTTGGGAATGCCGATATCGAGCGGGTGGACGTCGCCGCCCCAGACGAGCTGGCCGAAGCCGTCGAGGAAGAAGGTGAGGCCGATGGTGGCCATGAACAGGATGATCTGCTCCTGATTGACCAGCGGCCTGAGCACGACGCGCTCGATGGCGAACGCCATCGCCGTCATCACCAGCGCCGCGATGAGGAACGCCGCCCAGATCGGCAGCCCCTTCTCGAGCATGCCGACGAAGGTGAGCGCCGCGAACAGCACCATGGTGCCCTGGGCGAAATTGAACACGCCCGAGGCCTTGTAGATCAGCACGAATCCCAGTGCTACCAGCGAGTACATGACGCCCTCGAGTAGCCCACTGATGACCACCTCGAGCAGGAATCCCGGATTGTCCCACATGCTGGCAAAGGGGGTGACGAACACGGCCTGAAGAAAATCCATGGGCTACTCCGCAGGCCGGGATAGAGGGGACCGCGCGGCGCTAGGTGGCGCAACCCCTCCCCCCTTGAGGGGGAGGTCGGCAGCGCCCGCGCGAGCGCGCAGCGCTCG
>JBKQTR010000406.1:0-5615 GCA_052143095.1 Allostellaceae bacterium
TCCCGCATCTAACGCACACGATCAAAAAATCGACGCGCCGCAAATGATTCGGGTTGACGCGAGCAGGCAAGCTTCCGATATTCCGTACGGTAAAATGCCACGCATTCTGCTGCACATGAAATTCCATCCACGTCGGAGACATTGATTATGGCTAGAAAGAAAAATCGCGACATCGCTTGGGACCAAGCGGCGATCATTCGTGGGAAAAATCCTCGCGCGTGGCGACGCGATGAGCGCGGTAAACGGCTGCGGTATGGCTCGTTCGAGAGCCAAGGCAAATACGCGTGGACGATTCGGAGCGGAAAGCCGTCGAGTATCGCACCGCAAGCCTGAAGGGGACGGTTCGGCTCGGTGGCGATGGATGAGGATCATCTGATCACCGCCGTCCGTTACGTCTCGCTCAATCCGGTGCGGGCGCGCCTGGTGCGTCGTGCAGAGGATTGGCCGTGGTCCAGCGTCCGCGCGCATCTGGCGCGGCGAGACGACGGCGTGGTCAGAGTCGCTCCCCTGCTCGACCGAGTGAACGAGTTCGCCGCTTTCCTCGATGAGCCCTTCGACCAGGACGCCGCCTTCGCGGCGCTGCGCTGCGTCGAGACGACCGGCCGACCGGTGGGGACGGCGGCGTGGATCCGCCGCCTAGAGCTACACTTCGCCCGCCCGCTGGCGCCGCGCAGGCGCGGCCCAAAGCCTCAACAGCGTCTTTCTGCTTCTTCTGCGGATCTATTTAGTAAACTGTCACCGTAATTTGTCACCGTAATTTGAGAGTGAGGCGCGCGCGAAAGTGCAGATTCCGACGAAGGCGGCCGGGTATTCCAATGCGAAGGCGGCCACCTGTTCCGATCTGAAGCCGGCCACCATTCCGATCTGACGGCAGCCGGGAGTTGTGCGTCCCGGCGGGTCGTTTTGGGTAGATCTCGCGCCTCCTTTGCAATGATTTGCCGCACTTTACCAGACTTAACTCGGCCTCCGCCTGGAGCAGGAGCACTCTGGTAGCAGTGCAGCAAAGGATCAGGCCATGTGGGATATCGGATTTCAATCGGCCGCGACCATTCGCGTTCCTGCTCAGATCATCTCAGAAAAACTCAGCGATAGGCCAAGGACTTCACCGTCGATCAGGCGATAGACTTCAAACTCGTCATGGCCAGTCTGATCGCGGTATTAGCGATGAGCATTGGGATTTTGAGGTGGCGCCGCATGGCAGGGCTCCGCAATCGTCGTCCTTCGTCTTGGCTCGAAATGGGGTCCTTTCGCGTTCCTCAGGTGCCTCCTTCGTGTCGCTCGGCAGATTTTGACCAACATTCCTTCGTACCTTCACCGTCGCCGTCTTTTCGCAACGACCGTCGGATGGGATTGCGGAACGTTGTGTTCGGTCTGGCTGTGGGCTTTGCTCTGGTCGCCCCGGCGTCCGCCCGGGCACAGATGTGGCTTGCGCCGGCGGTCCCGGACCGGCCGATGCTCGGACCCCTGAATTCGACGGGGGTCGTGATCTGGAACCACGGCATCTCGGTCGATTCTGAAGATTCAAGCGCCGCCACGCCACCCTATATGGCCGCTCTGCGGGATGGCGGCTGGGACGCGCTCCGCTTCAACCGGATGCGTGCAAGCGACAAGTTAGCGGAGTCGACGCGCGGGCTGATCGAACAAGTGCACAAGTTGAAACAGCAGGGGTATCCGAGGATTGCGCTCGCTGGTCAGTCCTTCGGCGCGTTTCTCGCGCTCATGGCGGCCGACGCCAGCGACGAGGTCGACGCTGTCGTTGTCACCGCGCCGGCGGCCTATGGCAGCTTCTCCGAGTTCTTCGACAGTTGGCGCAACAACGCTGCGAAGCTCTACCCGCTTCTGGAGCGGGTGCGCCGAGCGCGCGTCATGGCGTTCTATTTCCACGGCGACGATTTCGACCCGGGCGGCCGGGGCGAGCATACGGCAACGATCCTCATGGCCCGCAAGCTGCCCCATCTCGTCGTCGACCAGCCACCGAATCTGACGACGCACTGGGCGGCTGCGTCGCCCCAGTTCGCCACGCTCTACGGCGCCTGCATCCTTGGATTCCTTACGGCGCCCGAGATGGGCGAAGACGCGGCCTGCGGCGAGAACGGATTTTCACCGGGACATCCGAGTTCCCCGTCGAGAGAAATCGCGCCTCAGGTTGCCGTATCGGGATAGCGGTCGGGCTTGCATCCGCCGCCCACGCCGCGCTGATCATGTTCAGCCGGGATTTCAGCGCTGATGCGGCATTCACCAGCTTTCGGCTTCAGATGTGCAGCATCCACGATCTTCGGCCCCCTCGTGGAGCAAGAGATTTAGACTCTCTTTCATTTGTTGTGGGGCGTGATAAGTCCATTTATAGCGCTTCTTGACTTCTTGACGCTCTCCGAGCGCTCGCGCCCGTGAAACGTGGTATTTAGAGCGGCTAGCAGTAAAATCTACATGTGGCCGGGCCTACTTCGGCGGATAAAGGTGAATATAGTAGATCGTGCGGCTGATGTTGTTCTGCTGGTTGTAGAGCGCCGTGATCTCGAAGGCGTCCTGTCCTTGGCCGAAATAGTTGCGCCGCACGATCCCATGAAATGTAGTGCCAATAGCCCGCAGGCACGAGCAGCACGTGCGTAACTGTGAAGCCGTTGGGGTGGGAATTGCCGATCCACACTTTGATGTCGCCATTGGCGACGCGTTCCGCGCCGACCTTGTAGCCGCCCGGATCATTCGTCTCAGCGTTGCCATGGATGGTCTGAGAGGGCGGGCTGGGCTTAGAGGGCGGACTGCGTGTCACGGTGCGCGGCTGAGGCTTAGTATGATGGCTGCCGTCGCTCCAAATGTAGAAAGGACCAGGGTAGCTCGATCCTGGCGGGATCAGCGTTTCATTGTAGATGGCGCTGCCTTGCAGCGGCGTCGTCTGCGCAGCAGCAGCGGCAGTGAAAAAGACCAGGGCGAAAGCAGCGATGACAGTAGAACGCATCATGACACCACAAGCCTCGCCTATTCGCACAGCGGTCCCATGTAAGGTTTATAGTTCGGGAGGTGCGGGTTGTTGCATGTATTCGCGCCGCCCCCACCAAGACCCGGCAAGGGATTCACATCCGGGGCCGACCCCATTTCACTACAAAGAGAAACGACCACTTTGCATTGGCGGCTACCATCCTGCCCGCAGGCATTCATGGACCGAGAGACAGCGAGGTCTTTGGTAAGACCAATCCCCCAATAATGACCATTTGATCCGACGCTTACAGCGCCGCAACTGTCGAATGTAGGAATGGCAAGTTTACAATGCGTACCGCCGTGGCCTTGACATGCTCGCAAAGCAGCTTGGACGGCATCTCGCGTGTACAACGAGCCGGTCGACCAGCCAAGCGCGCCAGTAGTGGGATCATAAGCGATCGCACTCTCGTAATAAAATGTGTACGCCAAAACGGGCTGACTTGAACCAATAAGTATGCAACCCGCGCAAAGGGCTCCTATCGCCCAGCGTTTCATGAGCGTCCTCCCCTTGGTTCCACATTGTCCGGAATTCCCCGGATGACATCCGATCTGGCGTGAATACTCTCACTTTTCGGAACCTCCTGCAATCCAGCGCCCCGGCGCATGCGGCTACCGGCGCCTCGGGCATCGCAAACGGTGGTTGAGGGGCTGATCTGGCCATTTTTCTTAACATTAGGACGCACTCCCTCCCATTGGGTGCTCTTGAGAGCGTCATCAGCGACCGTCTCACGCTGGCGCTGGCGGCGCGCGCAGTCGCGCGATGAGCCGCAGGATGTCGGCGAACAGTTGTCGCGGCACCGCGACCTCGGCCATTTGGAAAGTGACGTAGCGTCCGTGGCTGACGACCTTGGCGCCGATCTTGATGAGTTTCTCGCGCAAGCTGGTCAGCGACCATGGCTCCGCCACCTCGGGCATCGCAAGGGTCCGCATGAAGTTGCCGAGATTGTAAGCGAGCGCATGAAGCTGGAGGCGGACGGCGTTGGCGGCGAAAGAGCGGCACGACAACCGCGTCCATCTGATCGCGCCCGTTCCCTCTTTGATCCATTGCTCGCAGGTGCCGCGATGGTTGTAGAAGGCCACCACGCGTTCGGCCGACCGCACCAAGTTAGTCACGATGAAGCCGACGCGCGGGCAAAGCTCACCCGGGTGCCACTCGACCTTGGTGACCACGCGGCGCGGCTTCTTCCAACTCTGCGCCTGATAGCTGAAGCTCGCGTGGAACCGCCGCACCTCGTTCGGCGGACGCCCGACCGGACAGGTGAGCAGGTGGCCGATCTTGTCCTGCAATACGCGGTTGGCCGGGAGGCGGATCGTATATCTAATGCCTTCGGCTTCGAGGAACTCGTACACCTCCGGCATGGCGAAGGCCGCATCGGCGCGAAAATACAGGCGCGCGATCTTGCCCTGATAGCGCGCGATCACCGGGCGCAGCGTGCCCTCCCAGTTATCGGCGCTGTGGACATTGCCGGGCCGCAACGCGCACCGCTCCAAATCGCCGAACTGGTTGAACACGAACAGCGGGTGATAGCAGTTGCAGCCGAAGTGGCCATTGTAGGCGCTCCCCTCCTGCTCGCCGTAGATCGGGCTCTCGCTCGAATCCATGTCGAGCACGATGAGCTTCGGCGGACGCCGCCGGTGCACGCGGTCGATCCACTGCCCGGACAGATTGGCAAGCGCGGCGAGATTCTCCCATATGTAAATGGGGTCAGAGTAAATTTATCTGCCGCTTGTCGCCCTTGTCTTTAGGCGGCCGCCCTTTCGGCAGCGGCGCGACGCGGCGGCGGAGCGTCTTGGCGATTTGCCGCTTGAAGCGCTCGCCGCCGAGCGCCCAGCCGCCATTGGTGGCGGCGCGTAGCGCGTCGACGAAGACCGGGTCGAGCGCCGGACGAAACAGCGCACGGTATTGCTTCTGCCGTTCGGCCGCGCTGCGGCCGAGCGCGCGATAGAGCGGATGCTCGCTCACCAGCGCGTCGGCGGCGCCCGCCGCATGCGCGCGCCAGCTCGACCAGGGGTAATCGCGGGGATGCGCGGCAAGCCCGGCGCGCACCGGGTTGAGCTCGATGTAGCGGCAGCACGCGAGGAAATAGGCCTCGCTGTCGATCGGCGCCGCGCGGTAGCGGCCCTCCCACAAGGTGCCGCTCCGCCGATAGAGGAAATTGACGTACCGCACATAGCGCCGGCCCAGCGACTGCATGGTGCGCGGCAGGCTGTCCGCGCGCTGCGGCGTCACCAGCAGATGCACATGGTTGGTCATGAGGCAATAGGCGTGGATGGCGCAGCCATAGGCCGCCGCAGCCTCGGCGAGCCAGTCGCGGTAGCGCGCATAGTCGCTGTCGTCAAAGAAGATCGGTTCGCGATTGTTGCCGCGCTGGATCACATGCAGCGGCTGATCGGGCAGGAAGTAGCGGCCGCCTCTGGCCATGGGATACCTCTTCTGCGACGGCGCGCGGTAGAGGCTAGCAGCCGCCGCGAAAGAAATCTACTCTGACCCCATTTATTATTTATTAAAAAGAAATCTACTCTGACCCCATTTATTAAGAGAAATCTACTCTGACCCCATTTATTCGATTAGGGCAGCTTCAGCTGGCGAAGCCGTGTCCGAATGGCAAGGCTTGTGCTAATCTTCCACCACCAACAAC
>JBKQTR010000407.1:0-6182 GCA_052143095.1 Allostellaceae bacterium
CACCGAAAGCGAAATTGAAGGATTCAATCTTGCCTCGCAAAGGCTCCAAGGCATTGACGACCGCTTGCCTTCGGCCCGAAGCCTTGTCCTTCTGCAGACCCCTCAGACCTTCAGCGGTATAGGACGCTTGAAGCAAATACTTGGGCATGGCGGTTCACTCCTCTTTGGAAGGAAATGATGTTCCTTCCAGCGAAGACAAAACACCTTTTTATGTGCTCTGCTGTGCACAGTGGTACGTGGGGAGCCGCACGACGCTTTACCAAGCTTTTCTCGCGTCGCGCGCGCCGGCGCGGCACGATCCGCGGGCGATCAGCAACGCGATCCCCAGGCGCTGAGCACCGAGCCCGCGCTGCTCACCATTCCAGCACCACCTTGCCCTTGGCGCGGCCGCTCTCGATCAGCGCATGGGCGCGCTTCAAGCTGGCGGCGTCGATGCGGCCCAGCGTGTCGGTAAGCGTGGTGCGGATGAGCCCGTCCTCGACGAGGCCCGCGACCTCGTTCAGCAAATTGTGCTGAGCGATCATGTCGGGGGTGGCGAAGAGCGAGCGGACGAACATCGCCTCCCAATGGATCGACAGGCTCTTGCGCTTGAAGGGCAGCGCGTCGAGCGCTTTGGGATCGTCGATCAGGCCGAACTTGCCCTGCGGCGTCACGAGATCGGGGATGGCCGGCAGATGCTGCTCGGTGGCGGTGGTGCAGAAGAGATAGTCGACGGTCTCATGGCCGAGCGCGGCGAGCTGCTCGGCGAGACCCTTGCCGTGATCGATGACGTGATGCGCGCCGAGCTCGCGGCACCAGGCTTGCGTCTCCGGGCGCGACGCGGTGGCGATCACGGTGAGGCCGGTGAGGCGGCGCGCGAGCTGCAGCGCGATCGAGCCGACGCCGCCGGCGCCGCCGATGATCAGCAGCGCGCCGGCCGAAGCCGGCTTGCCGATGCGGATCGCGAAGCGGTCGAACAGCATCTCCCAGGCGGTGATCGAGGTCAGCGGCAGCGCCGCCGCCTCGGCGAAGGAGAGCGTCTTCGGCATGCGGCCGGTGATGCGCTCGTCGACGAGCTGGAACTCGGCATTGGAGCCCGGCCGCGCGATGCTGCCGGCGTACCAGACCGTATCGCCGGGCTTGAACAGCACGCAATCCGGCCCCGCCGCCTCGACCGTGCCGGCGGCGTCCCAGCCGAGGATCTTCGGCTGATCCGGCGAAGGGGTGGGGCGGCGGCGCACCTTGGTGTCGACGGGATTGACCGAGACCGCGGCGATCTTGACCAGGAGGTCGCGGCCGGTGGGTGCGGGCTTGTCGATGGTGATGTCGACGAGGCTTTCGGGATGGTCGATGGGGAGCGGGCGGAAGAAGGCGACGGCTTTCATGAGGAGCCTCCGGTATGGAGGCGAGGTTAGAAGATGCGGGGGTGGAGGAGAAGCGGGGGTCGCCCGCCGGCGCCGCAGCAGCGGCGCCAGCCGCTCGAGCTCGTCGCGATGCGCCTTCGAGAGCCTGGCCAGCAGGCGCCTCTGCGCAACGTCGATCAAGCGCGCCCCTCAATCCGCTGCACAATGTCCTACATGGTCGGTTTCGCAGGAGGTTGTGCCATGAACCAACACCTATCCGTCCTTGAGGGGCGCGGCGGCGCGGAGCCGCCGGAGGATAGTCTTCGCTTCTACCTGGAACAGTCGGCGATGACGTCGCCAGGGCACCTCGCCGAATTGTTCGACAGTCTGCCGCGCGACGTCGCCGGTCTTGCCGCGATCGTGCTGGGCCTGCTGCTGCACGAGCACATCGCATCGAGCTATGGCGTCACGCTGACGGACGCGCGCAGAGCGCAATCGCACCTCCGATCCGTGATGCAGATGCTGGATCGGATCCTGGCCCGCGACGGCCGGCCGCTTTCTGCCGCCCGGCCGCTCGGCTCGCGTCTCGTGGGCGTCTGCCGGCATTTCACGGTGATGGCTGTCGCCATGCTGCGCTCACGCGGCATACCGGCGCGCGGACGCTGCGGCTTCGCGTCATATTTTGAGCGAGGCAAATTTTGGGATCACTGGGTTTGCGAATACTGGAACGCCGGCGAGAGACGCTGGGTGAGGATGGACGCACAGCTCGACGCGCATCAACGCGCGCTCTTCAAGACAGACTTCGATCCGCTCGATGTCCCGCTCGACCGCTTCTTGAGCGCCGGAGAGGCCTGGACGCGCTGCCGCGCCGGCAAAGCCGATCCGTCCAAGTTCGGCATCCTGGACATGCGCGGCTTGTGGTTCATCGCCGGCAACGTCCTGCGTGATGTCGCCGCGCTCAACACGATGGAGATGCTGCCCTGGGACGTCTGGGGAGCGATGCCGCGCGACGACGGCGAGATCGATGACGAGAGGCTCGCGCTCTGCGACCGGTTGGCGGCGCTCGCGCGCACGCCCGACGACGCTTTCGGCGAACTGCGCGCCCTTTATGGGAGGGACAGCCGCGTTCGCGTTCCCGCAACCGTTTTCAACGCCATCAGGCAACGCCAAGAGGTCGTGCCGACGGCGTAAGCGGTTCCGGTGCGATAGCCCCAACCTCACCCGACCTCTCCGCCCCCCGGGGCGGAGAGGAGAAGATTTGCGCCTTTGTCGGAGCGCGCGGGCGGCTGGTCTGACCGGCGTCATCCGCGCTAGGGTGGGGTCATGCAGGTAAAGCTACGCTTGGCCGCGCTTGAGGACGTGCCCGCTCTCGAAGCGCTGATCGAGAAGGCGGTCATGGTGCTGCAGGCCCCGGATTATTCTGAAGCGCAACGGCGCGGCGCGCTGGGCACCGTCTTCGGCGTGGACAGCCGGCTCATCAGCGACAAAACCTATGTCGTCGCCGAAGCCGGCGACAGTCTCGTCGGATGTGGCGGCTGGAGCCGACGGCGAACGCTGTTCGGCAGCGACGCCATCGCCGGGAAGGATGATCAGGAACTCGACCCCGAACGCGACGCGGCGCGCATCCGCGCCTATTTCGTCGCGCCCGGCTGGACGCGGCGCGGCATCGGCGGACAAATCTTGCAAGCCTGCGAAGCGGCCGCCCGGGCGGCAGGCTTCACCCGTTTCGAGCTCATGGCGACGCTGACCGGCGTGGCGCTTTACCGGGCGCATGGCTATCAGGCCCGCGAGCCCTACGAGGCGCCGCTGCCCAACGGGCTCACGCTGCCGATGATCAGGATGACGAAAGCGGCGGGTTCGCGGGTGAGGGATCGCGACAGCGGAGGTGCGGCATGAACGGCATCGCCGCGGTGATGATCGCCCTGATGCTCCTCTCGACGCCGGCAGCGGCGATCGGCTTCCAGCAGGGGACGGCGCCCGATCCCGACGATCAGCCGCTCGAGATCGGCATCTGGTATCCGAGCGATGCCCCGGCCTCGCCGCAGCGGCTTGGCCTCTTCGAGCAGAGCGTGGCGCCGAACGGCGCGATCGCCGGCGCGCGGCTGCCGCTCATCGTCTTCTCGCACGGCACCGGCGGCTCCTTCGAGGGGCATTACGACACAGCGCTGGCGCTGGCCGGGGCCGGCTTCGTCGTGGTCGCCGCCACCCATACCGGGGACAACTACCGCGACCACAGCAAGTTCGGCGACTTCGCAAGCCGCTCGCGGCATATCGCGCGCGCGCTCGACTACATGCTGTCCGCCTGGCCGGGGCATGACCACATCGATGCCGCGCGCATCGGCATGTTCGGCTTCTCCGCCGGCGGCGCCACCACCCTGGTGACCATCGGCGGCACGCCGGATCTCTCGCTGGTTCGCGGCTTTTGCGCGGCGCATCCGGAGGATTGGGGCTGCCTCGAGGCGGAGAAGCGCCATCTCGATCGCGCGGCGGCGGCGCCGCCCGGCTCCGCCTGGGTGCACGATGCGCGCGTCAAGGCGGCGGTGATCGCGGCGCCAGCCATCGGCTATGCCTTCACGCGCGAGGGACTGGCGGGGATCACGGTGCCGATCCAGCTTTGGCGCGGCGACAAGGACGAGATCCTGCCGCATCCCTATCACACCGAGGCCGTCTCTCAGGCGCTGCCGACCAAGCCCGATTACCATGTGGTGCCGAATGCCGGCCACTTCGCCTTCCTGGCGCTGTGCAGCGCAGGGCTGGCCGGCGTCGCACCCGATATCTGCCGCGACCCGCCCGGCTTCGATCGCATCGCCTTCCACCGCGACTTCGACGCCGCCGTGGTCGCGTTCTTCACGGCGCACTTGTCGCCGCGCTGAGGTCGGAAGCGGCGCCGGACCCCGGCGATCAGCCGCTGAAGATCGGCGGTGCCGCCGGCGGGAAAGATTGACCACGGAGGCACGGAGGGCACGGAGAAGGGGTGTTGGGCGCGCGAACCTGCCTGCGCGAAGCCGAAGCGGCTTCGCTTCGGCGAAGGCAGGGCGCGCCAATCTTCGTTTCTCCGTGTCCTCCGTGCCTCCGTGGTGAGCCTCATAGGCGATCGCACTGCCTTAAGCGGGAAGATCACGGGCTCAGAGCGGGATCGCCAGGAGGTTGGGGACGCTGAAGGTGTCGAGCAGCACCAGCTTCTCGCGGAATTTGAGCGCGGCGGCCTCGACGACGATGACATCGCGATATTGGCCGACGCTGAACAGCCGCGTGACGCCTTCGGCATCGGTCTGATAGGCCGTGTAGTTCGCGACCACCTGCAACACGCCGTCGCGGGCGGCGAGGATCTCGACATTGCCGACCATCCGCCGGGGATGATGGATGTTGTAGATATTGGCCTCGCGCAGGCTGCGGACCCGGTCGCGCAGCATGCCTTTGCTGTCGCAGTTGATCAGCCCCAGCGGCAGGCCGCGCTCGTAATTCTCGCGCGGCAGGATCTTGTAGCGGCACTCCTCCGCGAAGAGGTCGACCCAGGCCTCGAGCTCGATCGCATCGAGCACCCGCGCGTAGCGGTATTCGAGCTGCTCCACCGCGTGATGAAGCTCGATATCGCGGTCGATCAGGACGGTCATCGCGGCGGCTCCGCCACCGGCATGTCCATCACCTCGGCATAGCGGCGCCAGAAGCCGCGGATCGGGATTTCCGAGATGAGATAGTCGACATCCTCGATCGGGCCGCGCCCCCCCATCTCGATCACCGAGCAATGCTCCTTGTCCTTGGCGACGCCGCGCTGGACGAGCTCGGCCGCTTCGCTGTCCTCCATGGAGATGTAGCCCGCGGGACCGACGAGATTGGCCTGCTTCAGGCGGATGTCGAGCATTTCCTCATCGTCATCGGCAAAGCCGAAATAGGTCCAGTAGAGCTCGAATTGGCTCGGCCCCTTCGGGCGGATCTGGCGCGTCGCCATCGTGTTCATGATCTGCTGCACGACCAGGCTCGGAAAAACCGTCATGATCATGTTGGCGACGCCGTCGGGAAAATCCGGCCGGCTCGCCAGCAGCGAGTTGTCCGCGAGGTCGTATTCCGGCACGTATTTCTTCTTGTCGCGGTACTGCTGCTCCGCTTCGGCGCGGTCGTAATTGCCGCCGATGTTGAACAGGACGGAGCTGCCTTTGTGCTTGTCCATCATCAGCCCGCCGGCCTGCGTCGGCCGGTAGAGGCCGAAGGTGGCGTGAAAGAGATGCAGCAACCCCGCGTGATAGGGATCCTTGACGTTCTCGTAGTAGAGCTTCCAATTAGCGTTGATCATCTGCCGCATATAGCCCAGCACCTTCACCGGCTTGCAGAACAGGCGATCGAGCTGGCGCGTGAGGCTGTCGCCGAGATAGGCGGCCAGAGGCTCGGCCGCGTCGCTGAACGTGCCGAACACGACCCCCCGGTAGGTCTCGACGCCGAGCCGCCGCAGCCCGTGCAGCTTCGGGTCGAAATCGGCGGGATAGCCGCCCTTGCCCTTGATGCCGCGCACGAAGGGGACGGCGGTCACCGCGCCGGTCGTGTCGTAGCACCATTGGTGATAGACGCAGCGATGCTCGGTGGCGTTGCCGAAGGCCTCGCGCCGCACGATGGCGCCGCGATGGGCGCAGCGGTTCACGAAGGCGGCGAGACCGCCCTCCTTGCCGCGCGTCACCACCACGGGCGTGTCGCCGACGAAGGTCGTCTTGAAATCCCCGGGGTTGGGAAGCTCCGCTTCGAGCGCGAGATAGCACCAGAGCGGCCCCTTGAAGAGCCGCTCCTGCTCCGCCTGGTAAATCTCCGGCTCGATGAACACCGCGTAGGGGACCCGCGAGAAATCCGACCGCGGAAATTCCGGCATCTGCG
>JBKQTR010000408.1:0-10221 GCA_052143095.1 Allostellaceae bacterium
GTCGCCGGTGTACACCAGCGACGTAGGGCCGGCGCTGGTTCCCCGCGGTTTTGTGTATAGTTGGGCATCTGAGAACAAGGACCGGCGCCGACGATGTCCAGGCTTCGCCTCACCCTCGCCTGCTGGGATTACGATCGCACCCGCGCGCTGGCCGATGGCAGCGTCGCGCCGGACGGGATCGACCTCACCTATCTCAATCTGCCGGTGGAGGAGACCTTCTTCCGCATGCTGCGCCATCGCGAGTTTGACGCGGCGGAGATGTCGCTCTCCTCCTACGCCGTCTCGCTGATGCGCGCCGAGCCGCCCTTCATCGCCATCCCCGTCTTCCCGTCGCGCTTCTTCCGCCATTCCTGCATCTTCGTCTCGGCCAAGAGCGGCATCACCGAGCCGCAGCAGCTCGCCGGCCGGCGCATCGGCACGCCGGAATACCAGATGACCGCGCCGGTCTGGATCCGCGGCATCCTGCAGGACGAGTACGGCGTCGACCCCGCGAGCTGCACCTACCTCACCGGCGGCGAGGAGGAGCCCGGGCGCGACGAGAAGCTGACGCTCGACCTGCCGGCGAAGTTCCGCATCGAGCGGCTCGGCCCGCGCCAGACGCTCGCGGCGATGATCGCTGCAGGCGAGATCGACGCGCTGCATACCGCGCGCGCGCCGTCGACGCACCGCTCGCAGCCGGCTGCGGTGCGGCGCTTGTTCGAGAGCTATGTCGACATCGAGCGCGCCTATTTCCGCAAGACGCGGATCTTCCCGATCATGCACACCGTCGTCATCCGCCGCGAGCTCTACCGCGCCCAGCCCTGGATCGCGCAAGCGCTGCACAAGGCCTTCGTAGAAGCCCAGCGCAAGACCTATAACGATCTCGCCATCACCGCCGCGCTGAAGACCATGCTGCCCTGGCAGATCGCCCATGTCGACGAGGTGCGGCGCGAGATGGGCGAGGATTGGTGGGCCTATGGGCTTGAGCCCAACCGGCATGTGCTCGATACCTTCCTGCGCTACCATCACGAGCAGGGCCTGTCGCAGCGCCGGCTTGCGCCCGAAGCGCTCTTCGCGCCGGAGACGCTGGAAAGCTTCAAGATCTAGGCGTCGCGGCAGGCGCTTCGCAACACGGTAAGAAAAATCTTAAAAAGCACTCATAAGTGCTTAAAATACCATCTAAAAAATCTGTCTTCTGTCACCTCTTGCGCGGATAATCCGGAGCATCGGACCCCGTGCGCCGGTCATCGGGCGGCCATCGCGGCCCGGTCCCGGCAGAGGTAGTAATGTGAGCACTGACAAGCAGGCGCGCCTCGAGGCCAGCCCGCTCGCCGCCAAGGAGGCGGGCGCGGCCGGCGATGGCGGCGCAAGCGCGCCCACGGCCTCGCTCTTCGCGCTGCCGCGCGGCGGCGCCCGGCAGCGCCTGTTGGCGGCGGCACGGTCCCACCCGGCCAGCGCGCCCGACGAGGCCGCCGCCGACGGGCAAGCGGCCGAGGCGATTGACGAGCACCATGAAACCCGCGACCCCCTGCTCTATAGCAAGGGCGATGCCTCGGCCTCGGGGTTCCGCCCTTGGTACTGGTCCTACGAGCGCGACGGGGGCCCGCCGCCGAGCGACAGCGCGGGCACGGTGACGCGGTTCCCGGCCAGCGCGCCTTCACCGGTCAGCCCCCCTGATCCCGCAAGCGCGCTGGCCACCCTACCCCCCGAGACGCCGCGGCGCACCGCCAGGCTGACGCTTGCGCTGCTCGCCGCCGTCGGCGCGCTGGCGCTGGTCGGCGTCTTCTTCTTCGTGACGCGCGCGCCGCCCCCACCCGTGGCGCCGTCGCTGGCGCTCGCCGCACCGGTCGCGCCGGCCGCGAGCGTCCCGGCGCCCGAGCCGCCTGAGAACGCCGTCTTGCCGCCGCCGTCGCCCGAGCCAGTTCCGGCCGTGTCGCCGCAGGAGGTAGCGCTGCTGCTCGCGCGCGGCGACAAGCTGCTCGCCACCGGCGACATCGCCGCGGCGCGGCTGTTCTACGAGCGCGCCGCCGAGGGCGGCAGCGCCGCCGCCGCCACCGCCGCCGGCAAGACCTACGATCCGCTCTTCCTCGCCGAGGCGCTGGTCCGCGGTATCCGCGGCGATCCCGTCGCCGCGGCGCGCTGGTATCGCAAGGCGAGCGCCGCCGGCGACAAGGCCGCTGACGGCTTGATGCAGCGGCTGATGGCCAGATACGCCGGCTGATCGGCGCTGGCGCGACGTTGGGGTGCCCCGCATGAGATTTCCTGCAGCAGATCTCCGCCGCCTGACCGGCGTCGCCGCAAGCGCGTTGGCGCTCGCGCTCCTCCTGGCCGGCGGCGCGCATGCCGCCGACGCGCTCAGCGAGCGTGCCAATCGCGGCCTGGTCGAGATCGTCGCCGGCAATGTCGGCAGCACCTCGCTGCGCATGGCCGAGGATCTCGCCGACATGCTCGATGACGGCGCGACGCGGCGGGTGCTGCCGGTGGTCGGCAAGGGCGCCTTCCAGAACCTCGCCGATCTCAAGGTGCTGCGCGGCGTCGATCTCGCCATCGTCCAGACGGACGTGCTCGACCACGCCCGCGCGCAGAAGCTCTACGCCAATATCGACGGCTTCGTCACCTATATCGCCAAGCTCGACAACGACGAGTTCCACCTGTTGGCGCGCGGCGACATCGGCGCCATCGGCGATCTCGCCGGCAAGAAGGTGAATATCGGCACGCCCGATGACGGCAGCGCCTTCACCGCCCCGCGGCTTTTCGACTTGCTCAAGATCAAGATCGAGCCCACCGCCTACAGCGAGGCGCTGGCGCTGGAAAAGCTGCGCCAGGGCGAGATCGCGGCGATGGCGGTGGTGGTGGGCAAGCCGGCGGCGCTCTTCCAGGCGGTACGGCCGCAGGACAATCTGCATTTCCTCGCCGTGCCGCTGAAGGGCGAGATCGCCTCGGCCTATCTCCCGGCGCGGCTCGGCAGCGAGGATTATCCCGATCTCGTCGCGCCGTCCCACCCGGTCGACACCGTCGCGGTCGGCACCGCGCTGATCGTCGCGGGACTGCCGCCGGGCTCCGAGCGCTACCGCAATGTGGCGAATTTCGTCGAGGTCTTCTTCACGCAATTCCCCAAGCTGCTCGAGGCGCCGCATCATCCGAAGTGGCAGGAGGTGAACCTCGCCGCCGAGCTGCCGCATTGGCGCCGCTTCGCGCCGGCCGAGGATTGGATCAAGCGCAACGGCAGCGCGCCCGCGGCCTTCAACGCGGACCAGTTGCGCGACATTTTCGTCAAATTCCTCGACGAGCGCAGTAAGGCAAGCGGCAACCAGACGCTCACCGCCGAGCAGAAGGACCAGCTCTACGACCAGTTCCGGCACTGGCAGAGCGAGCACGGCAATTGAGCCCGCCGCAACAACCGTAGCCCCTCGAGGAGGATTCCCGGTGTCCAAGCGCCATCTCTTCCGACGACGACGACGCGCCGAGATCCTGTGGTCGGGCCTCAGGACGGCTGGCGCCGCCGCCACGCTCGCCGCCCTCATGCTTGCCGCCGCCGCCGCCGAGCCGCAGCCCCGGCGCGGCGGCGTGCTCGATTTCGCTGTCGACGCCGAGCCCGGCAATTACGATTGCCACGCCAACGTCTCCTTCGCCTTCCTGCATCCGGTGGCGCCGCACTACTCGACGCTGCTCAAATTCGACGGCGAGGACTATCCGCACGTGAAGGGCGATCTCGCCGAGAGCTGGAGCGTCTCGGCCGACCGGCTCACCTATACGTTCAGGCTGCGGCCGAATGTGCAGTTCCACGACGGCAGCGCGCTCGGCTCGGCCGATGTCAAGGCGAGCTACGAGCGCATCGTCCACCCGCCCGACGGCGTCGTCTCGGCGCGCCAGGTCTATTACGCCGCCATCGATCGCATCGACACGCCGGACGCGCTGACCGTGGTGTTCCACCTGCGCTGGCCCGAGGCGGCGATGCTGGCGAATTTCGCCTCGCCCTGGAACTGCATCTACAGCGCGGCAAAGCTCAAGCAGGACCCGCTCTTCCCGCAGACGCACATCCTTGGCAGCGGCGCCTTCAGCTTCGTCGAGCATGTCAAGGGCGATCACTGGACGGGCAAGCGCTTCGACCGCTACTTCCTCCCGGGCCGCCCCTATCTCGACGGCTATGTCGCGCATTTCCTCGCCGGCGCCAAGGTGGTCGACGGGCTTGCGAAAGGCACGCTGCTGGCCGAATTCCGCAGCGTGACGCCGGCCGAGCGGGACCAGCTCGCCGAGGCGATGGGCGACCGGATCGCGCTCGGCGAGGCGCCTTGGCTCATCGACCTCATGGTGGTGTTCAACGCCCGGCAACCGCCTTTCGACGATGCACGGGTGCGCCGCGCGCTGTCGCTCGCCATCGACCGCTGGCGGGCGGCGGAGAGCCTGCAGGCCACCACCTTCCTCAAATTCGTCGGCGGCCTGCTGCGGCCGGGCTTCGCGCTCGCGACGCCGGAGAGCGAGCTGACCACGCTTCCGGGCTTCGGACGCGACATCGTCGCCGCGCGCGCCGAGGCGAAGCGGCTGCTGGCCCTATCCGGCCATAGCAGCCTCAGCTTCGTGCTCACCAACCGCGACATCGCCATGCCTTACGGCCCGGCCGCCGACTACCTCATCGCCGCGTGGCAGGCGATCGGCGTCAGCGTCAGCCAGCGCAAGCTCGCCACCAAGGACTGGGAAGGCGCGCTGCAGCGCCATGATTTCGCGGCGGCGATCGATTTCGGCGGCGATTATGTCGACGACCCCACGCTGCAGCTGGCGAAATACGTCTCGAGCGATCTCTCGCCGAGCAATTTCGCCGGCTCGACCGACCGCTTCCTCGACAGCCTCTATGTCGGTCAGGCCGTCGCCACCGATCCGCGCCAGCGCGCCAGGATCGTGCGCGACTTCGAGCGCCATGCGCTGACCGAGGCCTATAGCGTGCCGTTCCTGTGGTGGAACCGCATCGCCGCCGCCTCGACGGCGATGCAGGGCTGGCACCTGACGCCGAGCCACTATCTCGAGCAGGACCTGACCGAGGTCTGGCTCGACCGCTGAACGCTCCGCCCGCGGCGGGTCGGCGGCGCGCCCCGGGCTAAGCGGCCGATTCCGGCTTCAGGCATCGCGCCACGACATCGAGCAGCTCGCGCGGGCGCAGCGGCTTCATCACATAGTCGAAGCGGTCCAACTCCTGCTGCGGGAGCCGCAGCGCATAGCCCGTCATGACCAGCGCCTTGACGCCGTGCTCCGCGGCTTGCGCCGCGAGCGATACCCCGTTGCCGTCGGGAAGCTCGGCGTCTGCCAAGACAAAATCGTAGGCATTGGCCTCCAGCAGCCAGCGACCCTTGGCCAGGGTCCCGGCGGCGTCAACCTGGTAGCCCTCGGCCAGCAGGACGTGCTCAAGCAGCGGGCGAACGTCCGGGTCGTCTTCCACCAGCAGAATGCGCGTCATCTCCGGTCCCCCCTTGGTGCGCGTGTCGTGTCGGGCCGGAGGCTAACGCCGCCATCGGCCGAAAGTGTCTACAGCCCCCGACGAAGCCCGCAGCGTCGTCGTCGATCTCGATCCCCGGCGCCGTCGGTTCGACTTCTGCGTTGCCTCCGCGGCGGGACGGCACCATGTGTTAGCGAAACCGGTCGGCTCGGCCAGCACTGCGGTGGGCCGCCATGGACAGGGCGCGGCCCAACGGGCACAATTGCGGCCGATTTTCCGGCGGCAAGGATCTGGAGGATGCACCCATGCTGACGCTCTTCTACAGCCCCGGCGCCTGCTCCATGGCGTCGCATATCAGCCTCGAGGAAGCCGGCGCTACATTCGAGAGCAAGCTGGTGGCGTTGGCCAAGGGCGAGCAGAGAACGCCCGAATACCTCAAGATCAACCCGCGCGGCAAGGTGCCGGCGCTGCGGCTCGATGACGGCAGCGTGCTGATCGAGAATACCGCGATCCTCACCTATCTCGGCCGGCGCTTCCCTGAAAAGGGCTTGCTGCCCAAGGATCTCGCCGCCGAGGCGCGCTGCGTCTCGATGATGGCCTGGCTGTCGAACTCGGTGCATCCCGCCTTCACCCATATCTTCCGTCCCGAGCGCTTCGCCGAGGACCCGATTGCCGCCCCCTCGGTCAAGGCGACCGGCAAGAAGAACTTCTGGGACGCCCTGCAGGAGATCGACGGCCTCGTCGCCGGCAAGAAATGGATGCAAGGCGATCAGTTCACCGTCTGCGACCCCTATGCCCTGGTCTTCTTCGGCTGGGGCGCGCGCATCGAGCTGCCGGTGAAGGATCTCAAAAGCTTCAGCGCCTGGAAAGACCGGATGCTGGAGCGTCCCGCCGTGCGCAAGGTGCTGGAGCGCGAGCAGAATATCCTGCTGAAGGCGGCGTAGCCGCGCACGCGGGAGAAGCGCGACGCTGGCAATGCCGCTGAAGCCGATCGCCGGCGGGGTGCTGGCGCTGGCGCTGGCGCTCTGGGCCGGCGCCGTCCGCGCCGAGGACGAGGCCGCCCCCGATCGTCGGCCGGTGACGGCCGTCGCCGATCAGACCATGACCGTGGCCACACCGGCGGGGGAAGGCGCACTGCGGCTCTATGTGTCGCGCGACTGGTCGTTGCCGCTGCCCGAGATCGTCCGCGCCGTCATCGTCATCCATGGCCGGCTGCGCAACGCGGACACCTATTACCGGTCGGCTCAGGCCGCGCTCGAAGCCTCGGGCGAAACCGCTGGCACGCTGCTGATCGTGCCGCAATTCCTCGCCGCGCGGGACATCGACGCTCACCGCCTGCCGGCAGCGACGCTGCGCTGGAGCCTCACCGGGTGGGAGGGCGGCGCCGACGCCGAGGGGCCGGCGCCGCTCAGCTCCTTCGACGCGCTCGATGCCATTCTGGCGCGGCTCGCCGATAGCAGGATTTTTCCCGACCTCGCCCATATCGTCGTCGCCGGCCATTCCGGCGGTGCCCAGGTGGTGCAACGCTACGCGGTGCTTGCCCGTAAAATCGGCGCCGTGGCGCCGCGCTACGTCGTCGCCAACCCCTCCTCCTACGCCTATTTCAGCGCCGAGCGCCCGGCGCCGGTCGACGCCGCCGCCTGCCCGCTCTTCGACCGCTGGAAATACGGCATGGAGGGTCTGCCGCGCTATGCCGGCGACGCCACTGCGGCTTCGCTCGAGCAGGCCTACGTGGCGCGCGACGTGATCTATCTGCTCGGCACCGCCGACACCGACCCGCGGCATCCGGCGCTCGACAAGAGCTGCATGGCCGAGGCCCAGGGCGCTTATCGTCTGGCGCGCGGCCTCTCCTATGTCGCCTATCTCAGGCGCCGCCATCCGGCGCTCGCGCAGCGCCTGTGGACCGTGCCCGGCATCGGCCATGACGGCGACAAGATCCTGACCTCGGCCTGCGGGCTGGCAGCGCTGTTCGACACGCCGGGCTGCGCCGCGCCGTAACGCGTCGTCACATTACCGAGAGCTTGCCCGATAAAATTGCCGACTGTCCCGCTCGATGCTAACGTTAGGTGCATCAAGTCAAGGAGGCGTGTCATGGCCGTCGGAGGATCGCGGCGATCCCTAGCACTCGCCGGCGTGCTGCTGCTGGCAGGATGTGCCGCGGACACCACGGTCTACTACTCGCCGCCGCCGGGGCTGGCGCCGGACCGGGCGGTGAGCGTTCTCGGCAGCAAGGACAGCCACTTCGTCCTGCAATCGAGCGAGTATCACCTGGTCTGGGCGGTGGACGGAGCGGTGGTGAAGGACTCTGCCCGGCGCTGGGACCAGCCCTTGCTCGTCACCGCCGGCGAGAAGCACCGCTTGAGCATCGCCTATGGCTGGGGCGGCGTTGCCGGCGGGATCGATGTCGAGTTCACCGGCCGGCCCGGTAGCACGGTGGTCGTCGAGGGCGAGGCGGTCGATCCCGACAGGACGGGGCGGCTCTGGCTCGCCGATGCCGCGACCGGCGCCATCATCGGCGAGAAGCAGCCGGTGGAGCTCAGCTATTCCCCCTCCCCGTCCTTGCCGGTGAACACCGACGAGATCGCCCTCAAGCTGATCGACAAGCCCGTGCTGATGACGGTGCCGATGCGCTGACCGCCGCCGGGCCGTTCAGGGGCGTTCCGCCAGACGCAGGATCGCCGCCGCCCGGTGCTCCCAGAGATGCCCGGCGAGGCAGGCGGTGTGACCGGCGGCGGCGATTGCCTGGAGGCGCGGCTCATCGGCGAGCGCCGCCTCGAGCCCAGCCGCGGCGGCAGCGGGCTCGACCGGCAGCGCGAGGAAACCGCCGGGAAACGTGACCTCCATTGGCGCGCAGGGCCCGTTGGCGGCGACCGCGCCGTTGGCCATGGCCTGGAGCGGCCGCTCATGCGATTCGTAATAGGGCGGCAGCGGGTTGAGCACGATCTTGCTGCTTCGCATCGCCGCGATCACCTCGCCGACCGGCATCGCCGGCAGGAAGGATGCGCGCTGCCCCGGTCTTGCGCGCTTTGCCCAGCCTTCGCCGCAGACCGTCAGCGGCAGGTCCGCCAGCGCTTGCACCAGCGCGAGCTTGGCGCGGCTGCGCAAATAAGTGTCGACGGTGATCATGTAGGAGGCCAGCACCTCGACCGGCGGCGCGGCCGCGCCCAGCACCGCCAGCACCGTCTCGTGCAGCGGCCGGGTCGGCGCCGCCTCATGCGCCTCGACCATGGTGTCGAGCCTGGCGGCGACCTCGGGCCCGTGCTGGCGCCATTGCGCGCGGAACGGCTCGGGATCGGTCAGCAGCGAGGCGCTGAGGAAGAGGGCGCGCTCGCGCTCCTCCCACGGCAGCATATCGGCGGCTTCGGTCGCATGCGGCAGGTGATGGAGCGCGATGTCGTCGCGGATGAAGCGACGGCAGAACGCGACGTGATGCGCCGTGGGAAATGTCGCGATGAGGCGCGGCAACGGCGCGCGGATGCGCGGATGGTGATAGGCGGGATGGTCGACGAAATAGATCAGCACGGGTGCGTCGCTCTCGCCATAAAAGCCCGCGCCCTGCCCCGCATCGGGAATGCCGAAGCCGTTGAGGCTGAGGAAGAGGCGGATCCGGCGCTGGCGGACGAGGGCGGTGGCGGCGGCGACGCAATCGCCGGCGCGGGTGTCGAGGATCGCTGTCGCCGCGCCCAGCCGCTCGAGCGCGCGGGCGAGCTGGTCGACCATGGTGTTGACGCTGTCGTACTGCGAATGGCCTTTGAAGAGGACGATGAAGCCGTCAGCCATCAGCCGTCAGCCTTTCGCTGAAAGCTGACCGCTGAGCTGTCGGCTGCTTCATCGCTTTGCCGCCACCTTCTTCTTGCCGTTCTGGGCGAAGCGCGCGGTGATCCGCTGCAGCACGCGCGGGCTGACGAAATGCGAGACATCGCCGCCGAGCTGGGCGATCTCCTTGACGAAGCGCGAGGCGATGAACTGGTACTTGTCGTTGGCCATGAGGAACACCGTCTCGATATTGGGGTTGAGGCGGTTGTTCATGCCGGCCATCTGGAATTCGTATTCGAAATCGGAGACGGCGCGCAGGCCGCGCACGATCACCGAGGCGCCCTGCTCCATGGCGAAATGCATGGTGAGGATGTCATAGGGCTTGACCTCGACCCGCCGGCGCATCTCGGCATCGGTGAGATGGGCGATCTCCTCCTGCACGATCTCGACGCGTTCCTCGGTGGAGAAGAGCGGGCCCTTGCCGATGTTGCGGGCGACGCCGATCACCAGCCGGTCGACGATCTTGGTCGCGCGCAGGATGATGTCGGTATGGCCGTTGGTGATGGGATCGAAGGTGCCGGGATAGACACCAATGCGCTCCGTGCTCATGTGATTCCCCCTTCGGTTTCCTCGACCGCCCCGCTGTCGCCATTCTCGCCGGCATCGGCGAGATGCGCCACCGAGACCACGCGCTCACCCTCCTCCACCTTGAACACGACGACGCCCTGGCTGCGCCGGCGCTTGATCGAGATGCCCTCGATCGGCACGCGGATGACCATGCCGGTATTGGTCACCAGCATGATCTGGTCGCGCGGCCCCACCGGGAAAACCGCGACAACGGCATCCTGGCGCTTGGCCAGGCTCATATTATCGATGCCTTGCCCGCCGCGCCCGGTGATGCGGTAATCATAGGCCGAGCTGCGCACGCCGAAGCCCTTCTCGGTGATCGACAGCAGCAGCTCCTCGCGCTGGGCGAGATCGGCGAACTGCTCCTCGGAGACGGTGGCATCGGCGCCATTGGCGCCGTTCTCGCCCTCGCCTTCCTCGGGTTCGGCCGG
>JBKQTR010000409.1:0-4876 GCA_052143095.1 Allostellaceae bacterium
CGCGCGCGGCGTGCGCGCTTCGCCGATCTCCGCCACCGGCAGCCACAGTTCGACCACGGTGCCGGCGCCGAGCCGGCTGGAGAGCCGCGCCGCGCCGCCCGACTGCGCCGCGAGCCCATAGACCATCGAGAGGCCGAGCCCGGTGCCCTTGCCGACGCCCTTGGTGGTGTAGAACGGCTCCGGCGCGCGCTTCAGCGTGGCCTCGTCCATGCCGGCGCCGCCGTCGGTGACGACGATCGCGACATACTCGCCGGCCGCCAGATTGGGCACCTCGTCCTCGGCGACGCCGGCCCGCCGCGCGGCGATGGTGAGCTGGCCGCCCTGCGGCATCGCATCGCGCGCGTTGAGCGCGAGGTTCAGGATGGCAAGCTCGAGCTGGTTGGGGTCGACGCGGATCAGCGCGAGGTTCTCCTCGAAGGCGACGCCGATCTCGATCGTCGGTCCGATCGAGTGCCGCAGCATGTCGACCATGCTGTTGATGTGGCGGGCGACGTCCACCGCCTCGGGGCGGAGCTCCTGGCGCCGGGCGAAGGCGAGCATGCGCCGCGTCAGCGTGGCGCCGCGCTCGGCCGCCTGGATCGCGCCGTCGACCAGGCGCCGCACCGTGAGGTCGCCGGCGAGGTTGTGGGCGATCAGGTCGAGATTGCCGAGGACGGCCATCAGCACGTTGTTGAAATCATGCGCCACGCCGCCGGTGAGCTGGCCGAGGCTTTCCATCTTCTGCATCTCGTGCACCTGGGCCAGCGCCATCTCGCGCTCGCGCGTGCGCTCCTCGACGCGGCGCTCGAGCTCGGCATTGGCCTGCGCCAGCTCGGCGGTGCGCTCCTCGACGCGGCGCTCGAGCTCGGCGTTGAGCAGCTCGAGCTGGCGCGTCTTGCGGTAGAGCTCGGCAAAGACCTTGACCTTGGCGCGCAGCAGCTCCGGCACGACGGGCACCGGCACGTAGTCGACCGCGCCGTACTCGTAGCCCTTGAGCCGGTCGAGGTCGGTCATGGCGATGGCGGAAACGAAGATGATCGCCGTCGTCTGGAAGCGCGGATGACCGCGGATCAGCGCCGCCAGCTCGAAGCCGTCGAGGTCGGGCATGATGACGTCGATGAGGACGATGGCGATGTTCTTCTTGAGCAGGTGCTCGAGCGCTTCCCGCCCTGACCCCGCCATGATCAGCGTCTCGCCGAGCTGGCGCAGGATCGCCTCGTAGCTCAGCAGCTTCGCCGGCTGATCGTCGACCAGCAGGATGTTGACGGGTTCGTTGTTGCCCATGCTCCGAATCCCGTCAGCGATGGAGCCACATGCGCAACGCCGACAGGAGTTGCTCGGTGTTGACGGGCTTGGCGAGATAGTCCGAAGCGCCGGCCTCCAGGCATTTCTCGCGGTCGCCTTTCATCGCCTTGGCGGTCAGCGCGATGATCGGCAGGCGGCGGAAGGCGGGGTTGGCGCGGATCACCTGGGTGGTCTCGTAGCCGTCCATCTCCGGCATCATGATGTCCATGAGCACGATGGTGACGGTGGGCGTCGTCTCGATCAGGCCGATCGCCTCGTTGCCCGTGGTCGCGGTCAGCACCTGCATGCCGCGCCGTTCCAGCACGCTGGAGAGCGCGAAGATGTTGCGCGCGTCGTCGTCGACCAGCAGCACCGTCTTGCCGACGAGGTCCTCGTCGGAGCTGTGCAGCCGCTCCAGCATGAGCCGCTTATCCGCCGGCAGGTCCGATACCACGCGGTGCAGGAAGAGCGCGGTCTCGTCGAGCAGCCGCTCCGGCGATTCGACGCCTTTGACCACGACGCTGCGCGCCATGGTGTGAAGCTGCGCATCCTCCTCGGGCGAGAGCTCGCGCCCGGTGAAGACGACGACCGGGAGATCGGCGAGCTTGGCGTCGTCGCGGATCAGCTCCAGCAGCTCGAAGCCCGACATGTCGGGCAGCCGGAGATCGAGCACGACGCAGTCGATCGACTGCTCGCGTAGCACGGCGAGCGCCTCGCTGCCGGTCGCGACCGAGAGGATGTCGATGTCGTCATGGCCGAGCAGCTCGGTGACGCCGAGCCGCTCGGCGGGGTTGTCCTCGATCACCAGCAGGCGCTTGCGTCGCGGCTGCGTGTACTCCTTGATCCGCGCCAGCGCGCTCTCCAGCCCTTCGGTGGTGGTGGGCTTGGTGATGAAGGAGAAGGCGCCGCGGGCGAGGCCGTGCCGGCGATCCTCGTCGAGGGTCAGGATCTGCACCGGGATGTGTCGGGTCGCCGGGTTCTGCTTGAGCTGGCTCAGCACCGTCCAGCCCAGCATGTCCGGCAGGAAGATGTCGAGCGACACCGCGCTCGGCTGGTACTCGCGCGCCAGCGCCAGCGCGTCGATGCCGCGCGCCGCCACCAGCACCTTGAGGCCGGAATCATGGGCGAGATCGGCGACGATCCCAGCGTAATGCGGATCGTCCTCGACCACCAGCAGCACGGGGTCGCCCGGCTGGATGGTGGCGCGGTCGTCGGGTACCTGCTCGACCGGCAGCTCGACCAGCCGCGCGCTGACCAGCGCGTCGGGATAAGCGGGTTGTGCTACCGGCGGCGCGGCGGCGCGCTGGCCCGCGGCGGGACCGGCGTATTTCAGCGGCAGGTAGAGCGTGAAGGTGCTGCCGGAGCCCGGCGTGCTGCGCAGATGGATCTCGCCGCCGAGCAGGTTGGCGAGCTCGCGGCTGATGGCGAGGCCGAGGCCGGTGCCGCCGTATTTGCGGCTGGTGCTGGCATCGGCCTGCTGGAACGCCTCGAAGATGATCCGCTGCTTTTCCGGCGGGATGCCGATGCCGGTATCCGACACCTCGAAGGCGACGACCGAAGGGGCGTGGCGCAGCGTCGGATGCTCCGGGCTCCAGCCGCCGGTCGCCGCCGCGATCGACAGCCGCACGCCGCCCTGCTCGGTGAATTTGAAGGCGTTCGACAGCAGGTTCTTCAGCACCTGCTGCAGGCGCTTCGAATCCGTGATCATGCTGCGGTCGAGATCGGGATCGATATGGACGTCGAAGGCGAGATGGCGGCTCTCGGCCTCGTGGCGGAACGGCCGCACGACCACGTCCTGCAGGTTGCTGAAGAACACCTCCTCGGCATCGACCGACACGGTGCCGGATTCGATCTTCGACAGGTCGAGGATGTCGCTGATGAGGTTGAGCAGGTCGGTGCCGGCGCCGTGGATGGTGCGCGCCCATTCGACCTGCTTCGGCGTGAGATTGGCGTCGGGATTGTCGACCAGCTGCTGGCCCAGGATGAGGATGCTGTTGAGCGGCGTGCGCAGCTCGTGCGACATGTTGGCGAGGAACTCGGATTTGTACTTCGAGGTCTGCGCCAGCTCGGTCGCCTTCTCCTCGAGCGCGCGCCGCGCCTGCTCGATCTCCTGGTTCTTGCGCTCGACCTCGACGTTGCGCTCGGCGAGCTGCTGCGCCTTCTGCTCCAGCTGCTCGTTGGTCTGCTGCAGCTCGCGCTGCTGGCTCTGCAGCTCGGTGGCGAGCTGCTGCGACTGCTTCAGCAGGCCCTCGGTCTGCATCGTCGCCTCGATGCTGTTGAGCACGATGCCGATGCCGGCGGTGAGCTGGTCGAGGAACGACACCTGCAGACCAGTGAAGTCGCCGACCGAGGCGAGCTCGATCACCGCCTTGACCTGGCCCTCGAACTGCACCGGCAGCACGATGACGTTGCTCGGCACCACCTTGAACAGGCCCGAGCGGATCGGCACGACATTGGCCGGCACCTCGGTGATCAGCATGCGCCTGCCGTCGGCGGCGGATTGGCCGATCAGGCCCTCGCCGATCTGCAGCCGCTCGTGATGGCCGCCCTGCCCGTCGCTGGAATCGGCGAAGGCGGAGAGCAGCATCAGGTTCGGCGTCTCGTCGGCGTGGACGAGATAGATGACGCCGTTCTGGGCGTTGACCAGCGGCGCCAGCTCCGCGAGCAGCATGCGGCCGACGGTGGCGAGGTCGCGCTGGCCCTGCAGCATGTTGGTGAAGCGCGCGAGGTTGGTCTTGAGCCAATCCTGCTCGGTGTTGCGCTCCGTCGTCAGACGGAGGTTGTCGATCATCGTGTTGATGTTGTCCTTGAGCTCGGCCACCTCGCCGCGCGCCTCGACCTGGATCGAGCGGGTGAGGTCGCCCTTGGTCACGGCGGTGGCGACCTCGGCGATGGCGCGCACCTGGGTGGTGAGGTTCGCCGCCAGCAGATTGACGTTGCCGGTGAGGTCCTTCCAAGTGCCGGCGGCGCCGGGCACGTTGGCCTGGCCGCCGAGGCGACCTTCGACGCCGACCTCGCGCGCCACCGTGGTCACCTGGTCGGCGAAGGTGGCGAGCGTGTTGGTCATGTTGTTGATGGTCTCGGCCAAGGCTGCGACCTCGCCCTTCGACTTGACGGCGAGGTTCTGCTTGAGGTCGCCGTTGGCGACGGCGGTCACCACCTTGACGATGCCGCGCACCTGCTCGGTGAGGTTGAGCGCCATGACGTTGACGGTGTCGGTCAGGTCCTTCCAGGTGCCGGCGACGCCCGGCACCTGCGCCTGGCCGCCGAGCTTGCCTTCGGTGCCGACCTCGCGCGCGACGCGCGTCACCTCGCCGGCAAAGGCGTTGAGCTGGTCGACCATGGTGTTGATGGTGTTCTTGAGCTCGAGGATCTCGCCGCGGACGTCGACGGTGATCTTGCGCGAGAGATCGCCGCGCGCCACGGCGGTCGTCACCTCGGCGATGTTGCGCACCTGGGTCGTGAGGTTGGCGGCGAGCAGGTTGACGTTGTCGGTGAGGTCCTTCCAGGTGCCGGCGACGCCCGGCACCACCGCCTGGCCGCCGAGCCTGCCCTCGGTGCCGACCTCGCGGGCGACGCGCGTCACCTCGGCGGCAAACGAGCGCAGCTGCTC
>JBKQTR010000410.1:0-18182 GCA_052143095.1 Allostellaceae bacterium
CTCCGTGTCTCCGTGGTCAATCCTTCCTGCCCAGCGGCTCGGCGGCATATGCGATTGCCCTGGGTGGACTGGAGGCACCCCGGCAGGGCTGCGCGCTGACGAGGTGGTCACGCGACACTATTTGGCCGTTTGACTGGCGACCTGCCACCAGGTCAGGCGAACTGCTCATCGAGCCAATCGAACATCGTCTGCTGCGCGCGTCGACTGGCGCCGATGTGGCAGTGCGCCCCGGCGCCGTCCTGAGCGGGCAATACAATGTGCCTATACGGGCACGTGAGATCCGCGATGAGCAGCTTGGATTGATTGACGACGAAGACTATTCGGCCGCGGCGGCGAGGTGGGGGCCCAAGTAAGGCTTAGCGGAGGGCGAGCGCTCATTCTCGACCTGCGCCAACGACCAGTCGTCGGTTTGATAAATGTAAGCTCCGGGATCCTCCGGGACGAAGGAACCGCCGGTGCTTGCGTCGCGGTGAGGAGGCGTCCAGCGCAAGCAAAAACCCATCTTGTGTTGCATGCCGAGAAAGTCGCGGAACCGCACGAACCCATAAACCCAAATATTGTTGAGACCGCCCAGGAGCCCTTGCACTTGGGTGTCCGAGAGATCGCCGAGCCGGCGGTGCGCTGCGGCGCCGACCGATTTGCCGCTCTCCACGGCCTCGACGACCGGCAGCACCTCGACGAAGTCGTAGGTCGGCTCGGATGGAAGGGCGTGGCCCAATCTCACCTCGACGCATTTCTCGATCACCAGCGCCGTCGTCCGCCCGTAGTTGGTGAACTGAATATCTACAGACGGAGCCCTCAGTGCCTGTCTCACGCTTTGGTCCGAGTTGGCCAAATTCACAGAGCCAAGTTCCAATCTTGGCAGCTCCGCGCCTACCATGGCCCTCGCCTGAAGGGAGGCGGCTTCCGCAGATCGCTTGGCGGCATCGGCGGCTTCCCGCGCGACGACAATCATTTCTTTCAGATCACGCGACTGCTCTCGGGCGAGGCCGATGAGACTGGATGTGGATTTCCACAGCCAGTAGGCGAAGACCGCCACCAATCCGTTGAACAGTGTGAGCAGCGGCGGGACCCAGTTCCGCTCCAGAAGGAAGCCCCAAACCTCCGTCAGTTCGCGCTGACCGGTGGCGAGCGACCGGTCGAGGATCTCGACCCAGACGATATGCCGACCGGCGTCGAGAGGGAGCGAGCTTGCCTGGCCGCTTGCTGACCCGGCTGAACCCGCTGCCCCGCCATCGCGAGAGCGGTCGGTGGACGGAGCGCCGCCGGGTTGATCAATGACGGCGTCGGCGGGCTGTCTGCCCTGGGTTGACGGGACCTCAAGTGATTGGGCATGCGCGCTGCCGGCCAGAAACGCAATGACCAGGAGAGCCCGCAACGGAACACGCATCGTTCATTCCCTATCGTGACGACGCTCGGTCGACCCAACACCATGCGGGGCGGCCCGACATCCAGGCCAATGGCTTCTTCGTGTTCTTTTTGGGCCCGCAGACGCTCGGGATCTTCGGCCTGTGACACGCCGCCGATTTGTCCGTGTGCCCCCCGCGGTCTGCCACGTCTGCGAGAGCAGATGTGCGCTATGGTGACTCGCCGCGGCAGGCGCGGCTGGCGCATAAGGCGGGTGCCACGGTCCGTGCACGATAGCGGCCTCGGCGGCTCGCCGGCAATGGATGGTGGCCTGGATCTGCCATCGTCGCTAACGTCGCTGTCGGATGGGCATGGAGGCTTAATGGTCGGGTCAGTCGCCGTCGGCTTGGGCTTGATGGCATTCCCGTTCGAGGATGCCCGCGGTTACTGGCGCTGGGTCGACCTGTGCGAGGCGAGTGACGTCGATTCGCTGTGGCAGACCGATCGCCTCGTCAGCCGCGAGCCGATGCTGGAATGCATGACCGCCATGGCGGCGCTCGCCGGCCGCACTGAGCGTTTGAAGTTCGGCATGAACGTGCTTTCACTGGCGCTGCGCGATCCCGTCCTGGTGGCCAAGCAATGCGCCACCATTGATGTCCTATCGCAAGGCCGGCTGTTGCCAGCCTTCGGCATCGGCAGCCCGCTGGCGCCGGAATGGCAGGCGCTTTCGCTGGAGACCGCCGGCCGTGGCCGCAAGACCGACGAGAGCCTGGAAATCGTGCGGCGCCTCTGGCGCGAGGATGACGTACATTTCGCGGGGGTCCATTACCGCCTCGCCGGCGCCTCGATCTCGCCGAAGCCGGTGCAAGCCAACATCCCGATGTGGATCGGCGGCTCCTCCGCTGCGGCGATCCAGCGGGCGGCGCGCTTCGGCACCGGCTGGCAGGCGGGACTGGAGACACCGGCCGAGGTGGCGCCGGTCATCGCGGCCATTCGTGCCGCCGCCCGCGCCGCCGGACGTGCCATCGACGAAGACCACTACGGTGCCGGCTTTCCCTACCGCTTCGGGCGCCCGGACGATCCCACCTTGACGCGAGCGACAGAGGCCTATCGCAAGCGCACCGGCCATGATCCCTTCGACTATTTCGCCGTCGGCGACGCGGCGGCGATTCTCGAGCGGATTGCCGCCTATGTCGAAGCGGGCGCAGCGAAGTTCATTCTGCGGCCGGTGGCTGAGGGCGTCGAGGACATGCTGGCGCAGACGCGGCGGCTGCTGGACGAGGTGCTCCCGCAGGTGGCGTGGCGCTGGCCGAAACCGAGCTAGGATTTGGAGGAACGGTCATGAGACTGGGCATCCATCTTCCGCACATCGGCCGCAAAGCCGGCCCGGACGCTGTCAGGCGCGCCGCGCTCCAAGCCGAGGCGCTCGGCTTTGCCGATATCTGGGTGAGCGAGCACGTCATCCTGCCCAAAGCGGCGCCCTATCCTCCATCGCCCGCCTTCCTGGAGCCGATCCTCACCTTGACTTGGGCGGCCGCCGTTACCGAGCGCGTGGGCCTCGGCACCAGCGTGTACGTCCTACCAATGCATCACCCCGTCCCGGTCGCCAAGCAGGTCGCGACCTTGCAGTGTCTCAGCGGCGGGCGCGTCATCTTCGGCATCGGCGTCGGCTGGCTCGAAGCCGAGTTCGCCGCGCTCGGCGCTCCGTTCCGCCAGCGCGGCCGGCGCATGGATGAGAGCATCGCGCTGCTGCGGGCACTCTGGAGCGAAGATCCCGTCACCTTCGAGGCACGCTACGTTACCGCGGAGATCGCTGAGATGCGCATGCAACCGCCGCCGTCGTACCCGATCCCGATCTGGGCGGGCGGCACCTCGGAGCAGGCGCTGGCGCGCGCGGTGCGTCTCTGCGACGGGTGGCACGGCACCAGGCTCACCCCCGAGAAGGCGGCGCCGATCGTCGAGCGCCTGCGACGCGAGCGGCGGGACCCTGGATTTGCCATTTCGCTCCGCACCGGCTGGGACGGCAAGGATGCGGGCGAGCTGCACGAAAGGCTGGCCGCCTTCGGCGCGGCCGGTGTCGGGCATATTCTCACCGAACCCGCTGAGCGCGAGATCGAGGACTGGCTGCGTAGCGTGGAGAAAATCGCGCGCGCCGCCGAGGGGCTGGCGAGCCGGGGCTGAGCGCCAGAAGAACGGAGGGAGATCTCATGCCACAGCAGCTTCCCGCGGTTGGACTGCGGAGTGTGCGCGGATGTCGGATTTCGCTGAGCTGCCGGACTCCAGCGATCCTCGACTCGGACGAGTGCCAGCCGCGAGGCAACGACGGGTGATCGGGCGGCGGAGCGCCGGCGTTGTGTTGACCAAAGGGAGGACCGACAGGTGCTCAGATCATGGGACGGCCCCAAGCGCCCATTTTTGAAGTTCACCGTGCTGGTCGTGCTCGCTACCCTGTCAGCCGCCGCACTGCCGAAGCCCGAGGTGGCACCCGAGGGCGTCTCACTCGCCGGTCAATTGTTGGTCGCGTCTCCGGACATTGGCGATCCGCGTTTCGATCGCACCGTCGTTCTGCTGGTACGGCACAACAGCAGTGGTGCGATGGGAATCGTCATCAACCGACCCGTCGAAGAGCGGCCGCTTGCCAGCCTGATGGCAGCGCTTGGTGAACAGACGACGGGGGTCGAGGGACGTGTGCTCCTCTTTGCCGGCGGCCCCGTTGAACCTCAGATCGGGATCGTTTTGCACAGCGCGGACTATCATCGTGCCGAGACGCTGGATATCGACGGGCACGTGGCAATGACATCGACACACGAGATTCTCAGCGACATCGCCCACAAGAGGGGACCCGCGAAAGCCCTCATCGCGTTCGGATACTGCGGCTGGGGTCCCGGCCAGCTCGAGAGTGAACTCGCGCAAAACGGTTGGTTCATGGCGCCGGCCGATCCAAAGCTAGTCTTCGACGATGACCGCGAGAAGGTCTGGCAGGAGGCCCTGGCGCGGCGAGTTCGCCCTCTCTGATCGGTAAGCGAAGAGACTGTGCGCATGTCCCGGATTGCGCGCCAGCTTGCGGCACCTGTGGCTGGCTCCGTGCGCCGGGGCGATGCCTCGCGTATTCCTCATCGCGTGCCACACGCCGCGTTGGCCCTTCGGAGGCTGCGGATCATCGCACGGTCCTGCTGGCCGATGTCCTTGTTTGTCAAGGTTTCTCGGATGCCTGCCGCGCACGGACGGCGGGTCAGGCTCGGGCTGCAGGCATCCGAGAAACCTTAACACAAGCTGACATATGGCCTCCTGCCCGGCCCGTAGCCGGCTGCACCGAAAGTGCGTTAAAGCGGCTGTTCCATGTCGACCTGGAGTTCTCTTCTAGCGCCCACTGATATTGAGGATCTTCGACATTGGCTCTGCGCCGCGGTCGCAGAGGGTGTCGTTGGTCTGCATTCGACGGCGTAAGCGCAACTACGACTGAGCAACGCTTCGCTATGCGAGGCGCCGCTTTGACTTCACCACCCGCAAGGTACAGAATCACAAAAAAACCCCTGCTGGGGGCCCCAACAATGACCACCAGATTTCGCATCGCTTCTGCAGCTCTGCTCGCGGCCAGTTTTTTATTGACCCCTCCTGCCGAAGCTGACCAAGCCTACGAGGGTCAGATTAGCGGAGAATTTCACGGATGGGATGGAGAGACGATATATAAGCTCATGGATGGTCATATAATACAACAATCAGAGTACCACTACCACTATCACTATGCTTATTCCCCACACGTCATTATTTATCAAACCAGTGGTGGATATAAGATTCATGTTGAGGACGATGACGATCAGGATGTCGGCATTCGTGTTCTGAAGTAGGTGTGTGCCCGCCGCACCCTCGCCTGGCCCGGACTACTAGACTAACCGGCGATCGGTGCCGGCGCGCTTGGCCCGAGCTCCGGTATAAAGCGGCTCAAATGCAGCGACACGGTCCCATAGCTGACCCCCGCAGGCTGTATCCCCGACTGCATCGCATCCGCCAGCGTCATGGTCTGGCTCCCGGTCAACAGCAGACTGCCTGGCCGGTTCGAGCTCGGGGTCGCCTTCACGCGCGTAATCCCCACATAGAAGAGCCGCCGCTGTTCCTCGAGATGCTTCTGGCGCTCCGCGATCGACATTCCCTGTTCGGCTGCAGCTGGCAACAGCCCATCAACGCAGCCTGCGATCACGACAATCGGCGAGCTCAACCCCTTGCTCTTGTGCAGGCTCATGATCCGCACTTCGGTCACGTCAGGCGGAATCTCGGGTTGGGAAACAGCCTCGATAATCTGCGACAGCAGCTCCGCCGGCGTCTCGGCCGTGGCCATCAAACCCGCGACGAGAATTCGCAGCTCACCCGCCCCTGTGAATTCGCGACGAAGCCAGCGATTGACAAAATCAGTGATGTCCGTGTTCTCCTCGAGGAAGTTAAGCTCGTTCTGGATGGCTTGAAAGCGCTGTACGAGCTGACTGCTGTATGGAATCGCAATCTTTCCCTCCGCAAGAGCCTCAAGTGCCTCCCACGGCGACTGGCCCGTCTGCTCGCAATGCGTGCGCAGCCGCGCATATGCCTTCGCCCGAAAGTCTCCGCTACCCATGCCAAGAAGCCATCGCAACGCAATGCGATCGGCCCGGTTTACAAACAGCTTGAATATAGCCAGCCGTTCCTGCGCCACCTCGCTATCGAGTTCGCTCTCCTGATAATATGACTTCGATGGAATCCCGCGCGCTTTTAACGCGGCGTGGATCGGATTACCGATCGTGCGCCGCTGGGCCAGGATGAGGATCTCGCCCGGCTGCCGTCCGTGCTTATTGATCTGCTCGTTCACAAAGTTGGCGATCACCTGGGCCTCGCGGGCCACATCCGCAAATTGCACAATCCACATCTCACCCGGCCCGTTCTCGGGCCTGGGCGTCAACTGAAGCGGTTCCCGGTCCACATTGTGCCCGATAAGAGCATTGGCGATGGCAACAACCCCCGTCGGGCAGCGGTAACACTCAAGGAGCGCGTGGTCCGAGCAGCCGGGATGGGTCTCGGGGAAGGTCCGTATTCCTTCCGGGTGTGCGTGCTTAAAGCTGTAAAGCGATTGGTCATCGTCGCCAACGACGCAGAGTGCTGCGTTCGAGCTCAGCAGATCGACAACAGCCTGTTCGGCCTTGTTGAGATCCTGGTATTCATCGACCAGAACATGGTCATAGAGTGACCGCTCAGCAGCACCCGGGTTATTGCGCAGATAGCGATAGAGCTCCGGGATGATTTCGCCGATCAGCATGCCTTCATGGAACCGCAGCCACCCGATCAGAACACGCTCGAAGGCAGCATCGGCCGGAGCCTGTGCAAAACCGGGCTGTTCATGCTGCAAGCGCGCCCAGGCCGCTTCATACGCGCGGATGCGCTTTTCCCGCTCCCGTTTTTTTCCAAAGCTGACCGGAAGGTCATAGAGGAGCGGTTCCATCTCGAAGCGATTCAGTGGACGCGCCACACGCCCGGTAACTGCGAGCACGTTCCGCATGCTAAGCACACGCATACCTAGTGAGTGAAGAGTAGAGCCGCGAATTTGCTCGCACCCCGGCACCTTCATGTTGACGAGCTCGCGCTGCAAATCCTCCGCAGCTACCTTTGTAAAAGTCACCGGCAGAATGCGCGCCGGCGCAACACCGCTTTCCAGAAGCCGCGCCACCCGCCGCTTGAGCGCGAAGGATTTGCCCGTGCCCGGGCCCGCCAGAACGCGGATGTAGCGAGAATTGTCGGCCGCGATCTGATAGGCCGGTAATTTGGGATCAAGATTACTGTCCCAAGCCATATCGACTCCTACTCTCCCGCCTTCCCCGTCCGCCTTCCCTTCCTGCCCTTGTCCGGCGGTCGCCCCATCTAGGAGCTGACGTGCTTTAGCAGTTCCGTTAGGGCTGGGAGGAATGGAGCGATGATCGTCATATGGTTGGCCGCTGACGCGATCAGTGCTTGGTAGGCACCGGTAAAGCTCTTCTGGTCGCGTGCAGCCTCAAGTCGATCGACCAGCTTCTTAAGATTCTCGCGCTCATCGTCGTCTTTGATCCCTTCGTCCAGGGCCTTCCGGAGCTGGTTGAATTGGTCTCCGTGAACGACTGTGTTGATCGACCGATCTGTGGAGTGGACGTTTACCCTGGAATTTGGGCCGCTGACGTGGATCATGTAGTGCCCGCCAGTCCCTTTAGGGAACACATCACGGCGGCCGATTTTGACCTGGTAGTGAGGGCCAAAAGGGCCCGCAGCGTAGTATTTTGGGTCCTCGACGATGAAAGCCTCTTCCCGACCATTTGGGAGCATGCGGCGAATTTCATCGCCGGGTCTGACATCTGCTTCCATATCGTCGATGATGAACTGGCTGCCGCTGTAGTAGCCAAAAACATCGCATCGGACGGCCCCGTCCGGAGCGACAATATCAATTTCTTCGCGCTTAATGAGTCCTGCCATGGTCCCGACATCGTTTTCGCCCCTTCCTTGTTCCTTATGCCCGCCCGTGCGTCACACGGAGCTCGAGGCCGGCCCGCTTCTGCAGGTACCCGATGATGCCGAAGAGATTGCGCGCCTGCGGATTCCCCCTCGGGCCGAACATGCGGATCAGGCTTTTCGGCTGCGTCCCGGTCGCTTCGCCCAGCTTCTCGAAGCCGACCGTCGCCTTGATGTAGTCGCGCAGGATCGCCTTCCCGGAGTCGACATCGCCGGCGAGCATCGTGTCGATGCCTTCCCGCAGCAGCGCCTCGCCGAAAGCGGGGTCGCTTGCGACCCGCTTCTGCACCAGATCCTTGAAGCTTCGCGTCAGAGCCATCTCTCGCCTCCGTTCATCGCACCGGCGGTTTGCGCCGCCGCTTGTAATCCGCCCACAGCACCTTCGCCCGCTCGATGTCGCGCTGCTGCCGCTGCTTGGTGCCACCCGTGAGCAGGATCACCAGCACCTCGCCGTCGCGCCCGAAATACACTCGATACCCCGGCCCCCAATCGATCCGGTACTCGAGCACCCCCTCGCCCACGCCCTTGGCGTTCGAGAGATTGCCCTGCCCGAGCCGCACCAGAGCAACAGACACCTTTGCCCCTGCTGCAGCATCCAGACCGGAGAACCATTCTTCGAACGGGCTTCGCCCGTCGCCAGTGATGTAGTAGCGCACATCGAGCACTTCATAAGGTAACACAAATGTTACCGTATTGCAAGAACCTTGATCGGACGCCCCTGCCCTACCCAGCCCCTCTGCTATCTCCGGTTTCGCTTGCGGTAAGAGCGCAGCACCAGGCCGCCTCGGCTCGATGGATCGATAACCGGGTCGAGCGTACCGAACGCGGAATCATGAACCAGGCTCTCACAAGGTGGACGAAACTCCTCTATTATTCACTGCAGTCGGCCGCCGTTTGTGGTGGGACGAGGGATGAAGAGATGAAGGCAAAACATGCCAATATTCTTGTTGCGTACGCCGTCATTGTCGCAGGAGCGGCGATTCCTAACTACTGCGCATGGCGACGAGGTTTATAGGATCTGCCACGGAGAACATGAGCAAAGGTGCAAATTGCATCCTGATTATGATCGTTTCGAGCACTGTGGCGACGACAATCATGTCGGCGGAGCGAACCCCGCCGAGACAACAAAATATTTGTGTGGAACAAAACCAGGTGGAGAACCCAGGGGTGCATTTCAAGGTCTGTATCCCGGAATAGACGGTGACCATTGCGGATATTCTTGGTTCGAAGTTCACTGCTATCGATAGCTGATGTTGGTAGAGATAGAAGGGGCAGTGACCCACACGTCGGGAGTCACAGCCCTTTGTTCGACGCCGCTGCTGTGAGCGCGCGTCGAATTTTCGGGACGCCCTTCGTCCCGACGCGATCCGCGCAGCATCCGGCGAACGCGCGGTCAAACCCTCGCGCAGCGACCGCAGCGCGGCGCGGAGCCACGCACAGGCGCGTAAGCCGAGCATGGCGAGCAGGGTTGAAGGCGCGGCCGACTGTGCTATCCAGACATCATCACTATGCGGGCTCCGTGATGGAGTTGAGAGCCGCTTTTACGAAAGGAAAAACAATGGACTGTGATTGGGCATTCGTTGACAAAAACGGCCCACGTCATCACGCGACACTAAACGAGCAGGCGCTCATTTCCTGCTGTCATCGAGGTCGAACTCGGCCTGGGCGCTCGCCGAGAGAAGGTATCATCATCGCGCTTCCAATGCGTAATCGGCGATTTGGGTCCGTATGCGAAGGCGAAATAAATCGCCGACTTCGAGGCCGTTCTGGCCGATGAGACAGGGCGGCGATTTAGGGAGGAAGCACTTATTCGATCATACCGGCCGATCTGGAACCGTCGCGGAATGGGGGGAACGCCGTGACCGACCAGCTATCCGCAATCATCAAACCTGGCGCGTTCACGTCCCACCCGGTGCGGGCGCTGGCCCCCGGTCGCCGGCGACCAGTGCTCGAGGCCATCCCGACGGCGCCGGGACGCAGATCGACAAGCCCTCGCTGAGCGCCGGCCCTTGCCCTATACTGCTGCCCGTCATCGCCGCCGCGGGAGGCCGTCATGAAAGTCGAGCTTCTGTATGGCAAAGCGACGATCGCGGTCTCGGTGCCGCCGGGCTGCCGCGAGACATTGATCCGAAAAGAGCCGCGCGCGCCGCTGCCCGACCCTCGTTCAGCCGTCGCCGAGGCCCTGGCCCGGCCGATCGGCGCGCCGTCGCTCGCGGAGCACGCGAAGGGCAAGCGTAGCGCCTGCATCTTGATTTGCGACATCACGCGCCCGGTACCGAACCACCTGTTCCTGCGCCCCATCATAGAGCAGCTCCTGGGCGCCGGCATCGTGGCCGAGGCGATCACGGTGCTGGTCGCCACGGGGCTGCACCGTCCCAACGAGGGCGAGGAGCTCGCGCGGGTTGTCGGCGACCCCTGGGTGCTCGACAAGGTCCGCGTGGTCAATCATTTCGCGCGCGACGACGACGCGCATGTCGATCTCGGTCGCACCAAGGGCAGAGGCGTGCCGGTCAAGCTCGACCGCCGCTTCGTCGAGGCCGATATTCGCATTGCCACCGGCCTGGTCGAGCCGCATTTCATGGCAGGGTACTCCGGCGGGCGTAAGGTGGTCGCGCCCGGTGTCGCTCATGCCGACACGATCCGAACCTTCCACTCTGCGGCGTTCATGGAGAACCCCGCCTCGATGTCGTGCAACCTCGCCGGCAATCCCTTGCACGAGGAGCAGCTCGAGATTGTGCGCATGCTGGGCGAAGTCGTCTCGCTCAACGCCGTCATCAACGAGCAGCGCGAGCTGGTCTTCGTCTCCTATGGCGACATCATCCCCAGCCATGCGGCCGCCGTGCGCTTCGTCGAGGACTGGATCCAGGTGCCGGTACCGCGCCGATTCAAGACCATCGTCACCTCGTCCGCGGGCTTTCCACTCGACCGGACCTACTACCAGACGGTCAAGGGCATGGTGACGCCGGTCGACATCCTCGAACCCGGCGGCACGCTCATCGTCGCGTCCGACTGCTCGGAGGGGCTTGGCTCGAAGGAGTTCCGCGCGGCGCAGCGCCGTCTCGTCGAGATGGGGCCCGAGGGGTTCCTGCACAGCATCCTGCCCAAGGCGCTCGCTGACATAGACGAATGGCAGACCGAGATGCAGCTCAAACCCATGCGGGTCGGGCGGGTGCAGCTCTATTCCGATGGCCTGCCGCAAGAGGATCGCGCGCTCACCGGCGTCGAGATGGTGAGCGACCTCGATGCCGCCATCCGCAATGCGGTCGCCGCCGGTGGCGACGGGGCGGCCGCATTCATCCCGGAAGGCCCCTATGTCATCCCCAAATATGCGGCGGCGTGAATGGGCGCGAACCCCCTTCCGTCACTGGTTGTTCTCGATCCCCTCGGCGGCGTGAGCGGCGATATGTTCATCGCGGCGGTGCTCGATGCGTATCCGCGCCTTGCCGCGCCGGTGCTGCGCACGATCGGCGACAGCGGCCTTCCGCAAGGCTGCAAAGTCTCGCTCGTCCAGCGCCGCAGCGGCGGCCTCGCCGGAACAGGCTTCATCTTCGAGGGAAACGCGGCCGTGCCCAGCGGCGCCTACCCCGCTGTGCGCCAAAGGCTCGCAGAGGCGCCGCTCTCCCAGTCGGTTCGCGACCACGCTCAAGCGATCCTCGCGCTGCTGGCGCAGGCCGAGGCAGCCGTGCATCGCGTGCCGATCGAAAGCGTGCATTTTCACGAGCTGGCGGATTGGGATACGCAGGCCGATATCATCGGCGCAGCCGCCATCATCGACCTCCTGGCGGAGACGCGCTGGCAGTGCCGGCCGCTTCCGCTCGGTAGCGGCACGGTGCGTTCGGCCCACGGGCTCCTGCCAGTGCCGGCCCCTGCCGCCGCCTACCTGCTCGCAGGCTTTGCCTTCCGCGCCGATGACGGTGTGCTAGGTGAGAGAGTGACGCCGACCGGTGCGGCGATCCTGCGGTACCTCGGGCCGCGATGCAGCGCAAACGGGGCCCCGGGAACATTGGTTGCAGGCGGCATGGGCGCGGGCAGCCGGGAATTGCCGGGGATTCCCAACGTGCTGCGCGTCCTCGGCTTCGCCGCGGCGGAACCGACGGGCGACACCGTCCTCGTCATCGAGTTCGACATCGATGATCAATCGCCTGAGGATCTGGCGACGGGGCTCGAACATCTGCGAGCCATGCCGGGCGTTCGCGACATCGCCACCTTCGCCGGCATCGGCAAGAAGGGGCGTTGGCTGCAGGCGGTGCGCGTGATGGCCGACCCCGCCCATCGCGATGCGGTGGTCGGCGCCGTCTTCGAAGAAACCGCGACCCTTGGTCTGCGACTGCGGCACGAGGAGCGTGCCGTGTTGGCGCGCCGGACCGTCGTGGTCGAGGATGAGAGCGGTCCGGTCCGCGTAAAGCTGGCGGATCGTCCTGGGCGGCGAACCGGTAAGGCCGAGGCCGATGACGTCGCATCACGGGCGGGCGGTGCCATCGGTCGGGCGCGCGCGCGCCGCTCGGCCGTGGGCCGCGCCTTGCGTGCGACGGAGCGGGCGCCGTGACGTCGTCGGAGCGCGTCCTGGCGCAGCTGCTCGCGACGCTCGACCGGGTCGCGGTCGCGGTCAGCGGCGGCGTCGACAGCATGACCCTGGCGCATCTCGTCGACCGCCACCACGGGGCGCGGGCGCAGATGGTTCACGCCGTCTCGCCGGCGGTGCCGGCCGAGGCGACGGCGCGGGTGCGCGCGCACGCGGAGCGTCATGGCTGGGCACTGGCACTGATCGACGCCGGCGAGTTTGCCGATCCGCGCTACCGCGCCAATCCCGTCGATCGCTGCTATTTCTGCAAGAAGAATCTCTATAGCCAGATTGCCGGCACCTTCGCGGGCGTCATTCTGTCCGGAACCAACACCGACGATCTCGGCGACTATCGCCCCGGACTCAAGGCCGCGGCCGAGCACAGCGTGCGCCACCCGTTCGTCGAGGCGGGAATGGCCAAGTCCGACATTCGCGTGTTCGCACGCGCGCTCGGTCTTGACGATGTGGCGGAGCTGCCGGCGGCGCCATGCCTTGCCAGCCGCATCGAGACCGGCATCGGCATCGATCCCGATGATCTGGTGCTTGCCGACGAGATCGAGCGCCGCCTGCGCGCGGAGCTCGGGGCGGCCGATGTGCGCTGTCGCATCACGCCGCGGGGTGTGCGGCTCGAGCTCGGCGGCGACGGGCTGGAGCGGCTCAACGCGCCGCTGGGCGCCGCGACCCGGGCGGCGGTCGAAGCGCTTATCGCGGGATCGGGCCGCGCCTTTATTGGTTATGCCCCCTATCGCCGGGGCAGCGCCTTCCGGCGCGAGACGTCACGTGGCTGAGCACGGGATAGCGCCGGACTGGCAGCGCGAATCCCGTATCGGCGTCGCCGAAGCGGTCTATTGCGCGGGCAAGACGGCGGCGCAGATCGGCCGGATCCTGGCGCTGGCGGAGGAGCGCCGACGATCGTTGTTCTTCACCAAGCTCGAGGCGAGCCGTTTTGCCGAGCTGGACGCGGGGGCGCAACGCCGGCTTGACTTCGATCCTCTCTCGCGCACCGCCGTGCTTGACCATGGCGTGCCGAGGGCGGTGCCGGCACGGGTCGGCATCGTCTGCGCCGGCACGTCCGACATGCCCGTTGCAGTCGAAGCGCAGCGGGCCCTCGCGTTCCATGGCGTATCGGCGGCGATCGTCGGTGATGTCGGCGTCGCCGGGCTGTGGCGGCTGCTCGACCGTCTCGACGAGATTGCAGCCTGGCGCGTGGTGATCGTCGCCGCCGGGATGGAGGGGGCGCTGTTCAGCGTCGTTGCCGGCCAGGTGCCGGGGCTGGTGATCGCCGTACCGACCTCCGTTGGCTACGGCGTTGCGGCCGGTGGCATGACAGCCTTGCACAGCGCGCTGGCGTCCTGCGCGCCGGGCGTTGTGGCGGTCAACATCGACAACGGCTTTGGCGCGGCCTGTGCCGCGCTCAAGCTGCTGCGAGTCTTTGCCTTCACGTGAGAAGCCGCAAGGAAACTCAGATCGCGTTGCATTGGCCAAGGCGGCAGCGCGTTTGTTCGGTTCGGGTCATGGGCACGCATTCGAGCGCCAGCGTGGCAGGGCAGCTCAACCCCGAACTCCGGACCGGGCTGCCAATGGCCAGCGCCGCGGCTTAGTGCCAATGCGCGCCATCTAACCCGGCTTGCCAGGGCGCGCCGGCGGCTGAGGGTTGTGGGCGGGATTGGTATCGTACTTGGATATTCGCGTGACGAGCCCGCTGCGGACGAGCGGCTGCAAGTCCGCCTCGAGCGCGTCAGCAATCTCCTTGGCATAGACCTCGCGGTCCTCGACGTAGAGCGTGAAGGATTTCATATATTTTTCCTTCTTCGCGGGATTTTCGATCGTCGCCTTCGTCCACTCGTAAAGCGAAAAATTTTCAACGCCGTGCTCTTCAGCTGCGGCGACATACTCCGCGAAGGCGTCGAACTGGCATTTCAGCGCGGCGCGATGCTTGGCGAGAATATCGGTCAACGGCGCCAGCGCCGGATCACCGAGCTTATGGCGCGCCGATTCCGCCGTAGCGGGATCGTTCAGATCCAATCTCACCTGATATTGCCATTGAGCGGTCATCGCTATCCTCACTTTCTGGCCGCACCTTGCCTTCCGACCGAAAGCGCGGGGATGTCGGCTACCTCGCGAGCAGATCCGGCACGCGACGCGGTCATGACACATCGCCCCAGCTCGTCGCCCGCGCGATGCGGAGCGCGATCACCGGCAGTCCGGCGATCGCCATCGCCGCGAGCTGCGCGTAGCGCTGGCGCAGCAGCGCTTGCGCGTCGTCATGCTCCACCCCCTCGGCCAGGATCTCGGCGCGTCCGCGCAGCATGACCCAGCCGAGCCGCGTCCAATCCTCGTCATAGCGGTCGACGACCACGGCGACCGTCGGATTCTCCGCAATGTTCCTGAGCCGCTTCAGGACGCCGCCGCGCTTCGGCTTCGCGTCGATGGTGATGTAGAGCGTGTCGCCGGCAATCGCGAAGCAGACCGGCACGACATGCGGGACGGCGCGGCGATCGGCGGTGGCGAGATGCGCGATCCGTTGCTGGGCCAAAAACCGACGCTCGCCGTCCGACAGCATGCCCGCCTCATCTGCCGCGTCAAAGGGACGACAGCGGCGATCGAGATTGGTAGAGTTCGCCGCCAGCGGCAAGAGGAAGCATATGAGGCTCTATCGCGCGAAGCGGGCTCGCCCGGCCGTCCCGCCGGGCGCCGTGTTGCTGCTTCTCGTCGCTGTCGCGCTCGCGGCCTGCGCCACGGCCGAGCCGGCGGGGCCGAGCACCAAGCTCTGGCCGCTGGTGCAGCGTTGCATCGCGAACCGGGAGGCGACGGGGGATCCGGCCCCGTGCCTGCTCGTCGATCCCGCGAAGGGCTACGCCATTCTCAGGGATATCCGCGGAACCTCGCAGTTCCTGCTGGTGGCCACCGACCGGCGCCGGGGCATCGAAGATCGGCGCATCGAGGCCAGCGACGCGCCCAACTATTTCGCGGACGCCTGGTCGGCGCGGGGCTGTGTCGCCGCGGCGGCCGGCTACCCGGTGCCCGACAGCGACATCTCGCTCGCCATCAACTCGATCGCGGGGCGGAGCGACGGACAGCTGCACATCCACATCGACCGGCTGCGTCCAGGCATCGCGACCGAGCTCAGCCGCGACCGGCGGGAGGTGGTCCTGGCCGGCCACCGCTATCGCCTGCGGCATCTGGACAACCTCGCCGATACCAATCTCTTTGCCGTGCTGGGAGCGGCGACCGGCGGTGCCATCGGCGACGAGACGATCGTCGTCGCCGGCGATCCCCGCGGCGGCTTCTTCGTCCTCGACGATCATGTCCATGACGGCGACCCCGCCAGCGGCGAGGAGCTGCAGGTCGATCATCCGCTGCTGACCAAGGAGCAGCTCGCGGCCGAAAACCTCAACGGCTGCGCCGATCCCGCGCGGTCGGGAGAACCGGCGAACCGATGACGGCGCCCTACAGCAATTCCTGTTTTTCAAAACACGCTCTTGCGGGGGCGCAACCCGTTCGATCGCTTCGCGGTCGCTCCCTCTCCCCGCTGCGCGCGGAGAGGGACATTGCCCGCTTGCGATTCCTGCTGAGCGGGATGCGCCCTATCCCGCGGACGCGCTCTCCGCCCAGCGTTTCATCAGGGTGTTGGACGGCAAGGTCTTGTCGAGGACCTTCTTCGCCGTCACGCTGCCGGCGGCGGGCACGAGCTTGGGGTCGAGCAGCCCTACCTGCACCAGCACCGAGGCCTGATCCCAATAGATGTGCTCGTGATAGAGCTTGTCGCCGCGGAAATTGATGATGGCGACCAGCGGCACCTCGACATATTTGCCGGTCGGCTTGACCCCGGGCAGCATCCAGTCGATCTCGCGGTCATGGGTGAAGCAAAAGATCATCTCGTCGACGACACGGTCGGCGCCGATGGTGCGCGAGATCGGGATGAGGCGCGTATCGGCCGGGTTCGAATCGACGAAATGGTGCTGGTAGAAGCGGTGCAGCTCCTTGTAGCCGACGCCGCCGGTCATGGTCGGGACGTGGTTGACATAGGGCTGCGCCACCATGGTCGCCATGGTGGCGTCGACGTCGCGCGTGCCGAACTCGTAATAGCAATGCATGTCCCAGAGCGCGCTCAGATTGAAGATCGGCCCCAGCACCTTGTGGAAGAGCGCGATCGAGCGCGAATGCGCCATCATCGAGGCCGGCTTGTCGAAATTGCTGCCGCCCTCGCGGGCAAAGGCGTGGTCGACGCCGGGATAGACATAGATCTCGACCTCGGACCGGCCCTCGAAGGCGCCCTTGATCGCGCTCACCACCTCGGGCGGCGTCCATTTGTCCTTCTCGGCGATGTGCAGCACCATCGGGCATTTGATCTTCGACGCTTCGCCCAGCGCCTTCTCGATGCCGACGCCGTAATAGGAGACGGCGCAGTCGATGCCGAGCCGCGCCGCGCTGAGATAGGCGAGCAGCCCGCCAAGGCAGAAGCCGATGGCGCCGATCTTGCCCTTGCATTCCGGCAGGTGGCGCAGCGCCGCCACCGTCGCGCCGATATCCTCGATGGATTTGTCGACGTCGAACTTCTCGCGATAGGCGAAGGCCTTCTTGCGGTCCTCATCGGTGAAGCCCAACTCGATGCCGGGCTCGATGCGCCAGAACAGATCCGGCGCCAGCACGACATAGCCTTCCTCGGCATAGTAGTCGGCGACCCCGCGGACATAGGCGTTGATGCCGAAAATCTCCTGCAGCAGCACGATGCCGGGGCCGCTGCCCTTCTCCGGGGTGGCGAGATAGGCCTTGAAGCTGCCGCCATCCTTCGCCGTGACCGTGATGTACCGACCCGCCATGGGATGCCTCCGCTGAGCTAGCTCCGGCGAGGCTACGACCCGGCCGAGCGGCGAGTCAATCAGCCGGCCAGGGTGTTGCTCGTGACCCGCTCTACGCCCGCTGCCGCCATCTTCCCCATGGCATCGGCGAGCGAGCCGGCGAGGTCGATGGCGCGGCAGCCATCCTCCACCAGCACCGCGGCGAAGCCCTCGCGCCTGGCATCCACGGCGGAGTAGTGGACGCAGAAATCGGTGGCGAGCCCGACCAGAAATACCCGCTTGAAGCCGCGCTCGCGCAGATAGCCCGCGAGCCCGGTCGGCGTTCGCCGGTCGTTCTCATAGAAGGCGGAATAGGAATCGATCGCCGGGCGGAAGCCCTTGCGCAGCACCAGCTCGGCCTGCGGCAGGTCGAGTCCGCGGTGGAAGGCGGCGCCGTCGCTCCCCTGCACGCAGTGATCCGGCCAGAGCGTCTGGGTGCCATAGGCGAGCTCGATGGTGTCGAAGGGCCGGCGCCCCGGATGCGCGCTGGCGAAGGAGAGATGGCCGGGCGGGTGCCAGTCCTGCGTCATCACCACATGGGGAAAAAGCGGCGCCAGCCGGTTCACCACCGCCACCACCTCGTCGCCCCGCGCGACGGTGAGCGCGCCCCCGGGGCAGAAATCGTTCTGGACGTCGATGACGAGCAGGACGTCGCTCGCTTCCGGCCGCATGGCTCGCTCTCCTCCGCCGGCCAACGCTAGCACGGCAGGCCGGCGCCGTGCCACGCCGCGCTTGCATTCCGCGCCGAGGGATCGCAGCCTAGAGTGGGTTTCTTTCGTGTCGAACCAGCGACGTTGGGGGAAGAAAAATCCCTCCCCCCTTGAGGGCAGGGCAATCGCATGTGCCGCCGAACCGGCGGGAAAGTTTAACCACGGAGGCACGGAGAGCACGGAGAAGCGAAGAATGGCGCGCTTCGCGCGCCCAATACCTCTTCT
>JBKQTR010000411.1:0-11082 GCA_052143095.1 Allostellaceae bacterium
TCGGCCGGGTTGCTGGAGGGACCCGCGTAGCGGGAGGGTGAGGTGGGGGTCACTCGCTCGGCCGGTTCCGTTTCACTCCCGCATTGCCAGAGCGGCGGAAAAGACCCACCATGGCAGCATAAGATGACGGACGCCAAAGGCGGCCGCGCTCGGCCAGGGGAGGAAAGGATGCAGCGATTTCTTCGATCTCTGCTCATGCTGACGGTTGCGGCGCTCGCCGCGTTGCCGGCGACGGCCGAGCAGGGCAATGCGCCCGGCGTCAGCGACGGCGAGATCAGGATCGGCCAGACCATGCCCTATAGCGGCCCGGCCTCGGCCTATGGCGCGATCGGCAAGGCCGAGCTCGCCTATATCGCCATGCTCAACGAGCAGGGCGGCATCAACGGCCGCAAGATCACGCTGGTCAGCCTCGATGACGGCTACTCCCCGCCCAAGACCTTCGAGCAGACGCGCCGCCTCGTGGAGCAGGAGAACGTCGCCTTCATCTTCTCGAGCCTGGGGACGCCGACCGGGATCGTCGTCCACAAATACCTCAACGAGCACAAGGTGCCGCAGCTTTTCCAATCCTCCGGCGCCACCTTCTGGGCCGATCCCGAGCATTTCCCCTGGAGCATCGGCTGGCAGCCGAACTACCAGACCGAAGGCGCGATCTATGGCCGCTACCTGCTGCAGCACGACCCCAATGCCCGCGTCGCGGTGCTCTATCAGAACGACGATGCCGGGCGCGACTACGTCGCCGGATTCCATCTCGGGCTCGGCGAGGCGGCGGCGAAGAAGATGATCGTCGCGGTCGCGACCTATGAGGTGACCGACCCGACGCTGGACTCGCAGATGGTCAGCCTGCAAGGCTCGGGCGCCACCGTGCTCTTCAACAACTCGACGCCGAAATTCGCGGCGCAAGCGGTGCGCAAGGCCTATGACATCGGCTGGAAGCCGCAGCAATTCCTGATGAGCGTCGCGACCTCCGTCTCGGCCGTGATGGAGCCCGCCGGCTTCGAGAAGGGCCAGGGCATCATCACCGCACAATACCTCAAGGACCCCAATGATTCGCAGTGGCAGAACGATGCCGCGATGAAGGAGTGGCTCGCCTTCATGAAGAAGTATTATCCCGACGGCAATCTCGGCGACAGCTTCAACGTCTACGGCTACGCGGTGGCGCAGACGCTGGCGCAGGTGCTGAGGCAATGCGGCAACGACCTCTCGCGCGAGAACATCATGAAGCAGGCGGCGAGCCTCGACCTGACCTTGCCGCTGCTGCTGCCGGGCATCCGCATCCATACCGGGGCGCAGGATTTCTCGCCGATCAAGCAGATGCGGCTCGCGCGCTTCGAGGGCAAGCAGTGGGTCCCGTTCGGGGAGGTGATCGGCGAATGAGCGGACAAACGCTCTTCGACAGGATCTGGCAGGCGCATACCGTCGCCGAGCTTGGCGACGGCTATGCGCTGCTCCATGTCGACCGCCACCTGCTGCATGATCTCGGCGGCGGCCGCGCGGTGATGGACATCAAGGAGAAGGGCTACACCTTACGCAATCCCGGCCTCACCTTCGCCACGCCCGACCACGCCATCTCCAGCGCGCCCGGCCGCGCCGGCACCAGCGCCACCGGCCAGAGGCTGCTCAGCGATCTCCGCAGCCTCGCGCGCGAATACGGCGTGCGCCTGTTCGATGTCGGCGAGCCCGGCCAGGGCATCGTCCATGTCATCGGCCCGGAGCTGGGGCTGAGCCTGCCCGGGGCGCTGATCGTCTGCGGCGACAGCCACACCTGCACCCATGGCGGCATGGGCGCGCTCGCCTTCGGCATCGGCTCGAGCGAGGTGACGCACGTGCTGGCGACGCAATGCCTGGTGCAGCGCCGGCCGAAGCGGCTGCGCGTCAGCTTCGAGGGCGCGCGCCGGGACGGCGTCACGCCCAAGGACCTGATCCTCTATCTCATCGGCCGCATCGGCGCCGCCGGCGGCACCGGCTATGCCGTCGAATATGCCGGGGACGCCATCCGCGCGCTCGATGTCGAGGGCCGGCTCACGCTGTGCAACCTCTCGATCGAGCTTGGCGCCAAGATGGGCATGGTCGCGCCCGACGACACCACCTTCGCCTATCTCGCCGACCGGCCGTTTGCCCCTAAAGGCGCGCTGTGGGAGGCGGCGCTGGCGGCCTGGCGCCGCCTGCCGTCGGATGCGGACGCTGCTTTCGACCGCGAGGAGCGCATCGACGTCGCCGCCATCGCGCCGCAGATCACCTGGGGCACCAGCCCGGAGCAGGTGATCGCCATCGGCGAGCGCATCCCCGATCCCGCCGATTTCGCTGACAGTGGCAAGCGGCGCGCGGCGGAAGCGGCACTCGACTATATGGGCCTGGTTCCCGGCGCCCCGATCGCGGGCACGCGGATCGACGTGGTGTTCATCGGCTCCTGCACCAACAGCCGCATCTCCGATCTGCGCGCCGCCGCCGAGGTGGCCAAGCGCGGCACCGTCGCGCCGCATGTCCGCGCCTGGGTGGTGCCGGGCTCGGAGAGCGTCAAGCGCCAGGCCGAGGCGGAAGGGCTCGACCGCATCTTCCGCGCCGCAGGATTCGACTGGCGCGAGCCCGGCTGCTCCATGTGCCTTGCCGCCAATGGCGAGACCGTGCCGCGCGGCCAGCGCTCGGTCTCGACCTCGAACCGCAATTTCGTCGGCCGCCAGGGACCGGGTGCGCGCACGCATCTCGCCAGCCCCGCCATGGCGGCGGCGGCGGCGCTCGCCGGCGCCATCGCCGATGTCCGCAGCTTCGGGAGCTGAGGCATGGACAAGTTCACAATTCTCAAGGCGATCGCCGCGCCCTTGCTGTGCGAGAATGTCGATACCGACATCATCATCCGCATCGAGCGGCTGGTGGGATCGACCCAGCGCAACGAGCTCGGCCGCTACGCCTTCGAAGCCTGGCGCTTTCGCCCCGACGGCACGGAGGAGCCCGGCTTCATCCTCAACCGCGAGCCCTATCGCCGCGCCGGCATCCTGCTGGCGCTCGACAATTTCGCCTGCGGCAGCTCGCGCGAGGGCGCGGTCTGGGCGCTGAAGCAAAGGGGCTTTCGCGCCGTGCTGGCGCCGAGCTTCGGCGACATCTTCTTCAACAACTGCTTCCAGAACGGCGTGCTGCCGGTGAGGCTGCCGGCAGAAGAGGTGCGGGCGATCGCGCGCCAGGTCGAGGTCGATCCCGAGCGCAACCAGGTGACGGTCGACCTTACGCGCGAGGTCGTGATCGCGCCCGATGGCGGCGAGATCGCGTTCCGCATCGACGGGCTCCGGCGCCGGGCGCTGCTCGAAGGGCTCGACGATATCGGCCTCACCTTGCGGCACGAGGCGGAGATATCGTCCTTCCAGGCGCATGATCGCAGCGAGCGTCCCTGGATCTGGGCGGTGGAGCGGCTGCCATGAGCAATGCCAAAGAGGTCGTCTTCATCGGCGGCGAGGGCATCGGACCCGAGGTCATTGCCGAGACCGAGCGCGTGCTGCGCTGGCTGGTCGCGGAGCAGCGCCTCGGGATCGAGATGCGGGACGCGCTCTACGGCGCCGAGGCCTGGCGCCGCACCGGCAAGACCGTGCCCGACGAGACCGCGGCGGCGCTCCGCTCCGCTGACGCCATCCTGTTCGGCGCCACCGGCGGGCCGGAGTACGACGCGCTGCCGGCCGAGGCGAAGCGCCAGGGCAATCTGCTGCGCATCCGCAAGAGCCTCGATCTCTTCGCCAATCTCCGGCCGATCGTCGCCATCCCGGCGCTGGCCGAAGCGTCCTCGCTGAAGAATCGCGTGATCGAAGGGGTCGACTTCGTCATCCTGCGCGAGCTCTCGAGCGGGCTCTATTTCGGCGAGCCGCGCGGCATCGAGAGCTTGCCCAATGGCGAGCGGCGCGGCGTCAACACCCATGTCTACACCTCGGGCGAGATCCGCCGCGTCGCGCGTTTCGGCTTCGAGCTGGCGCGCACCCGCCGGCGGCGCCTCTGCTCGGTCGACAAGGCCAATGTGATGGAGGCGGGCCGGCTCTGGCGCGAGGAGGTGCAGGCGCTGCACGATGCCGAGTTCACCGATGTCGAGCTCACGCACATGCTGGTCGACAATTGCGCCATGCAGTTGATCCGCGCGCCCAAGCAGTTCGACGTGCTGCTCACCGACAACATGTTCGGCGACATCCTGTCCGACGCGGCGGCGATGATTACGGGCTCGCTCGGCATGCTGCCCTCGGCCTCGCTTGGGCCCCTCGGCGCCGATGGCCGCCGTCCCGCGCTCTACGAGCCCGTCCATGGCAGCGCCCCGGACATCGCCGGCAAAGGCATCGCCAATCCGCTGGGCGCGATCTTGAGCCTCGCCATGGCGCTGCGCCTCACTTTGGGCGAGCCCGGCGCTGCCGACCGGCTCGAGCGCGCGGTCGGCGACGCGCTCGCCACGGGCGTGCGCACGCGCGACATCCTGCAGGAGGGCGCGACGCCGGTCGGCACGCGCGACATGGGGGATGCGGTGATTAAGGCGCTGGAGCGGACGGCGTAGCGCGTGTTTCCGCTGCATGGGCGCCGGTGCGTCCTTCGACAGGCGCGCTACGCGCGCCAGCTCAGGATGAGGGACATTATTGATGGCACAAAGAAAATCGCCTCATCCTGAGCGCGAGCGCAGCGAGCAGTCGAAGGACGCACTGAGTCCGTCCAGCGGAAACGTGCTCCAGATGGAAAGAGCGGGCGTTCGATGAACTCGCCTGAACCGCCGCCAGTGACCCAACCGCGACAGTCAGGAACTGAACCGGGCGCGGTAGTCTTGCGGCGTGGCGGCGAGCAGGCGCAGGAAGCTGCGGCGCATCGTCTCCTCCGAACCGAAGCCGCAACGCTGTGAGATCCGCTTGACGGGCAGACGTGACTCCGACAGCAGCCGCCGCGCCGCTTCCACCCTCAGCCGCTCGACGGCCCGGCCCGGCGTCAGCCCGGTTGCCTGCGCATAGTGCCGGCTGAAACTACGCTCGCTCATCCCGGCCTGACGGGCCAGGACCGGAAGCGACATGTCGTCGGCCAAATGCCGGTTGATCCAGTCATGGAGCGCGCCGAATTTGTCCTCTGCCGCTTGCAGGGAGAGAGCAGCGCTGAACTGCGCCTGCCCGCCCGGACGCTTGAGGAAGACAACCAGGTAGCGCGCCACGGCCAGCGCCACGCTACGGCCCAGATCCTGTTCCACCAGCGCCAGCGCCAGATCGATGCCGGCCGTCACCCCTGCCGAGGTCCAGACCGGGCCGTCGCGCACGAAGATCGGGTCAGGCTCGACACGCACGGCAGGGAAGCGCCGGGCAAGCTCGGCGCAGACTGACCAATGAGTTGTCGCTCGCCGCCCATCCAGCACGCCTGAAGCGGCCAGCAGGAACGCCCCGGTGCAGACGGAGGCGATGCGACGCGCCTGGCTCGCCCGCAGCCGCACCCAATCGACCAGCACCGGATCCGCGGCCGCCGCTTCGACGCCCTGGCCACCGGCCACCATCAGCGTATCCAATGCGGCTGCGACGGGCGGGAGCGGAACCGCGGCGAGCCCGAGCCCGGCCGAGGCGGTAACGCCCTGGCCGCCTTGCGCAACGACGCGAAGCGCGTAGGGCGGCATTCCCCCTGCTTCGGCGACGAGATCGTTGGCCGAGGCGAAGACCTGAAGCGGCCCGGTGACATCGAGCAGCTGCACCAACGGGAAGGCGAGCACGTCGATGACGCGGACGCCGCTTGGCGCAGAACGAGGGGTCCTTGGCATTTCCGCCAAAGGATGCCCCGGGCAGGCTCGCCTTGTCCATCCCCTGATCTCCGACCCGGAGATGCCCGTGATCACGCACGACACCTCGATCATGAGCGATCCTCTTGGCGGGAAACGAGGGGTATTTGGCTTTTCCGCCAAGGCTTCCTCCCCTACATTGCTGGTGGCGATGCCGGACAGTTTGGCGCTCAGCGTCAGCCGCCGCAGCGCCATTCCAACCCTCACAGGCACAGGACCGAATCCATGGATCTGACCCATATCAACGCCTTCACCGCTGCGATGCAGCGCAAGGATCTGGACGCCATGCTCTCTCACATGGCTGACGACATAATCCTGAAGACCCCGCTCGTCACCGAGCCTTTCAAAGGCAAGGCAGCGATAAGGCCGGTCGTCGAAGCCCTGCTGGGCGTGGTCGACACATTCGACTTCCGCGAAATCATGCAGGGTCCTCGGCATGTGTCGGCGTTCTTCGGGATCATGGTCGGGCCGAACGCGCTGGACGGCGTGGACTATTGGCGCCTCAACGACGCAGGCCTGATCCAGGAGATGACGGTCCTGTGGCGTCCGCTTCCGGCCGTGGTGGCGGTGCAGAAAAAATTGGCTCTTGCCGACGGCGCGCCGGCCTAGGAACGAGTGCCGTTACGCGGCAATCGAAACTCTGCCCATCTCGAACACCAGCCGCGCCTCCCCGTCGCGCAGGTCGATGACCTTGACCGGGCGGAGCTTGGACATGGACAATCCCGCTAGCAAAACTCGGGAGGAAAAAGCCATGGCGGTCATGCGGGTGCGCGGCGTCCGGCTCGTCCATGAGGTGTTGGGCACGGCCGGGCCGTGGGTCGCGATCTCGCCAGGCGGGCGGCGCGGGCTCGCCTCCGACCGGGCGCTGGGCGTGCTGATTGCCGAGGCGGGATTCCGCGTGCTGGTCTATGACCGCCGCAACACCGGCGCCTCCGAGGTCGCGATCTCCGGCGACAGCGAGAGCGCGGAGCAGGCGGAGGATTTGCTGGCGCTGCTGCGCGCGCTCGATAGCGGCCCGGCCTATATCGCCGGCTGCTCCTCGGGGAGCCGCTTGTCGCTGCTGCTGGCGCAGAGCCATCCCGAGGCGGCGCGCGCCTTGCTGCTGTGGCGCGTGACCGGTGGCGCCTATGCGGCGGAGCGACTGGCTTTCAACTATTACACCCAGTTCCTCGACGCCGCGCAGCGCGGCGGCATCGAGGCGGTGTGCGAGACCGAACACTTCGCCGCGATGATCAAGGCCAATCCCGCCAATCGAGAGCGCCTCCTCGCCATGGGCGCCCAAGGCTTCGCCGCCGGCATGGAGCGCTGGCTCACCGGATTTCGCGAGGGGTCGGGCCATCCCGTCGCCGGCATCAGTCCGGAAGCCATGCGCCGCCTGACCCTGCCGGCGCTGATCGTGCCGGGCAACGACCGCGTCCATCCGCGCGCCCCGGGTCAAGCCGCGCACCGCCTCATACCCAACAGCCGCTATCGCGAGGTATTGACGAGGGATCGCGACGTCGACGTCGATTTCGAGGGCTGGGAGGCGGCGCGCGGCACGCTGGCCTCGGTGTTTGTCGATTTTCTCAGGGAGTGCGAGGCGAGGCGAGGCGCGCGATAGGCATGTCCCGTTTTGCGGCCACCCGCCTCCCGGCAGCGCTGCGCGACGAGCGCCCCGCGCTCGCGCTGGCGCTGCCGACCTCCCCCTCAAGCGGGGAGGGGCAATGCTTCCCGCCGTCCTCCGGCTAAGGGAGCGGTCGGCGTGTCCGTCGTGCTTCACGGCTACCGATACAGCGTTTATCTGCGGATCGCCCGCGTGGTCCTGGCGGAAAAAGGCGTGCCCTACGAGTGCGTCGAAGTGAACCCCTTCGCCGCGGATATGCCGAAGGCCTATCTCGACCTGCATCCGTTCAGGCGGGTTCCGACGCTGGTGCATGGCGCGTTCGTGCTCTACGAGACGAATGCCATCACCCGCTACGTCGACGAGGCTTTCGCCGGTCCGGCCCTGCAGCCGACGGAGCCGCGCCAGCGCGCGCGGATGGCGCAGATCATCTCGATCGTCGACGCCTACGGCTATGTGCCGATGGTCCGGCAAGTGGCCGCGCAGAGCGTCTTTCGCCCGGCCATCGGGCGAGCGACCGACGCGGCTGAGCTTCGCGCCGGCATCGAGGGCTCCCACCGGGTTCTTGGTGCGCTGGAACAGGTTGCGGCCGCGGATGGGCCGGTCGCCGGAGGAGCGGCGTGGTCGCTCGCCGATTTTCACTTCGCGCCCATGATCGCTTATTTCACGGCAGCCCCGGAAGGCGAGCAAGCGATGGCGGGCTATGGCAAGCTGCTCGCATGGTGGGAGCTGGTGCGCCGGCGGAGCAGCCTGCGCGAGACCGATCCGGGTCTGCCCCAGGGGCCGGCGACAGCCGCGCCGGCATGAGGGGCTGCCGCCCCCACGAGCAAGCGGAGGATCCAGTCCTATGGCCGATCTGGTGCAGTATGAAGATGCAGGCGCCGAGGTCCGCGCCGTCTACGACGACGTCAAGAAGACCCGCGGCGTCCCCGACGTGAACAATTTCTGGAAGGCACTGGCGGTCCATCCGCCGACCCTGAAGCGCACCTGGGAGAGCGTGAAGGAGGTCATGGGACCGGGCGTCCTCGATCCCGTGACGAAGGAGATGCTGTATCTGGCGGTCAGCGTGACGAACGGATGCGGCTATTGCATCGCCTCGCATGGGGCGGCGGCGCGCAAGGCCGGCATGACGCCGGAGATGTGGGGCGAGGTCGTGGCAATCATCGGCATGGCGAACGAGACCAACAAGCTGGCCTTCGCGCTCCAGGTACCGATCGATCCCGCCTTCCAAGCGGCGGCGGCGAAATCATAACGGCCGCGCGTGCTGCACGGCGTGGATGCCCGGGTCTCGGCCTTCGGCCGGCCTGCCTTCGCCGAAGCGAAGCCGCTTCGGCTTCGCGCAGGCAGGCCCGGGCATGACGACGGAGTGGGGTTGGCCGATGATTGGCGGGCGCGCGATGGGCGATGCGATGCGAAAGGCGCTGGGGCGAGGAGCGTAGCGCGCGGCGGCGCCGGCCGGGACATAGCAGCTATTACCTTCGATGTAATTGCTTCGGCGGCGGTCGCCGGCGAGACTTCGCTGCCCCTTCCAGCGCCTCACGGGTCATGACCTCATCGGCAAAGGATTCTCCGCGCTCCCGCCTGCCCTTCTTCTACGGCTGGGTCATCGTCGGCGTTGCCTTCGTCACCATGGGCATCGGCGTCAATGCGCGCACCGCCTTCTCGCTGCTGTTCCCGCCGATCCTCGACGAGTTCGGCTGGGAGCGCGGCGTCACCGCCGGCGCCTTCTCCTTCGGCTTTCTCGTCTCGGCGGTGCTGAGCCCGGCGCTGGGGCGGCTGATGGACCGGCGCGGCCCGCTGGTGGTGATGGAGATCGGCGTCGCCATGATGGCGGCGGGGCTCATGCTGGCGACGCTGGTGCACCATCCCTGGCAGCTCTACGCCACGCTCGGCGTGCTGGTCGGCGGCGGCAGCGTCTGCCTCGGATATACCGGCCAAGCGCTGTTCCTGCCGAACTGGTTCGTGCGCCGGCGCGGCCTCGCCATGAGCATCGCCTTCTCCGGCGTCGGAATCGGCTCGATCATCCTGCTGCCCTGGCTGCAAGGCGTCATCGTCGAGGCGGGCTGGCGCCGCGCCTGCTGGCCGATGAGCCTGCTGGTGCTGGCGCTGCTGGCGCCGCTCAATCTGCTGCTGCGGCGAAGGCCCGAGGAGCTCGGCCTCGCGCCGGACGGCGACGGCAGCGCGACCGCCGCCGCGGGAACGCGAAAATTGACCGTGGTCGACCCCGGCTGGGCCGCCACCGACTGGACGCTCGCCCGCGCGCTGCGCACCAGGCGCTTCTGGTGGATCGCGCTCGGCTATTTCTGCGGCCTCTTCGCCTGGTACGCGGTGCAGGTGCACCAGACGAAATACCTCATGGAGATCGGCTTCGATGCGCGCGAGGCCGCGTGGGCGCTGGGCTTCGTCAGCCTCGCCGGCATTCCCGGCCAGATCGCCCTCGGCCATCTCTCGGACCGGATCGGGCGCGAATGGGTGTGGACGGCGGGCAGCGCCGGCTTCGCCCTCTGCTATCTCTGCCTGGTCCTGCTGGCGCACTGGCCGACGGTGCTGCTGCTCTATCTCATGGTCGCGGCCCAGGGCGTGCTGGGATATGGCCTGACCTCGGTCATCGGCGCCATCCCGGCCGAGATCTTCGAGGGCAAGCAGTACGGCACCATCTTCGGCACGCTGATGCTGGCCTCGATCCTCGGCGGCGCCGCCGGACCCTGGCTCACCGGCGCTGTTCACGACGCCACCGGCAGCTACGCGCCGGCGTTCTGGATCGCCATCTTCTGCAGCCTGCTGTCGGCGCTCGCCATCTGGCGCGCCGCGCCGCGCAAGGTGCGCGCCGCGAGCGCGTAGCGCGCGTCGGCGCCGCCGCGGACAAACTCCCTGCGGGAGTTTGCCTATGCCATCGTCCCGTCGGCGCGCTCATAGACGGTGACCCCCAGCATCATATCGACGCTGACGCCGTCGCGCGCCAGCGGCAGCAGCAGCCGCTCCATCGAGACATACTTCTTGCCCACCGGGAATTCCGGCGCGCGGCGGCAATAGCGCGGCTCGCCCTGGGCGACGGCGAGAAAATCGGCATATCCTGGCATGCGCGGGAAATCGGCAAGGACCTCGTCGATCCATTTGCCGGTGAAATCCCCGCCCATCACCTCGCGATGGCCGGTGCCGATCAGGCGATAGCGAAAGCGGATCGGCTCGCGCTGGACGTCGACGAGCCAGAGCCAGCGCAGCAGCTCCGCGAGCTCGGTGGGCTCGACATGCTGACGGCCGGGCAGGCGATCCTCGGCCGGGCAGACCGAGCGCCAGTATCCGAGAACCCGGCCGATCCGGGCATCGCAGTCCGGCGGCACCACCGCGCTCGACACCATGCTGCTGACCCCTCTCCCTGCCACCGGGCCGCGGCCCGAGGCCGCAGCGGGAAATGACGGGCACCTGCTCACATGCCGACTCAATAATCAGAACCGGCTATGTATAATGACGCGAAATGATTCGTCAATATTCTTGCCGAGGTCGTGGGGGGGCCGGAAGCGCCCTGGGCGAGGCCGGCGCGCGGCGCTATATAGGCTTGATGGAGTATGTGTTTCCCATCCTCGTCGTCCTGGCCATGCTCGGCGCGCTGGGCGCGCTCGGACTTGGCGTCATCAACATGGCGCGCGGCGGCAACCCGCGCCGCTCCAACAAGCTGATGCAGTCGCGCGTGATCCTCCAGGCCGTGGCGCTGCTGCTCTTC
>JBKQTR010000412.1:0-14669 GCA_052143095.1 Allostellaceae bacterium
CGCGAAGCCGAAGCGGCTTCGCTTCGCCCGCCTCCCGAAGCCGTGCGGAGGGCAGGGCGAAGGCAGGGCGCGCCATTCTTTGCTTCTCCGTGACCTCCGTGCCTCCGTGGTCAATCTTCTCCGCCGACGGCGCCGCTATTATTGGCGCTCTGCTAGAGATGCGTGGTCGTAAGACAGGGGACTCTCTCCATGTGTCGGAACATCAAGACGCTTTATAACTTCGCACCGCCTGCCACGGACGAAGAGATCCGGGCATCTTCGCTGCAATTCGTCCGCAAGCTGAGCGGCTTCACGCGACCCTCCAACGCAAACCAAGTTGCGTTCAGCCGCGCGGTGGAGCAGGTGGCCAAAGCAGCACACGAGCTGATCGACTCTCTCGTTACGAACGCGGCTCCCCGCGACCGTGACGTTGAGGCATCGAAGACCAAGGCCAGGGCGGCGGACCGTTTCCGCACCTCCGCGCGACGCGCCACATAGCCGGGGATCGGACGCGAAGTTCCTGGGGCGGCGGCATGGTTAGGGGCGGCTCAGTCTGAGCTACTCTGCGGCTGCCCACCGGCCGCCCACATGGCGCGCGGCGTAGTCGACGAAGGAGCGGCGGATGCTCAGCGCGTGCAGTCGCGTCGCGTGATAGGCCTGCTGCGCGTTGCCGCGCAGGATGGCGCGGACGATCTCGTCATGCTCGGCATAGGACTGGGCGAGCCGGCCCGGGCCGCGGAACTGGGCACGGCTCAGCGGCGCAAAGCGCCGCCGCAGATCCGCGACCATTTCCTGCAGCACCGAGTTGCGGCTGCCGCCGCGGATGGCGGCGTGGAAATCGGCATTGGCGGCGTGATAGAGGTCGCTGTTGCTGGAGCGCACGAGATCGCCGCAGCGGTGATGCAGCTCCTCGAGCTGGCGGCGGTCGCCGGGCGACATCTTGAGCGCCGAGAGCCGCGCGCAGACGGCCTCGAGCTCGGCCAGCGTCTCGAACAGCTCGCCGATACGCTCCTCGGTGATGGTGGCGGCGACCGCGCCCTGATGCGCCTTGCTGCGGACGAGGCCGGTGGCGGCGAGCTCGCGCAGCGCCTCGCGCACCGGCGTGCGCGAGACGGCGAAGCGCTTGGCGAGGCTCGCCTCGTCGAGGCGCGTGCCCGCCGGGACGCGGCCGGAGATGATGTCGTCGGCCAGCGCCTCGCGTACGAGATCGGCACGTGTCGAGCGCACTGCCATCACGCCCTCCAATCCGGGCGCGGAATCGACCGGTAGGCCTCGCGCAGCGCCTCCGACCAGCGCTCGCGGATCATCTGGAAATAGGGGTCGTCCTCGGTGATGCGGCGCCTGAGCTCGGCCTTCAGCGCGTCGCGGCGATAGACCACCAGGTCGATCGGCAACCCTACTGTGAGATTGCTGCGGAGCGTCGAATCCATCGACACCAGGGCGAGCTTGACGCCGTCATAGAGATCGGTGTCGTAGAGCGCGGCGCGGTCGAGAATCGGCTTGCCGTATTTGTGCTCGCCGATCTGCAGGAACGGCGTGTCGACGGTCGCCTCGATGAAATTGCCGGCGGCATAGACCTGGAAGAGCCGCATGGAGCGACCCTTGATCTGGCCGCCGAGCAGGAAAGAGACGTCGAACTTCACGTTCTGCGCCTGCATCGCCTCGCCGTCGATGCGGTAGACGCGGCGCACCGCCTCGCCGACCAGCTGCGCGGCGCGGAACATGCTTTTCACCGTGAGCAGCGTCTCGACGGTCTCGCCGGTCTCGAGGCCCTCCTGCAGCAGGTTGACGATCGACTGCGTCAGCGCGAGGTTCCCCGCCGCCAGCAGCGCCATGAAGCGCTGGCCCGGCAGCTCGAAGACATAGGTCTTGGAGAAGGTGGCGATGTTGTCGACCCCGGCATTGGTTCGCGTGTCCGACAGCAGCACGAGACCGTCCTTGAGATCAAGCCCGACGCAGTAAGTCATCTTCCTGTCTCTCCCGCCGCAGGCTTATTGATCGCTGCCCGCCTGGGTCACTTTCACCGCTACCGCCAGCGTCTCCGCCGCGGCGCCGCGCCGGATCCCGCGCACCGGCGCCGCCGACCAGTAATCAAGCCCGACGCTGGTCCGGATATAGGCCTCGGTCGGGCAGATCCGGTTGGCGGCATCGAAGCCCACCCAGCCGAGATCGTGGACAAAGGCCTCTGCCCAGGCATGGCTCGCTTGATACTCGCGCGACTCCATCCCCGTCCACAGATATCCGCCGACATAGCGCGTGGGGATGCCGAGCAGGCGCGCCGCGGCGATGAAGACGTGGGCATGATCCTGGCACACCCCGGCGCCGGCGGCGAGCGCCTCGGCGGCGGCGGTGGCGACGTCGGTCGCGCCGGGCAGGTAGTCGAGCTTTTCGCGCACGGCGACGAGCAGCGCGTGCAGCTGCTTCAGCACCGAGCCGTGCGCCGCGACCTGGCGCGCCAGCGCCTCGATCGCCGCGTCCGGCTGGGTGAGCCTGGTGCGGCGCAGGAAGAACAGCGGCGGCAAGGGCTCGGGCGCGCCGCGCACGATGCCGTTGGTTGTCGCGGTCTCGACCTCGCCTTCGACGAACACCAGCGCCGCCGCATGCGGGTGGTTGACGGCGTGGCAATGGATGAGGTTGCCGTAGCCGTCGGCAAACACCGGCAATTCGCGGCGCGTATCGCTCCACACCCGCCATTGCACGATCCGCAGCCCCTCATAGGAGCGCGGCGTCAGCCGCAAGGTCTGGATCGCGGCGCCGATCGGGCTTTCGTAGTTGTAGGAGGTCTGATGTCTGACGTGCAGTCGCATGGCGGCGCATCGCTACATCAGATAGAGCGTGCTGATCGCGTTGCCCAGCGTGACCGAGCGGTCGATGAAATCGGTGAGGAACTCGTGCAGCCCGGACTGGAAGATGTCCTGGATGCGCCCGAAGCGCAGCCGCGCATGCAGCTCGCCGGCGACGCGATGGCATTCGCCGCGCTTGCCGCCATAGGCCTCCGCCAGCATCTCGAGCGTGCGGATGATCTGATCGTAGCAGCTCAGCAGCGAGCGCGGCATCTCCGGGCGCAGGATGAGGAACTCCGCCACCAGCCACGGCTTGAGCCGGTCGTGGTAGACCCAGTGATAGCTGCGCAGCGCCGAGACCGAGCGCAGGATCGCCTGCCAGTGATAGTAATCGAGCGCGCCGCCGACGCCTTCATGCCGCGGCATCAGCACGTGGTATTTGACGTCGAGAATGCGGGCGGTGTTGTCGGCACGCTCGACGAAAGTGCCGAGCCGGGTGAAATAATAGGCGTCGTTGCGCAGCATGGTATTGGAGTAGGCGCCGTTGAACAGCAGCGAGCGCTCCTTCACCCATTCCAGCAGCTCCGGCAGGTTGGCCGGCGGCCCGACAAAGCGCGCGCCGCTGCGCGCCTGGTACCAGGTCTCGTTCAGCGCGTCCCACATGTCGACGGTGAGCGCGGTGCGCACCGCGCGGGCGTTGCGCCGCGCCGTCTCGAGGCAGGTGAAGATGCTCGAGGGGTTGTCGGGATCGCGCACCAGGTAGTCGATGACCAGCGGCGCCGTCGCCTCGCCGTGCTTGGCGAAGAACTCCGGCTCGCAGCCCGCGGCCAGCAGCGTCGAGTGCCACTCGTTGCCGGCATTGTCGAGCGAGCGCGCCATGCTCGACATGCGGTGCCCGACCATGACGATGCGGGCGATGTTCTCCGCCCGCTCCATATACCGCGCGAGCCAGTAGAGGCTGTCGGCCGTGCGGCTCAGCATGTTCCGGGCTCCTAACCTTCCAGCACCCAGGTGTCCTTGGTGCCGCCGCCCTGACTCGAATTGACGACGAGCGAGCCGTCGCTCAGCGCAACGCGCGTCAAGCCGCCCGGCACGATACGGATCTCCTTGCCCACCAGCACGAACGGCCGGAGATCGACGTGACGCGGCGCGATACCGGACTCGACGAAGGTCGGGCAGGTGGAGAGCGCGAGCGTCGGCTGCGCGATGTAGTCGCCGGGCGCGGCGCGCAGTTTGGCGGCGAAAGCGGCGAGCTGGTCGCGCGTTGCCTGCGGCCCGATCAGCATGCCGTAACCGCCGGAGCCGCGCGTCTCCTTGACCACGAGCTCGCCGAGATGCTCCAGGACATAGGCCAGATCCTCCTTCTCGCCGCAGCTATAGGTGCGGACGTTGTTGAGGATCGGCTCCTCGCCGAGATAGAAGCGGATCATCGCCGGCACGTGGCGGTAGATCGACTTGTCGTCGGCGATGCCGGCGCCGATGCCGTTCGCCAGCGTCACATTGCCGGAGCGGTAGGCGTTGAACAGGCCGGGCGTGCCGACCACGGAATCCGGCCGGAAGGTCAGGGGGTCGATGAAATCGTCGTCGACGCGGCGATAGATGACATCGACCCGCTTCGGCCCCTCGGTGGTGCGCATGTAGACGATGTTGTCGTCGACGAACAGGTCGACGCCCTCGACGATCTCGATGCCCATCTCGTCGGCGAGGAAGGAGTGCTCGTAATAGGCGCTGTTGTAGGGGCCGGGGGTCAGCAGCGCGACGCGCGGCTCGCCGGTGCAGTTGGGCGGCGCCACCGATTGCAGCGTCTCCAGCAGGTCCTCGGGATAATGTGACACCGAGGCGATGCGATGGCGGGCGAACAGATCGGGAAAGAGCCGCATCATCGCCTCGCGGTTCTCCAGCATGTACGAGACGCCCGAGGGGGTGCGGCAATTGTCCTCCAGCACGGTGAAGTCGCGCGGGCCCAGCCGCACTAGGTCGATGCCGGCGACGTGGGTATAGACGCCTTGCGCCGGCTCGAAATCCTGCATCTCCGGCCGGAAGCCTTCATTGTGCAGCACCAGCTCGGGCGGCACGAGGCCGGCGCGCAGGATCTGGCGCCCGTGATAGACGTCGCGCAGGAAATCGTTGAGCGCGCGCACCCGCTGGCGCAGGCCGCGCGACACCAGCTCCCATTCCGCGGCGTCGAGCACCCGCGGGATGATGTCGAACGGAATGAGCCGCTCGGGATCGCCGCCCTCGGAATAGACGGCGAAGGTGATGCCGATGCGACGGAACAGCAGCTCCGCCTCCCGCCGTTTCAGCGACAGCGCCTCGGCCGGCGTCTCCGCGATCCAGCGCTGGATCAGCTCATATTGCGCGCGGCAGCTCTCTGGCGTCCCCATCTCGTCGAACGGAAGTGCCGCGCCCTTGGTCTCCGTTGCCGTCACGCTCACGATCGCTCCCAGCCCTCCGCTTGCTTTGCGCCGCGTCATAATTCCGGGCTGCAAACCCCGGGCCAATCCGCCGCACCGCCGATGAAGCGCTTGCAGAAACTCGATTTTTTGCGTTCCGGCGCGCTTCCTCAGCGGCTGCCTCCAACAGGGTCGCGCGGACGTCCTGATTAAACAACAGGCAATTTCGCGCCGCCGACGGCCGGAAATGCCGCGTTGCGGCGGTCTGCGCTGCTGGCATGCCCTTTGCGTTGCCAACAACTATGCAGCAATAGGCGGGTTGCTTTGCCGTGACACCGAAGCATGTCCTGGTCGTCGACGACGATCCCGCGATCCTGGAAGTGGTCGAGCGCGCGCTCGCCGCGGAGAATTTCCGCGTCAGCAAGGCGCGCCGGGTCTCGGTGGCGCGCGATGTTCTCGTGCGGCAGACGATCGACCTCGTCATCACCGATGCGCGCATCCCCGGCGAAACCGGGCTGCATCTCGCCGAGACCGCCAAGGAGCTCGGCATCGCGCTGATCGTGATGAGCGGCGATCCCGAATGGGCGGCCGAGCACGGCATGGATCCGGAGCAGTATCTCGCCAAGCCCTTCGATCTGCGCCAGCTGTTGCGGCTCGTCCATGCGTCGCTTCACACCGGCGGTTCCTTGGCCAACATCCGACCCGATTGCTAGACCGACGCTGGCCGCACTTGCGCTCCCGGCGGCTTTTGCCTACATTTGCTGCAACGCAGCATGATCGGGGCGGGGCCTTCATGGCGGCAGCGCGGGTGGTCTATGTCGGTCCGGAGGCGGTTTTCCACGGCTTGGAGGGCCAGCTGGTGACGACGGAGGACCGTGCCACCGGCGCGCCGCGTCTGTTGTTTCAGCCAGAATGCGCCGGCATCATGGCGCTGCCCTGCGAGGCCGAGCATGTCCGCGCGGTCGAGCGGCCGGCACTGATCGGCTGAGATCGCCTTGCCCGTCGGTTGTGCTTTTGCCAAGCGGGCGTTGCCCATGTCTTGGGCAGGAGATTGCGGCCGTGCCTGTTTTGTCGGCTGCCAGACTGCCTGATATTTGATCCCGCGACACTGCCGACCCGCCGCCGGCTTGGCAGCGGGCAAGCGTGCCCCTATATGGCGGAGACCACGGGGTCCCCGTCAGAGCCATGGCTGCGCGCAATCCCTACGAAGTGCTGGGCGTCAAGAAGGAGGCGAGCGAGAGTGAGCTCCGCGCCGCCTACCGCAAGCTCGCCAAGAAGCACCATCCCGATCTCAATCCCGGCAACAAGGAGGCAGAGGCGCGCTTCAAGGAAATCGCCTCGGCCTATGATCTGCTGTCCGACAAGGACAAGCGCGCCCGCTTCGATCGCGGCGAGATCGATGCCAGCGGCGCCGAGCGGCCGGAGCAGGCTTATTCCCGCTATCGCGGCTTCGCCGAGGGCGCCCCGGGCGAGCGCTATGAGTACCATTCCGCCGAGGGGATGGCGCCCGACGATCTCGACGATCTCTTCGCCGTGTTCGGCCGCGGCGGACGTGGCGGCGGCACCATCCGCATGCGCGGCGCCGATCTGCCCTTCGCGCTGACCATCGATTTCCTCACCGCCATCAACGGCGCGCGCCAACGGCTGTCGCTGGCGCCCGACCGCAGCCTCGAGGTGACCATCCCCGCCGGCGTGCGCGACGGGCAGATCCTGCGTCTCCAGGGGCAGGGGGCGCCCGGCCTCAACGGCGGCCCGCCGGGCGACGCGCTGATCGAGATTCACGTCGCGCCGCATCCCTTCTTCCGCCGCGAGGGCGACGATATCCATCTCGAGCTGCCCGTGACCTTGGTCGAGGCGGTGCTGGGCGGTAAGGTGACGGTGCCGACCGCCTCGGGCGCCGTCAACATGACGATCCCCGCCAATGCCAACGCCGGTCATGTGCTGCGGCTCAAGGGCAAGGGCGCGCCCCGTCCGGACGGCACGCGCGGCGATCAGTATGTCAGCCTGAAGGTGGTGCTGCCCGAGGGCGGCGATGCCGAGCTGGCGGGCTTCCTGCGCGATTGGGCGCCCAAGCATCCCTATGATCCGCGCCGGGGGATGACGTCATGATGAGCTTTGATGCGGTGATCCGCCTGATCGGCGATCTCGGGGACCAGGAGCTGCGGCGCTGGATCGCCGAGCGCTGGGTGCGCCCGGAAAGCCGGGCCGAGGGCTATGTCTTCCACGAGGTCGATGTGGCGCGGGTGCGGCTTATCCATGAGCTGCGCTACGATCTCGCCATCGACGAGGAGGCGCTGCCGGTGGTGCTGCACCTCCTCGACCAGGTCTACGCCTTGCGCCGCCGCTTGCGGCAGCTGCACGAGGTCATCGACACCCAGCCGGACGAGGTCCGCGCGGCGCTGCTGGCGCGCCTCGGCCCGGGCAAATCTCCACGCGACGAGATCTGATCGCCGCGCCGCGAGCGCTCGGTTGTGCCGGCGGGGGCAATGGCGTAGCTTCGAGCGCGCAGAAAAAGCGGCGGTTTCAGCCGCCGGCCTATCGGGAGGATTGCATGCGTCGGGGACTGCTTGCCGCTTCGTGTGTTGTTCTCGCCTTGGCCGCGGGCGCCGCCGCCGCGGCCGACAGCGCGCCGGTGAAGATCGGCGTGCTCAGCGACATGTCCTCGCTCTATGCCGACATCACCGGCGAGGGCACCGGCGCGGCGGCGCGGATGGCGGTCGAGGATTTCGGCCCGGTGCTCGGCCAACCGGTGCAAGTGATCACCGGCGATCACCAGAACAAGGCGGATGTGGCCTCGGCCATCGTCGGGCAGTGGTACGACACGGAGGGCGTCGACATGGTCACCGATGGCGGCTCGTCCGCCGTGGCGCTGGCGGTCGAGGAAGTGTCGCGCGAGAAGCGGAAGCTGGTGCTGTTCTCGGGGCCGGCAAGCTCCGACATCACCGGCCCGAAATGCTCGCCCTATGCCGCGCATTGGACCTATGACACCTATGCGCTTGCCCATGTCACCGGCGGCGCCATCGTCAAATCCGGCGGGGCCACCTGGTTCTTTCTCGGCGCCGACTACGCCTTCGGCCACGCCTTGGAGCGCGACACGGCCGCGGTGGTCGAGCAGGCGGGCGGCAAGGTGCTGGGCGCGGTCTACGCGCCGATCAACACTGCCGACTTCTCCTCCTTCCTGCTTCAGGCGCAGGGTTCCAAGGCGAAGATCATCGGCCTCGCCAACGCCGGCGGCGACACCATCAACTCGATCAAGCAGGGCGCCGAATTCGGCATCACCGAGGGCGGGCAGAAATTCGCCGCCCTGTTGATGTTCATCACCGATGTGCACAGCCTCGGCCTCAAGACCGCGCAAGGCCTGCAATTCACCTCCGCCTTCTATTGGGACCAGGACGACGCGACGCGCGCCTTCTCCAAGCGCTTCTTCGAGCGCGTCCATCACATGCCGACGATGGTGCAGGCCGGCGTCTACAGCGCGACGCACCACTATCTCCAGGCGGTGCAGGCGCTCGGCAGCAAGGAGCCGCTGGCGGTGATGGAGAAGATGCGGGCGACGCCGATCAACGACTTCATGACGCATAACGGCAAGCTGCGCATCGACGGCCGCGTCGTCCGCGACATGTACCTGCTCGAGGTCAAGAAGCCGGCGGAATCGGAGGCGCCGTGGGATTATGTCAAGATCGTCGAGACCGTCCCCGGCGAGCAGGCCTATCGTCCGCTCGACCAGGGCGGCTGCCCGCTGGTCAAGTGAGCGCCGCGATCATGATCGTCGGACTGCTCCTGCACATTCTTGCGGCGGTGATCTGGGTGGGGGGCATGTTCTTCGCCCACCAGATGCTGCGCCCGGCCGCGGGGAAGCTCGACCCGGCGCAGCGGCTGCCGCTCTGGCGCCGCGTCTTCCAGCGCTTCTTTCCCTGGGTCTGGGCGTGCATCGTGGCGCTGCTGCTCAGCGGCTACGGCATGGTGTTCTGGGGCTTCGGCGGCTTTGCCCATCTCGGGCTCCATATCCACCTCATGCAGGGCATTGGCATCGTCATGATGCTCGCCTTCGGGCATCTCTATTTCTCGCCCTGGGCACGTTTCCGCCGCGCCGTCGATGCCGGCGACTTCACCGCGGCGGCGCCGCAGCTCGAGCGGATCCGCCGGATCGTCACTCTCAACCTCGTGCTCGGATTGATCGTCGTCGTCATCGGCGCCACCGGGCGCTACTGGGGATAGGGCACATGCTGGAGCTTTACGATCTCGCCGGCGCCGATGAGGATCGGCGCTTCAGCCCAAATTGCTGGCGCGCGCGCATGGCGCTGGCCCATAAGGAGCTGCCGGTCCAGACGCTCGCCTGGCGCTTCACCGAGAAGGAGCGCCTGGCGCCGTCCGGCCAGGGGCGGGTGCCGGTCCTGGTCGATGGCGGCCGCTGGGTCGCGGATTCCTGGGCGATCGCCAATTACCTCGAGGACGCTTATCCCGAGCGCCCGTCGCTGTTCGGCGCCGCCGCCGGCCGTGCGCTCAGCCGCTTCTACGGCAATTGGGCCGACAGCGTGCTGCACCCTGGCCTCATCCGCTTCAGCCTGCTCGACATCTGGCGGCATGTGGCGCCGCAGGACAAAGACTATTTCCGCCGCTCGCGCGAGGAGCGCTTCGGCACCAGCCTCGAGGCCATCGTCGCCGACCGCGACCAGCGCCTCGACGGCTTCCGCCAGAGCCTGACGCCGCTGCGCCTCACCGTGCAGGCGCAGCCCTTTCTCGGCGGCGAGCGGCCGCTTTACGCCGACTATATCGTCTTCGGCGGGTTCCAATGGGCGCGCTGCATCAGCGATTACGTACTTCTCGCCGCCGATGATCCCGTGGCGGCGTGGCGCCGGCGCATGCTCGACCTCTTCGACGGGCTCGCCGGCAAGGCCAAGGGCTATCCCGTCGCCTGAGCGACTCAGCGCGGTTCGGGCGGCGGGCTGCCGGTGCCTTGTACCGAGGCGGTCGCGGCGGGATAGGAGGGCGCGGTATCCGACTCGCCTGCCCAGAACGTATCGCCGCGGCAGGCGGCGCCGTCATTGACGCGCTGGGCGTCGATGAAGCCCAGGATGCAGCTGCCGTACAACTTGCCGAATTGCGGCGTCGAGGCCGCCCAGTGGCTGGTCAGCAGCGCCGGCTGATCGACGACGACGAAGGGCAGCTGGCGCGCGGCGAGGATGGCGCGCGACCGCTCGCCGCGACCGCCGGGATCGAAATCATCGCCGTGGAAAAAGAACACCATCACCCGGGCATGGCGTACCCGCTCGAGCAGCGGGTAGAACTTGGTCGCGTTGTTGCGCCAGCTGTCGTAATACTCGGAGAAGCTGCCATAGGCGGCGGGGGCGGTGACCATCACGGCATCGACTTCATCGCTGGCATCCGCCGCCATCAGCGCGAGGAAGCCGCCGAAGGACTGGCCGGTGAGCACCACTTGGCGGTAGCCGCTAAGCTTGAGCTGATGGACCTGCTCGACCAGCCCCTTGGCCGAATGCGCGAGCGTGTCGGCGCTGCGCAGGCGGTTGAAGCGGAACGTGTCCCAGCCGCCTTCCCGCAGCTGCGCCATGTAAGGCGGCGTGGGTGCTGTGGAATCCTCCGATTCCACCGAGCGGCCGTGGCTCCAGACGATCGCGCCTGCGGCATTGGCCGGGCCCAGCGCCGGGCGGTTGCCGTCGGCCGGATCGAGCCACAGCGCGTCATGCGCCTCGGCGGCGCCGAGGAGCGGAAGGACCGCGGCGACGCCGAGGAGAAATCTGCTAAGGTTCATCGTTGGTCTCTCATACGCTAAGACAGCGTCAGGATTCGATAAGAATTCCTAAGAAAAAGTTTCCATGGCGTCTCAAACGGTTAATTATAATCGCGCGTAGCGTTCGTAAAAATATCCAATATTCTACTTCGGGACGAGAAGAAAAACCGATGCTGTGCACAGCGTTCGACAGGACTAGCGTAAAGCGCGAGCGGAAAAGGGAAATTGCGATGACGACTCGGTTTTTTGCAGTGATTCCCGCGCTGCTCGTGGCATTTTTGCTCGGCGCCTGCGGCACGGCGCCGCAGGGGCGGGAAGACGCTGCCGGAGCGCCGGCGCCGGGCAAGGCGCGTCTCTACTTCTACCGCGAAGCCGGTCTCTACGACCCGATGGTGTGGACAGCGGTTTCACTCAACGGTGCGGTGATCGGCAACTCGGCCCCAGGCACCGTGTTCTATCGCGACGTCGCGCCCGGCACCTATCGTGTCGAGGCGCGCAGCGACAAGCTCTATCCCGGCCAGGTGAAGACGGTTGTGGCGGCGGCCGGCGCGATGGTCTTCGTGCAGGTGGAGGCGGCGCGTTCCTGGGGCCAGTCGGGCCGGCTATGGCAGGGGAGCACGTTCACCGTCGCCGTGGTCGACGCCGCCATCGGCCGGTATCGCATCGGCACGCTGACGCCGACGCCGGGCTGAGCCCCGAGGCGTCGGCTACGGTCGACGGACCGGCGCGGGGCCGGTGCCGCCAAAGGCAGGCGTGCGAGAAAGCGCGCTAAGCGCGCAGGGTCATCAGCACCAGCGAGGCGATGACAACGCCGGCGAATTGCGCGCCGGCAGTGATTTGGCCGAGCATGAGTCCGCAGACGGTGCTGGCGAGGGTGACGGAACCGAGCAACGCGCTCATCGGGAGTGCCTCCTTCGGGGCGTCGGGTCCAATTCCCGGCGCGTTTTCCCGACAACGCGGCCAACCCGCGATTTATTCCGGTATTTTAAGCGTCGATCTTGGCCGTCGCCGCGAGCTTGGCCAACGCCTGCGGCGTGTCGATGTCGGTGAGCACGGCATCGCTCTCCATCTCGACCTCGGCCACCAGCTCGGGATGGGCGGCGATGAGGTCGCGGGCGCCGACATCGCCGGAAACCGCCGCGAGCTCGGCGAAAAGCCGCTTGCCCAGCAGCACCGGGTTGCCGCGCTTGCCGCGGCGCGTGGGAACGCACAGGACGCGCCCCTCGACCGGGTTGAAGGCGCCGATCAGCCGGTCGATGGCGGCGGCGGTAACCATGGGCATGTCGCCGAGACAGACGACGGCGCCGTCGACCGCGTCGGGCAGCGCGGCAAGGCCAGACTTCACCGAGGTGGAAAGGCCCTGGGCGTAATCGGGATTATGAACGAACTGCGCCCCGAGCCCGGCCAAGGCTGCCTCGACCTTCTCCCGCTGATGGCCGGTGACCACCACCAGCGGGCTTGCCTGCGAGGCCGCCACCGCCTCGGCGACATGGCGCACCATGGGCTTGCCGTCGATGCCGATGAGCAGCTTGTTGAGCGTCCCCATGCGCCGCGACTGGCCGGCGGCGAGCACCAGCCCGGCGATTCGCGGCGCATGCTTTGCCGCTTCGGCCGCCACCTTGGCACGGGGGAGCGGTCGCGTCGGGATGTCGGCGAGCAGCCCGCCCACCCCCATGCGCATGATCTCGCCGGACCCGACCGGCAGCTCCGCCAGCAGGCGCTGCAGCACCCAGTCGAAGCCGTTGACCTTGGGCGAGCGGGCGCAGCCCGGCAGGCCCAGCACCGGTACGCCGCCGTGCCGGCCCATCAGCATGAGATTGCCGGGATCGACCGGCATGCCGAAATGCTCGATGACGCCGCCTGCCGCCGCGATCGCCGCGGGGATGACATCGCGCCGGTCGACGATGGCCGAGGCGCCGGCGATCAGCACCAGCTCGGCGCCGGCGGCGATGGCGGCGGCAATCTCCGGCGCCAGCGCCGCGACGCGATGCTCGCAGCGCCGCTCAAGCAAAAGCGCGCTACTGAGCGCGACCAGCCGGTCGCGCGTCGCCTCGACCGTCTTGTCGAGGATGCTCTCCTTGAGGCCGGGAAGCCGCGTCTGGATCAGCGCCGCGCGCTTCTCCCGAAAAGGCGCCACGGCGAAAAGCGGGCCGCCTTCCGCCGCCGCCTCGAGGCATGCCGCCACCGAGTCGCGCCGAACCGCGAAGGGGATGACCTTGACGGTCGCCACCATCTGCTTCGGCGCGACCACCGCATAAGGCTCGATGGTGGCCAGCGTGATGGTCTCGTCGACGAGGTTGAAGCGGTCGATCCGCGTGCGCTCGAAAACAAGAAGTCCAGGCGCTTGCGCGAAGAGATTGACACGACCGGTGAAGGGCGCGGCGACGCTTACGCCGTGGCCGGCGAGCGGGCGCGCGAGCTCGGCCGCAGCGGCATTCTCGTCGATATCGCCGGGCTCGAGTTGGGCGGCGATGATGCTGCGGCGACCGGCGGCCTTGAGCGCCGCGACATCCTCGGCGCTGAGCACGCGGCCTTTTCTCAAGCTGCGCTCGCCGGCCTTGAGCGAATGGGCGAGCACCGCGCCGACCGCCTCGTCGACGGGGACCTCGCCGAATTTCATGCCGCCTCGCGGTCGCTCTGCTGCTCCGTGCGCAGCACCTGGGTGATTTCGGCCATGATGGCGATGGCGATCTCGGCCGGCGAAATGGCGCCGATATCGAGCCCGACCGGCCCGTGGATGCGGGCGAGCTCGGCCTCGCCGAAGCCCAGCGCGGCCAAACGCTTGCAGCGCGCCGCGTGGGTCTTCTTCGAGCCCAGCGCGCCGATATAGAAGGCGTCCGAGCGCAGCGCCACCGCCAGCGCGGGATCGTCAAGCTTGGGGTCGTGCGTCAAGGTGACGATGGCGGTGCGCCGGTTGGGCTTCAGCTTCTCCAGCGCCTCGTCCGGCCAGTCGGTCGACAGCGTCATCTCGGGGAAGCGTTGGTCGCTGGCAAAGGCGGTGCGGGGATCGACCACCGTGACGAGATAGCCGGTGAGCGCCGCCATCCGCGCCAGCGGTTGGGCGATATGCACGGCGCCGACGACGACGCAACGCAGCCGCGGATTGAACACCTCGACGAAGACCGGACCGTCGGCGGTATCGATGGTCGTGCTGCGGTCTTCGGTCACGGCCTTGCGAATGGCCGCGAGCGCGGCAGCATCGAGCGCTAAATCACCCATCACTTCAGTGCCTTGCAAGAAGCATTGAAGACCGCTCTGCAAATGGGTGGCCAGCACCGCGGCGCGGCCGGCGCGGCTCGCGGCGAGGGCCTTTTCCAGGAGCGACAGCTTCATTCGACGCGCTCGACGAAGACCTGAATCTTGCCGCCGCAAGCGAGGCCCACTTCCCAGGCGCGCTCGTTGCTGACGCCGAAGCTTAAGAGGCGCGGCTGGCCGTCGGCGATGCTTTTGAGCCCTTCCTCGATCACCGCGCCCTCGACGCAGCCGCCGGAGACCGAGCCGATGAAGCCGCCGGATTGCTCGAGCGCGAGCTTGGCGCCGACCGGCCGGGGCGAGGAGCCCCAGGTCGTCACCACCGTCGCCAGCGCCACCCCTTTGCCGGCGATACGCCAGTCCGCTGCCTGCTGCAGGATCTCTTCATTGTCGCCCATGCTTTTACCCCGCTTCCCGCCAAGCCGCCGCCGCCTCCACGCGGCGGGGTCCCGGCCGGGTCAAAGCCACGACCCCCACTTCCACGCATTCCAGGCTGTGCACCCGACGGAACAC
>JBKQTR010000413.1:0-3910 GCA_052143095.1 Allostellaceae bacterium
CGGCCGGCGCCGCTTTGGCGCCGGCCGCGTCGGTGAGATGCTGAGCGCTTAGGCCTTCATCGCCGCCTTCACCCGTTCCGGCAGCAGCGGCAGCTCGCGCAGCCGCTTGCCGGTGAGCGCAAAGACCGCGTTGGCGATGGCCGGCGCCGCCGGCGGCAGGCCGGACTCGCCGACGCCGGCGACGCGGGCATTCTCATCCGACAGCAGCTTCACCATCACCGCCGGCGCCTCGTCGATGCGCAGCAGCGGATAATCGTGGAAGTTCGACTGCTTGACCTCGCCGCCGACGATGGTGATGCGCTCGTGCAGCGCCGCGCTGGTGCCGAAGATCGCGCCGCCCTCGATCTGGTAGGCGACGTTGGCCGGGCTGATCGTCGTGCCGGGATCGACCGCGGCCCAGATCTTGTGGACGCGGATGACGCCGGTGTCCTTGTTGACGGAGACCTCGGCGATCTGCGCCACGTGGCAGTACCAGACCTCGGGATAATAGGCATAGGCGAGCCCGAGCGCGGTGCCCTCGCTCTTGCGCCCCCAATGCGCCATGTCCGCCACGGACTTCAGCACCTTGTGCGCGCGCGGGTCGGTGAGATGCTCGAGCCGGAAGGGCAGCGGGTCCTTATGGGCCGCATGCGCGAGCTCGTCCATGAAGGTCTCGATCGCGAAGATCGTGTAGCCCGGCCCCACCGCGCGCCAGAAGCCGACATCGATGCCGCGGTCGTCCTCGACATAGTCGTGATACTGGTTGGCGATGGTGTAGTTGGTCTCATGCCCGTCGCACACCGCGGCGTCGACGCCCTTGGCCGCGGCGAGCGCCTCGGGCAGCGCGCGGCGGAAGATCGACTCGCCGACCAGCCGCCAGCGCCAGCCGGTGATCTTGCCGTGGTGGTCGAGCGCCGCCTCGAGCCGCTGCGCGGTGGCCGGACGGAACTTGTCGTTCTTGACGTCGTCCTCGCGGCTCCACAGCACCTTGATCGGCTTCTGCGTGATCTTGGACAGCAGCACCGCGTCGACGGTGATGTCCTGCTCGATGCGCCGGCCGAAGCCGCCGCCGAGGAAGGTGGTGTGCACCAGCACCTTGTCGGGGGTGGTGCCCGCCACCGACGAAGCCGCGAGCGTGACGAAGGTCGGCGCCTGCGTCGGCGTCCAGACCTCGACGGTGCCGTCGCCCTTGACCCAGGCGGTGGTGTTGGTCGGCTCGATCGGCGCGTGGTAGACATGCTCCGACAGGTAATCGGCGGTGACCACCTTGGCCGCGTCCTTGAAGGCCTTGTCGACATCGCCCTGCTGCAGCGCCACGGCGCTCTGGTGCTTCCAGTCCTTGGCGATGGCGGCGTAATCCTCGAGCACCTTGGTGCTGTCGTAGCTTTCCGCCTTGGCGCCTTTCTTCCACGTCACCTTGAGCGCGTTCTTGCCCTTGAGCCCGGTCCAGTAATCGGGCGCGACGACGGCGACGCCGAACGGCAGGGTCACCACCTTGATCACGCCGGCGACCTTCATCGCCTCGCTGTCATCGACCGTGTCGGGAGCGTCGCCCTGCACCGGCGCCCGCAGCACGGCGGCGTAGAGCATGTCCGGCAGGTATATGTCGATGCCGTATTGCGCGCTGCCATTGACCTTGGACGGGATGTCGAGCCGCGGCAGGTCCTTGCCGATGAGACGCCATTGGCTTTGCGGCTTGAGGTCGGCCTCGGTGACCTGCGGCAGCTGCGCCGGCAGCTTGGCGAATTTCGCGACATCGCCATAGCTGATCGAGCGGCCGGATTTCTCATGCACCACCATGTTGGGCTTGGTGGTGAGCTCGCCGACCGGCACGTTCCATTGCTCGGCGACGTTGATCAACAGCACCTGGCGCGCCTGTGCGCCGACCACGCGCAGCGGCGTGAAATAGCCCCGCGCGCCGCGGCTCGCGCCGGTGACCTGGGCGCCGCCGAACAGCGGGTTGCCGTAATCCTTGCCGGCGGGAGCCTGGACGACTTTGATCTTGCTCCAATCGGCGTCGAGCTCCTCGGCGATGAGCATCGGCAGCGAGGTGAAGGCGCCCTGGCCCATCTCGGAGGCGGGCGCGACCAAGGTGATGGTGTCGTCGGTGCCGATCTCGATCCAGGCATTGGGCTCGAAATTGGCCGCGGCGGCGAGCGCATCGAAGAGCGTGACCGTCGAGCCGGCAAGGGCGATGCCGAAGGTCAACCCGGTCGAGCCGATGAAGCGGCGACGGGTGAGCGCCAACGTCACTTTTTCGTGAGTGGTCATGGCTCAGCTCTCCCTCGAGGCGCGCTCGACCGCGGCGACGATGCGGTTATAGGTGCCGCAGCGGCAAAGATTCGTCTTCATGTGCTTGACGATCTCCTCGCGCGTCGGTTGCGGCGTCTTCTTAAGCAGCGCCGCGGCGCGCATGAGCTGGCCGGACTGGCAGTAGCCGCATTGCGGCACCTGCTCGGCGACCCAGGCCTTCTGCAACGGATGGCTGCTGTCCGCAGAAAGCCCTTCGACGGTGGTGACGTACTTGCCTTCGACGTCGCCGACCTCGGTCTGGCAGGCGAAAGCGGCGTCGTTGCCGATATTCACCGTGCAGGCGCCGCACAGCCCGGCGCCGCAGCCGAATTTCGTGCCGGTCATGCGCAGCTGGTCGCGGATCACCCACAGCAGCGGCGTATCGGGCGCCACCTCGACCGTCACCCACCGCCCATTGATCGCAAAGCGCGCCATTGCGTTCCCCTTCGCTAGACCGTGCCGGCATCCCGCGCCGACGGATTGCGGCGAACGATTACACGACGGACGGGCGAGTTCAATCGGCTTGCAGGCAACCCGCTACAGGCGGAAGGCCCGGCGCAAGAAATCGCCGCCGTGGCGCAGCCCGGCCTCGTCGATGCCGTGGCCGAGGCCGGGGCAGGTCACGGTTTCGACCGTCACCCCGACCGAGTCGAGCGCCGTCGCCGCCGTCGGCAGCGCCCGCGGCGGCACCACCTCGTCGGCATCGCCATGGACGAGCAGCACCGGCGGCCGGGCGCGGATCTCCTGCGCCAGCGTCTCGGCGCCGACCAGCGCGCCGGAATAGCCCACGATGCCGGCGCAGGGCTTGGCGCGGCGCAGCCCGACATGCAGCGCCATCATCGTCCCTTGCGAGAATCCCACCACGGCGAGCGCCCCGTCGGCGAGCCCGCGTGCGCTCAGCGCTTGGTCGATGAAGGCGTCGAGCAGCGGCGCCGAGGCGCGCACGCCGGCGAGGATGGCGGATGGCGAGCGGTCCTGCAGGCTGAACCATTGCCGGCCGAAGGGCGCCATGTCGCAGGGGAACGGCGCGTCGGGCGAGACGAATTCCGTGTCGGGCAGCCGCGGTGCCCAGTAGGGCGCGAGCCCGATGAGGTCGTTGCCGTCGGCGCCGAGCCCGTGCAGCAGCACGACGAGCTGGCGCGGCTTGCCGCCCGAGGCGGGCGGGTGGGTCGGACCGCTGAGGCTGGGCAACATGGGGGCTCCTGTCCGGTCACCGTGCCGTCGAGCCATAGACGATGCCGCCGCCGCTGTCACTTGTTGCTAAGCGCGCGCCGCCCGCCCGAAGATGCAGCGATGAGCGCCGTCGTCACCCGCTTCGCGCCGAGCCCCACCGGCCTGCTCCATCTCGGCCATGCCCATTCTGCGCTGGTCGGCTGGCGCGCCGCGCGTGCCGTCGGCGGCCGCTTTCTGCTGCGCCTCGAGGACATCGACCGCGCGCGCTGCCGGCCGGAATTCGCCGACGCCATCGGCGAGGATCTCGCCTGGCTCGGCCTCGATTGGGACGGCGCGGTGCGGGTGCAGTCCCAACATTTCGCCGATTACCGCCGGGTGCTCGACCGGCTCGAGGCGTTGGCGCTGCTCTATCCTTGCTTCTGCACGCGCGCCGCGATCAGGGCCGAGGTGGCGCGCGCCGCCGCAG
>JBKQTR010000414.1:0-15930 GCA_052143095.1 Allostellaceae bacterium
CCTCCGGGGTCTTCTGCCGCCGCCGCTGATCAGTGTCCGGGGGTGCCGGGGCCGCCGCCGGGCTGGTTCTGGCTCGACGTGCCGCTGAACCGGCCGAAATTGCCGACGAGCTGCTCCCAGAAGGTGAATTCGCGGCCCGGCGCCGGGGTGGCGTTGGGGTTGGGCGCGACCGCGACGCGATCGTCCATGCCGCGGTGGCGGATGTCGCGCACCATGCCGTCCTTGTCGAAATCGATGGCGACCACTTCCTGGTCGATCAGCTCGGGCTTGAAGAAGGCGACGGCCTTGGTCTTCTGGCTGATGTAGTACCAGGTGTCGGCGTCGAATGCGGCGACGCTCGACGGCGAGCCGAGCATGCGCGTTACCGTCGCCTTGTCGGTGACGCCGGGCTTGATCTGGCTCAGCAGCTCCGGCGACGGCAAATTGCCGCGGGGATCGATCGGCACGCTGCAGCCGGCGAGGCCGAGCGCCAGGATAGCGGCAGCAAGGAGAAGGCTTCGATGCGTCATGGCTCCGGCGATCTTGGGGCGGTGCGGCGCCGGCCGATTGACAAGCCGGCGCAGGGCACCTATTTCGGCCCAAACCTGCACCCCCGAGGCCGCGGCTGTCAATCGCTCCGGCGCCGCGGCGAGGGCGGGAGATGATCGGCATGCTGGCGTCGCTGTTCCGGCCAAATCCGCGTCGCGCCGCGGTCCACGCCGCCTATGGGCGCATCGTCGAGCGCGCGCGCCAGCCGCTGTTCTATACCGGCTGGGGCGTGCCGGACACGCTCGACGGCCGCTTCGAGCTGCTGGCGCTGCACGCCTTTCTCGTGCTCAACCGGCTGAAGCGCGACCACGCGGCGACGGCGGGCTTCGCCCAGGCGCTGTTCGATGCCATGTTCGCCGACCTCGACCGCGCGCTGCGCGAGATGGGGGTGGGCGATCTCGGCGTCGGCCGCCGCGTCAAGGAGATGGCGACCGGCTTCTACGGCCGCATCGCAGCGTATGAAAAGGGGCTCGAGGACCCGACAGCGCTGGCCGCGGCGCTCCGCCGCAACCTCTACGGCACCGCGGCGCCGAGCGAGGCGCAGCTGGCCCGGGCGGCGGCTTATGTGAGCCGGCAGGCGGCGGCGCTCAAGGCGCAGCCGGCGGCGGCGCTGCTGGCGGGCGAGATCGGCTTTGCCGCGCTGGAGGCGGAATGATGGAATTCTCCCGGCCCGTGGCGCTCGACCGGCTGGCGCCCGGCGAGACGGTCTATGACATCGCCGCCGAGCCCGGCGAGCGCGCGGCGCTGGCGCGGCGGTTCCAGCTGCCGGCGCTGGACCGGCTCGAGGCGCGGGTAAGGCTGGAGCGGCTGGCGGGCGGGCTGGTGCGGCTCAACGCCGAGCTCTCGGCCGATGTGGTGCAGGAATGCGTCATCAGCCTGGAGGATCTCCCGAGCCGCGTGGAGGACAGCTTCACACTGCTCTATGGCGAGGGGCAGGGGGCGGCGCGCGAGGTGGTGCTGAGCGGTGCTTCGGAGCTGGTCGAGCCGGTCGAGGGCGGGGTCATCGATATCGGCGAGGCGGTGGCGCAGCAGCTGTCGCTGGCGCTCGACCCGTTTCCGCGCGCCGCCGGCGTCGAGGCGCCGGAAGACGCGCCCGGCGGGCCGGACGCCGACTCGCCCTTCGCGGCGCTCGCACGCTGGCGGGAAAAGGGTTAGCGGTTCCCCGGGAATGGCAATAAGGTTGCCAGCCAGCGGGTTTTTCGGTACTTACACGCGGCTTCCGCCCCACCGGGCTTTTGCGGGTATACCCCTATGGCAGTTCCAAAGAAGAAGACATCGAAGTCGCGTCGCAACATGCGCCGCGCCCACCACGCCCTGACGGCGCCGAGCTATGTCGAATGCTCGAATTGCGGCGAGATGAAGCGCCCGCACCATGTCTGCGACGCCTGCGGCCATTACGACGGCCGCGAGGTGACGGCGACCGCGGCAGAGACGGCGTGAGCCGTCCGGCCCGGGCGCGGCGCCGTTGAGCGGCACGGTCACCATCGCACTCGACGCCATGGGGGGCGACCGCGCCCCCGATATGGTGGTGAAGGGCGCGAGCATCGCGCTGCAGCGCTTCCCGCAGGCGCAATTCTTGTTCTTCGGTGCCGAAGACCGCATCCGGCCGCTGCTCGCCAAGCTGCCGCGGCTCGGCGCGCGCGCGACCATCCACCACACCGACGAGAGCATCGCCGGCGACGCCAAGCCGTCGCAGGCGCTGCGCACCGGGCGGCGCTCGAGCATGCGGCTCGCCATCGACGCGGTGGCGGATGGCGAGGCCGACTGCGTCGTCTCGGCCGGCAATACCGGCGCGCTGATGGCGATGGCGAAGTTCGCGCTCAAGACGCTGCCGGGCATCGACCGGCCGGCGATGGCGGGGTTCTTCCCGACGCGCCGCGGCGAGAGCGTGATGCTCGATCTCGGCGCCAATGTCGAATGCGACGCCGACAACCTCGTGCAATTCGCGCTGATGGGCGATGTCTTTGCCCGCACCGTGCTGGGATTGCTGCAGCCGACGGTGGGCGTCCTCAACATCGGCTCGGAGGAGGTCAAGGGCCATGACGAGGTGCGTGCGGCGGCGGCGCGACTGCGCGCGCCGGACTCGCCACTGCGCTTCCACGGCTTCATCGAGGGCGACGACATCGCCGCCGGCACCGTCGATGTCGTGGTGACCGACGGCTTCACCGGCAACATCGCGGTGAAGACCGCGGAAGGCACGGCGCGGCTGTTCTCGGAATTCCTGCGCGCCGCTTTCAAGCATTCGCTGACCACGCGCATCGGCTTTCTCTTCGCCGCCGCCTCGCTCAAGAAGCTGCGCGAGCGGCTCGATCCCAGGGGCTACAACGGCGCCGTCTTCTTGGGGCTGCAGGGCATCGCGGTGAAGAGCCATGGCGGCTCGGACGCGCTGGCCTTCGCCAATGCCATCGGCGTCGCCGTCGACATGAAGGTCAACGGCTTTCTCGAGAAGATCCGCGGCGGTGTGGCAAGCCTGGCGGCGCTGCAGACGCCCGCGCTCTGATTTGACATGAATTTCCGCTCCCATGTCATCGGCTGCGGCGCCTATCTGCCGGAGCGGATCGTCACCAATGCCGAGCTGGCGGAGCGGCTCGAGACCTCGGACGAGTGGATCGTGCAGCGCACCGGCATCCGCCAGCGCCATGTCGCGGCACCGGGCGAGCTCACCTCCGATCTGGCATTCCACGCCGCGCGCCGCGCGCTCGACCAGGCCGGGCTCAAGGGCGCCGAGATCGACCTGATGGTGCTGGCGACGGCGACGCCCGACCACACCTTCCCGGCGACCGCAACCAAGGTGCAGACCCGGCTCGGCATGACGGGCGGCTGCGCCTTCGACGTCCAGGCGGTGTGCTCGGGCTTCATCTACGCGCTCGCCACCGCCGACAATTTCATCCGCTGCGGCCAGGCGCGGCGCGCGCTGGTCATCGGCGCCGAGACCTTCTCGCGCATCCTCGATTGGGAGGACCGCGGCACCTGCGTGCTGTTCGGCGACGGCGCCGGCGCGGTGGTGCTGAGCGCGCATCGCGACGAGGGGGGTGGAGCGCAGGAGCGCGGCCTGCTCTCGACGCATCTCCATTCCGACGGCGCCCATTACGACATCCTCTATGTCGATGGCGGCCCGTCCTCCACCGGCACCGCCGGCTTCCTGCGCATGCAGGGCAAGGAGGTGTTCCGCCATGCGGTGCACCGCCTGGCCGAAGTGGTCGACGAGGCGCTCGCCGCCAACCGGCTCACGGCCAAGGATCTCGACTGGCTGGTGCCGCACCAGGCCAACCGCCGCATCATCGACAGCATGGGGAAGAAGCTCGGCCTGCCGCCGGAGAAGGTGGTGATCACCATCGACCGCCACGCCAATACCTCGGCCGCCTCGGTGCCGCTGGCGCTCGCCGAGGCCGCGGGCGACGGCCGCATCAAACCCGGCCAGCTCGTGCTGATGGAGGCTATGGGCGGCGGCCTGACCTGGGGTGCGGCGCTGGTGCGCTGGTGAGGCGCTGGCGAGGATTAACCATCCTAAATCTATCCACAGGATAAGCTTCCTCGTTTAACCGTCTGTAATTGACGCATTTCCCGCTCGGGTCTAACGTTCCTTCGCAGGGAGGAAAATACCCATGGCGGGGCAGACGGTAACGCGCGCGCAGCTGAGCGAGGCCGTGTACCAGGAGGTCGGCCTGTCGCGCAACGAATCGGCCGAGCTGGTCGAGACGGTGCTCAACGAGATCTCCGCTGCTTTGTCGCGGGGCGAGATGGTCAAGATTTCCTCCTTCGGCAGCTTCGCGGTGCGCCGCAAGGGCAAACGCATCGGCCGCAATCCCAAGACCGGCAAGGAAGTGCCGATCAATCCGCGTCGCGTCCTGGTGTTCCGCGCGTCGCACGTGCTCAAGGATCAGATCAATGTGGCGCTGAGCAAAGACGGCGCCGCCCTCGGCACGCGTCAGGCCTGACCATGTCAGATTTCTTCGATGCGCCGCCGGCGGCGGGGCCCGACCGCTCCTCGCGCCGCCAGGCGAAATCCGCCGAGGCGTTCCGCACCATCAGCGAGGTGGCGCAGGAACTCGAAGTGCCGCAGCACGTGCTGCGCTTCTGGGAATCGCGCTTTCCGCAGGTGAAGCCGCTGAAGCGCGCCGGCGGCCGGCGCTATTACCGGCCGGACGATGTCGTGCTGCTGCGCCGCATCCGCCAATGCCTCTACGATCAGGGCTACACCATCAAAGGCGTGCAGAAACTGCTGCGCGAAGGCGCGCTCAAGGGCGAGGGCGCGCTGCCGCGCGCGCCGGCGGCGGTGCCGATGCCGGCGCCGGCGCGCAGCAGCAAGGAGAGCAAGGAGGCCAACCCGCGCGCCACGCTGATGGAGTTGAAGCGCGAGCTGCAGGAGCTGCGCGACCTCTTGAAGAAGTGCGGGCGATAGCGGCGCCCCGGCGGGCGGGCGTTGCGAAGGCGCGGGGCAGTTACTATAGTCGCGGCTACGGTCGGGCATTAGCGCAGCCTGGTAGCGCACCAGCATGGGGTGCTGGGGGTCGTCAGTTCGAATCTGACATGCCCGACCAATCTTTTCCGAAAAATCAAGTCGTTGACGCCGCACGCTAAGATGTTGCGCGAGCCGAGGATGAAGCGATTTCGTCGCGGCGCCGAACGCCGATGGGCGGCTCAGGCGATCGGCTTGGCGAGCGCCGGTCTCGCCGCCGCCGGCAGCGGCAGGCGCGCCGGGCGCGCGCGGCCGATGGCGGCGCGGCCGGCATCGGTGAGCTTGCAGACCAGCCAGTCCGGCTTGATCGGGTTCTCGAACCAGGGCCGGGCCCAGCCTTGCTGGATGCAGGCCTGGATGGTGCGGGGGTCGATCTGCTGGCCGTCGCGGTCGAAGAGCGGCAGCTTGCCGCCGGGCTGGTCGAGGCCGCGCTGCAGCCAAGCGCGCTGCACCGGGCTCGGCATCGGCTTGCGGGTGACGCGGAATGCGCTCATCGCGGGCCTCCCTCCCTCGACTTTGCGGCGAGTCGATGGTAAGCGGGGAAAGCGCGGACGCCAAGCGCTAAGCGCCGGAGGCCGGCTTTGGGTGTCATGTTCGTCTATGCCACGGCCGGCGACGCCGGCGAGGCGCGCCGCATCGGCCGCGCCGTGGTCGAGGCGCGGCTCGCCGCCTGCGCCAATGTCATCGCCGGCATGCGCTCGGTCTATTGGTGGCAGGGCAATCTCACGGAAGGCGAGGAGGCGGTGCTCATCCTCAAGACCACGGAGGACCGGCTCGATGCGCTGATCGCGCGCATCAAGGCGCTCCATTCCTACGACTGCCCCTGCATCGAGGCGCTGCCGGTGGTCGCCGGGTACCAGCCCTTCCTCGACTGGGTGGCGCAGGAGACGCATGGGAGCGTTGCAGCGGACAGCGACGGATTGTCCGATGGCGGCTGACATGGCAGCTTCAGCGGAACGCCATCGCCGGAGCACCCTATGAGCAAGAGCTCGGCCCGTCTCGCGCTTGCCTTCGCCAATGCCGGGCATGTGATGACGCATCTGCTGATGCTGCTCTACCCGACGGTGGTGCTGGCGCTGGAGAAGCGGTTTTCGCTCAGCTATGGCGAGCTGATGCTGCTGTCGCTGCCGGGCACCGTGCTTTACGGCGCCGGCGCCTTGCCCGCGGGCATTCTCGGCGATCGCTGGAGCGCCGAGCGGATGATGGTGCTGTTCTATGTCGGCAGCGGGCTGGCGGCGATCGCCACCGGGCTTGCCAACGGCCCGCTCGGCATCGGCATCGGCCTCGGGCTCGTGGGATTGTTCGGCTCGATCTACCATCCCGTCGGCATCGCCTGGCTGGTGCGCAACGCCGAGAATCGCGGCCGGATCCTCGGCTGGAACGGCATCTTCGGCAGCATCGGCGTCGGCATCGCGCCGGCGACCGCCGGCGCGCTGACGCAATGGATCGACTGGCGCGCCGCCTTCATCGTGCCCGGCGCGGTGGCACTCGTCATCGGCCTGGCGCTTGCGGTGCTGGTGCGGCGCGGCGCGGTGGTGGCCGCCAAGACCGATCTCAAGCCGCAGCCCGAGCCCGCGCGTGGCGACGTCATGCGCGCCTTCTTCGCGCTCTCGGTCACCATGCTGGCGGCGGGCATCATCTACCAGTCGATGACGGTGGCGCTGCCCAAGCTGTTCGAGCAGCGCCTTACCGACCTGACCCAAGGCGGCACGCTCGGCGCCGGCGGCTTCGCCAGCCTGGTCTTCGCCGAGGGCATGTTCATCCCGCTGATCGGCGGCTGGCTTGCCGACCGCTACTCGCTGAAATGGGTCTATGTCGGCAGCTGGCTCGTGGCGGTGCCGGCGCTGCTGCTGTCGCTGCGCCTCGTCGAGCTGCCGCTCTTCGCCATGACCGCGGTGGTGTTCTCGCTGATGTCGCTGTCGACGCCGGCGGAGAACGCGCTGCTGGTGCGCTACACGCCGGGCCGCTGGCGCGCCACCGCCTTCGGCGCCAAATTCGTGCTGTCGCTGGGGGTGAGTTCGCTCGGCCTGCCGCTGGTGGCTTTCATCTACGATCGCACCAGCGATTTCGCCTGGCTCTTCCTCGTGCTCGGCGCGCTCGCCGCCACCATCGTCGCCGCCGGCGTGTTCCTGCCGCGGGACGGCGAGCCCGCGCCGGAGGCCGCGGCGGCGGCGCCCGCCGAATGAGCGTCGCCATCGACCGCATCGACCATCTCGTGCTGACGGTCAGCGACCTCGAGGCCAGTTTACGCTTCTATGAGCGCGTGCTGGGGGCGCGCATCGTGCCGCCGCCGCAAGGCCGCGGCCCCACCGCGGTCGCGTTCGGCCGGCAGAAGATCAACCTCCATGTCGCCGGCAAGGAGTTCGAGCCGAAAGCGACGCGCCCGACCGTCGGCGCCGGCGATTTCTGCCTCATCACCGAGGCGCCGATCCCAGCGGTGCTGGCGCATCTTGAGGCGTGCGGCGTAGCGGTGGAGCTGGGTCCGGTGCCGCGCCAAGGCGCGCTCGGGCCGATGACCAGCGTCTATTTCAGGGATCCCGACGGGAACCTGGTCGAAGTGGCGCGGTACGGGTAGCGGGTGCTTGCGCTGCATGGGCGTGGTGCGTCCTTCGAGACGCCCGCTTCGCGGGCTCCTCAGGATGAGGCGAGATTCGAGTCGGGCATCATCGGTCGATGCCCTGCTCAATGATTCCTCATCCTGAGGAGCGCCCGCAGGGCGCGTCTCGAAGGACGCAGGATGCTGATGCAGCGGAACCATACGCTACCGCAGTTCGGGAAAATCCTCCTCCCAGAATTCGAGCGGCGCGCGTCGGTTCTCGGCGCGCTGCGCCGCCTCGCTGCGGCGCAGCTCGACGCGGCGGATCTTGCCGGAGATGGTCTTGGGCAGCGCCGCGAACTCGATGCGCCGCACCCGCTTGAATGGCGAGAGGCTGTCGCGCAGATGGCGGAAGATCGCGCGTGCGGTGTCGCGGTCCGGCGCGTGGCCCGGCGCCAGCGCGATGAACGCCTTGGGCACCGCGAGGCGCAACGGGTCGGGCGAGGGCACCACGGCGGCTTCGGCCACGGCGGCATGCTCGATCAGCGCGCTTTCCAGCTCGAACGGGCTGATGCGGTAGTCGGAGGCTTTGAAGACGTCGTCGGCGCGGCCGACATAGGTGAGGTAGCCGTCCGCGTCGCGCGTCGCGACGTCGCCGGTGCGGTAGACCGCGCCGGCGAGCGGCGCGATCGAGCCGTCATCGCTCTGATAGCCCTGCATCAGCCCGGTGGGGCGGGGATCGAGCAGCAGGCAGATCTCGCCTTCCTGGCGCTCTGCGCCGTCGGCGTCGAGCAGCGCCACGCGATAGCCCGGCAGCGGCCGTCCCATCGCGCCCGGCTTTACCTTTTGCCCCGGCGAGTTGCCGATCTGGGCGGTGGTCTCGGTCTGGCCGTAGCCGTCGCGGATGGCGAGGCCCCAGGCGGACCGCACGCGCTCGATGACCTCGGGGTTGAGCGGCTCGCCGGCGCCGATGAGCTGTTTGAGGCGCATCTTCCAGGCGCCGAGATCCTCCTGGATCAGCATCCGCCACACCGTCGGCGGCGCGCAGAAGGTGGTGACGCCGCAGCGCGCGATGGCGTCGAGCAGCGCCTTGGCGTCAAAGCGCGGCTGGTTGACCATGAACACCGTGGCACCGGCGTTCCATGGCGCGAAGAAGCAGCTCCAGGCGTGCTTCGCCCATCCCGGCGAAGAGATGTTGAGATGGATGTCGCCGGGCTCGAGGCCGAGCCAGTACATGGTCGAGAGATGGCCGACGGGATAGCTCTGATGGCTGTGCAGCACGAGCTTGGGCTTGGCGGTGGTGCCCGAGGTGAAATAGAGCAGCAGCGGGTCGCCGGCCTTGGTCTCGCCCTCGGCGGCGAAAGCGGCGGGCGCGTCATAGGCATCCTCGTAGCGCCGCCAGCCTGGTGCTGCGCCGCCGACCGCGAGGCGCGTGTAGTCGCCGGGAAGCTCGGCGAATTTCGCGGCGTTGTCGGCGCCGGTGGCGACATGGCGGACGCGGCCGCGGGCGAAGCGATCGGCAAGGTCGTTGCGGGTGAGCAGCGTCGTCGCCGGCACGATGACCGCGCCGAGCTTCATCGCCGCGAGCATGCATTCCCAGAGCGGCACGACATTGCCGAGCATGAGCAGGATGCGGTCGCCGCGACGGATGCCGAGCGCGCGCAGATGATTGGCGACGCGGTCGCTGCGCTCGCTCAGCTCCGGGAAGGAGAGCTTCTGCTCCGCGCCGCCCTCATTGACGAGCCACAGCGCCGGCCGGTCATTGCCCGCCGCCAGCGCGTCGAAATGATCGAGTGCCCAGTTGAAGCGGTCGAGGTGCGGCCAGCGGAAGCCGCTATAGGCGGCGGCGTAGTCTTCGCGGTGACGCAGCAGGAAGTCGCGCGCCTCGAGGAACGCAGCGGCCGATTGTGGCATCTCCAGCTCCTTCCTTCACGTCAGGGGCGCCGCGCCTTTGCCAGCGCCTGGTCGAGATCGGCGATGATGTCGGCGACGCTCTCGATGCCGATGGAGAGGCGGACCACATCGGGGCCCGCGCCGGCGGCGATCTGCTGCTCGGTGGTGAGCTGGCGGTGCGTGGTGGAGGCGGGGTGGATGATCAGCGAGCGGGTGTCGCCGACATTGGCGAGATGCGAGAACAGCTCGACGCCCTCGACCAGTGCGACGCCGGCGTCATAGCCGCCCTTGACGCCGAAGGTGAAGACCGAGCCCGCGCCCTGGGGCAGGTATTTGCGCGCGAGCGCGTGGTACTTGCTCTGGGGCAGGCCGGCATAGGCGACCCAGGACACGGCGGGATGGGATGCCAGATGCTCGGCCACGGCTTGCGCGTTCAGCACATGGCGCTCCATGCGCAGCGGCAGGGTCTCGATGCCGGTGATGGTGAGGAAGGCGTTGAGCGGCGCCATGGTGGCGCCGAGATCGCGCAGGCCCACGGCATGGCCGTGCACGGTCAGCGCGAGATCGCCGAAGGTCTCGTAGAAGCGCAAGCCATGATAGGCGGGCTCGGGCTCAGTCAGCGACTTGAACTTGTCGCTCTGCCCCCAGTCGAAGCGGCCGCTGTCGACGACAACGCCGCCCATGGCGTTGCCGTGGCCGGAGAGGAATTTGGTGGTGGAGTGGACGACGAGATCGGCGCCCCAGCGCATCGGCCGGCAGAGATAGGGCGACGCCATGGTGTTGTCGACGATGAACAGCAGCCCCGCCTCATGCGCGATCGCGGCGATGCGCTCGAGATCGACGATGACGCCGGCCGGGTTCGACAGGCTCTCGACGAAGATCGCCTTGCATTTGGGCGTGATCGCGCGGCGGAAATTCTCGGGATCGTCGGCATCGACGAAGACGCAGTCCCAGCCGAATTTCTTGAAGCTGCGGCCGAACTGGGTGATCGAGCCGCCATAGAGCTTGCTCGAGGCGAGGAACTGGTCGCCGGGCTCCATGAAGGAGAAGAAGGCGAGCATCTGCGCCGCATGGCCCGACGCCACGGCAATGGCGCCGCGGCCGCCCTCGAGCGTGGCGATGCGCTCCTCCAGCACCGAGACGGTGGGGTTGGTGAGGCGCGAATAGATGTAGCCATAGGTCTGCAGGTTGAACAGCGAGGCGGCGTGGTCGACATCGTCGAAGACATAGGCGGTGGTCTGGTAGATCGGCGTGCTGCGGGCGCCGGTGGCGGGATCGGGCGATGCGCCGGCATGGATGGCGAGCGTCTCGAAACCGGGGGTGCGCGGCGTCTCGGCCATGTCAGAGCTTCCTGCGCTTGCTGGAGATGATGCCGGTGTTGACGCCGCTCCAGGCGAGCTCGCCATTGAGCCGGGAATACTCGATCTTGGGACAGCGGTTCATCACCACCGCGAGCCCCGCCGCCTCGGCCTTCGCCGCCGCGGCGTCGTGGCGCACGCCCAATTGCATCCACACCACCTTGGCGCCCTTGGCGATCGCCTGGTCGACGATCTCGGGCACCGCGTCGGAGCGGCGGAAGATGTCGACCATGTCGATCGCGTCGGGCACCGCGGCGAGATCGCTGTAGACCTTTTCGCCGAGGATCTCGCCGCCCTTGGCCTGCGGATTGACCGGAATGACGCGATAGCCCTTGTCCTGCAGGTACTTCATCGCGAAATAGGACGGCCGATTCCAATGCTCGCTGGCGCCGACCATGGCGATGGTGCGCACCCGCTTGAGGATGCCGCGGAGATAGTCGTCGCTATAGGCGTCATGGTCCATCGCCGGCTCAATCGCGCCGCCAGTTCGGCGGGCGCTTCTCGAGGAAAGCGTCGACCCCCTCCTCGGTGTCGCGTGCCGCCATGTTCCGCGCCATGACCTCCGTGGTGTAGGCGTAGGCCGCCTCGAGGCCGAGCTCGGCCTGGCGGTAGAACGCCTCCTTGCCGATGGTCACGGCGAGGGTGAGCTTCGCGGCGATTTGCCGCGCCAGCGCCGTCACCTCGGCGTCGAGCTGGTCGGGCGCCACGACGCGGTTGACGAGGCCGATCGCCTTGGCGTGCTCGGCATCGACGAGATCGCCGGTCATCAGCATCTCCATCGCCGGTTTGCGCCCGACCGCGCGCGTCAGCGCCACCATCGGCGTCGAGCAGAAGAGCCCGAGATTGACGCCGTTGACGGCAAAGCGCGCCGCGCTCGACGCCACCACCAGGTCGCAGCTGGCGACGAGCTGGCAGCCCGCCGCGGCGGCGATGCCGTGGACGCGGGCGATCACCGGCTGCGGCAGCTTGGTGAGCGCGATCATCAACCGCGAGGAATGGGCGAAGACCGCCTCATAGGCCTGGCGGCCGGGATTGGCGCGCATCTCGCGCAGATCATGGCCGGCGCAGAAGCCGGGGCCGTTGCCGGCGATCACCACCACCCTGACCGAACGGTCCCGGGCCAACGCGTCGATCTGGCCCTGCAGCGCCGTCAGCAGCGCCGCCGACAGCGCGTTGCGCTGCGCCGGGCGGTTGAGCGTCAGCCAGGCGATCCCGTTCTCGTCGCGGCGCAGCAGCACCGGCTCGTCAACACTCATGGCGATCTCCTCTCGCTCCCGCGGCGGCGCCGCGCCCGCATTCAACCACTCCCCGTCCGGGGTTCAACGGCAAAGTTGCGGCTTGCATGATGTTATAAAGTAACATTATGCTCCCGGCCATAGAGGGGTGCATGCGCGCAGAACGCGGCGTGAGACGAGCGGTGTCGAGGCAGGGGCGGCGATGGGGCTCCTGGCTCGCGATGGCCACGCTGCTGCTGCAGCTCGTCGTCGCCGCCGGCCATTTCCATCCCGAGGATCTGGGATTCCTCGCCGGCCATCGCGCCGAGACCGCCATCGCCGGTGGAGCGGGCGGGACGGGCGGATCGGGCGGCGGGCAGCCGGGCGCCCCGGCGCATGACGATTGCGCGCTGTGCTTCAGCCTTTATGTCGCGGGCAGCGCGGCGCTGCCGGACATCGCGCCGCCGGTCGCGCCGAACGCGGCGATGGCCGCAGCACTCCTGCCGCTGGAGGAGCTGCGGCTCGCTTCCGCGCCCTATCTTCTCTTTCGCACGCGCGCTCCCCCCATCCTCTGAGATCGACCGCCGATTCAGCCGAGCCGTCATGCCCGCGGGCATGACGCGATTGTCGATCCCTGGGGACGGAGATTTTTCATGGAGCGCCGGAGCGCCGCTGCCCGAGCCGCCTATGCCTTACACCACGCAGTTCTTGCCACCATCGCCGGCGCCGCCGGCCTCGCCGCCATCGCCGATGGCGCCGCACTCGCCGCGCCGGCCGCGGGCACGGTCGAAGGCGTCGCCCGGGACGCCGCCGGGAAGCCGTTGGCCGGGGTCGAGCTCAAGCTCCTGGCGCCTGACGGCAGCGTCGTCGGCACCGCGGCGAGCGATGCCGGCGGGGCTTACCGCTTTTCCGGCTTGGCGCCAGGGAGCTATTCCGTGAGCGCGGCCAAGCCCGGCTTCGCCCCGGCGAGCGCTGCCGTCACGGTAACGGCGCAGAGCGGCGGTGCGGCCGATCTCCGGCTTGCCGCCGCGCCCGCTGCCGCGACGCCTGCCGCCGCCGCGCCGGTAGAGGAGATTACGGTCATCGCCCAGCGCCTGGAGCAGGCCCGCCTCAGCATCGAGCCGCAGATCGGCGCCTCGACCTACACCCTGTCGCGCCAGGCGATCGAGGACCAGCCCGGCGGCGACAACAACTCCCTCAACCAGGTGCTGCTGCAGGCGCCGGGCGTCGACCAGGACAACCTTGCCAACGGCGCCATCCATATCCGCAACGAGCATCTCGGCATACAATATCGCATCGACGGCATCGTCTTGCCGGAAGGGGTGAGCTTCTTTGGCCAGGGGCTGAGCCCGCGCTTTGCCAATTCGATGTCGCTCATCACCGGTGCCCTGCCGGCGGAATACGGCTTGCGCAGTACCGGCATCGTCGACATTCAGACCAAGAACGGCCTGTTCACCCCGGGCGGCTCTATCACCATGTATGGCGGCAGCTACGACACGCTGCATCCGAGCATGGAATACGGCGGCTCGGCCGGCGGCTACAATTTCTACGTCTCCGGCGATTTCCTGCAGAGCGATCATGGCATCGACGCGGTGACGCCGAAATACAACGCCATCCACGACGACACCGACCAGATCCACGCGTTTGCCTATCTCGACAAGATCATCGATCCCTCGAGCAAGATAAGCGCCATCGCCGGCGTGTTCGACGGCCAGTTCCAGATCCCGAACAATCCGGGCCAGCCGACCACCGTCACCACCACCAACGGCACGATCAACGGCCTGCCGCTGTCGGGTTTCGATTCGCGCGACATCGACGAGCGCCAGACCGAAACCAGCGAGTTCCTGGTACTCTCCTATCTGCGTTCCGAGCAGGACCTCAATTATCAGCTCTCCGCCTTCACCAAATACAGCACGGCGCATTTCCATCCCGACGCGCTCGGCGACATCGCGTTCAACGGCATCGCCCAGGAGGTGATGCGCACCAGCTTCGCCAACGGGCTGCAGGCGGATGGCAGCTACAAGCTCTCGGCCGACCACACGCTGCGCGCCGGCCTGCTGCTGACCGGCGAGAAGGTCCAGGCCGACACCAACAACTCGGTATTGCCATTGGTCGATCCCGCGACCGGCACCTTCGGTTCGACGCCGATCAGCATTATCAACAATACCGAGAAGACCGGCTGGACCTACAGCGCCTATCTCCAGGACGAGTGGAAGGTGACGCCGACGGTGACGGTGAATTACGGCGGCCGGTTCGACGTCGTCAACACTTACGTTATGGGCAACCAGCTCAGCCCGCGCCTCAACACCGTCTGGCAGGCGACGCCCTCGACGGTCGTCCATGCCGGCTATGCCAATTACTTCAGCCCGCCCTCCTTCGAGCTGGTGTCGGCGCAGAGCACCGCTCTCTTCAACGGCACCTCCGCGCAGCCCGCCGTGACGACGAATTCGGGGGTGAAGATCGAGCGCTCGCATTATTTCGATGTCGGCGTCGCCCAGGATATTCTCCCGGGCCTCAAGGCCGGCGTCGACGCCTATTACAAATATGCCCGCAACCTGGTCGACGAAGGCCAGTTCGGCGCGCCGGTGCTGCTGACGCCGTTCAACTACCGCCTCGGCATCAACAAGGGCGTCGAGCTCACCACCACTTACACCAATGGCCCGTTCTCCTATTATGGCAACCTCGCCATCGCACAGCAGAAGGCCGAACAGATCGTCTCGGCGCAATTCAACTTCACCGCGGAGGATCTTGCCGCTGCCGCCGACACGCCTATCAACACCGACCACAGCGAGCTGATGGTGGCGTCGGGGGGCGTGTCCTATCTCTGGCTGGGCACGCGCTACAGCGTCGACATGATCGCCGGCAGCGGGCTGCGCACGACGCGCAGCGACGGCCCGATCAACGGCGGCACCGTGCCGTCCTACGAGCAGGTCAATCTCGGCGTCTCGCACCGCTTCGAGCAGGCGCCGGGCGGCCCGATCACGCTGCGCGCCGACGTTATCAATCTGTTCGACGAGACCTATCTGCTGCGCAGCCAGACCGGGATCGGCGTCTTCGCTCCGGCCTTTGGGCCGCGCCGCAGCTTCTATGCCGGCGTCACCAAGGAGTTCTGATGGCGGCGTCGTCCTACCAATCACCGGGCACGCGGCTGATCGGCATCGGCCTCGTCGTCCTGCTGCATATCGCGGTGATTTATGCGCTGGTGACGGGGCTCGCGCATCGCGCGGTCGATGTCTTCCGCGCGCCGATCGAGACCGAGATCATCGCGGCGCAAAAGCCGGAGACGCCACCGCCGCCGCCACCGCCGCTGCAGCTTGCGCCGCCGCCGCCGGCCTTCGTGCCGCCGCCGGAGATCCAGATCGAGAAGCCGCCGCCGCCGCCAAAGAGCACGGCGATCACCGCGGTGACGCCGGTGAAGCCGGTGGCGCCGCCGCCACCGCCGGCGCCGGCACCGGTGGCCGAGCCGGTGCGGGTGATGCCGACGATCGACGCGCGCCACAGCCAGGAGCCGGAGTATCCGCCGACCTCGCGCCGGCTCGGCGAGCAAGGCTCGGTCATCCTGCAGGTGCTGATCGATGTCGACGGCAAGGTGATCGATCGGAAGCTGCTGCAATCCAGCGGCTATGACCGGCTCGACCAGGCGGCGCTCGACGGGGTCAAAAGCAACTACCGGTTCCTGCCCGGCACCGTCGACGGCAAGCCGCAGCAGATGTGGTACACCTTCAAATTCAATTGGAAGCTCAGGTAAGCCTATGTCCTTCATGCAAGCGATCGGCCCGGTCCCCATCCGCAGACGCCGCTGGCTGGCGACCGGCCTCGCCGCGGCGCTGCTCGCCGCAGCGCTCGCCCAAGCCGCGCTCGCCCAGACCGCACCGTCCGCACCGCCGCCGCCCGTCGCCACGCCGGCGCCCGCCGGCGACACTGCCGCCGCGCCGGCGCCCG
>JBKQTR010000415.1:0-44476 GCA_052143095.1 Allostellaceae bacterium
GCGCGTCACGCACCCGCCACAGCCAGACCAGCTGGCCGGCAACGATCACCGCCGCCAGCAGCGTGAAGATGACGGTGTTGAGCGCGGCGGCGTTGTTGAAGAGGCCGAAGCTCATGCCGCGGTTCCAGGTGAGCGCGAAATTGAGGAACCCCGTCACCGGCAGGAAGCCGCCCGGCGGCCGGGCGGAAAAGAGCGCCAGGATCCACGCCTTGGCGAGCTGGTCGGCGAGCGCCACGACCACCGCCACGGCGAGCCCGAGCCGGAGCATCAACCGGCCCTCGCCACCGCATCGGCGCAGCGCCGGCAGAGATCGGGATGGGAGGCGAGCGCGCCCACCTCCGGCAGGATGCGCCAGCAGCGCTGACATTTCTCGCCTGAGGCCGGCCCGACCACGACGCCGACGCCGGCGACCTCCGGCAGGGCGAAGGCGCCGGCCGGCGGCGGCGCGGTGCTGAGCGTGCCGTCGGAGGTGATGCAGATCTCGGCAAGGTCGAGGTCGGCGAGCGCCGCGACATAAGCGGCATCGGCATAGACGGCGACGCTTGCCTGCAGGCTCGAGCCGATGCGTTTTTGCGCGCGCTCGAGCTCGAGCGCGCCGGTGACGACGCGGCGCAGCTCGCGGATGCGCGCCCATCTGTCGCCGAGCGCGTCGTCGCGCCAGCCTGCCGGCACGTCGGCATAGGTCTCGAGGTGCACGCTGCTTCCGGCTGCGCCGCCGTGACGGCTGAGCCAGGCCTCCTCGGCGGTGAAGCACAGCACCGGCGCGAGCCAGCGCACCAGGCAGTCGAAGACGCGGTCGAGCACGGTGCGTGCGGCGCGCCGGCGCGGCGCATCGGTCGGATCGCAATAGAGCGCGTCCTTGCGCATATCGAAATAGAAGGCGGAGAGATCGACGGCGCAGAAGGTGTGCAGCACCGTGAACATGGTATGGAGGTCGTAAGCCTCGGCGGCGCGGCGCACCAGCGCGTCGAGCTCGGCGAGGCGATGCAGCACGAAGCGCTCGAGCTCGGGCATCGCCGCGGGTGCGACGCGCTCGCTTTCGGCGAAGCCGGCGAGATTGCCGAGGAGATAGCGCAGCGTGTTGCGCAGCCGGCGATAGGCGTCGGCCTGGTATTTCAGAATCTCGGGACCGATGCGCAGATCCTCGGTGTAGTCCGACGCCACCACCCAGAGCCGCAGGATGTCGGCGCCGCTCTGCGCCACCACCTCCTGCGGCGCCACGGTGTTGCCGAGCGATTTCGACATCTTGCGCCCCTGCTCGTCAACGAAGAAGCCATGGGTCAGCACCGCCTCATAGGGCGCGCGGCCGCGCGTGCCGCAGGATTCCAGCAGCGAGGAATGGAACCAGCCGCGATGCTGGTCGGAGCCCTCGAGATAGAGCGATGCCGGCCAATGCAGGTCCGGCCGCCGCTCCAGCACGAAGGCGTGGGTCGAGCCGCTGTCGAACCAGACATCGACGATGTCCTTGACCTGCTCGTAATCGGCGGGATCCCGGTCGCCGAGGAAGAGCTTGGGATCGGCGGTGTACCAGGCATCGGCGCCCTCGCGCTCGAAGGCCTCGGCGATGCGATCGATCACGGCCTGGTCGCGCAGCAGCTCGCCCGAGCGCTTGTCGACGAAGACGGCGATCGGGACGCCCCAGGCGCGCTGGCGCGAGATCACCCAATCGGGCCGCGCCTCGATCATCGAGCGGATGCGGTTCTCGCCCTGGGGCGGGACCCAGCGCGTGGCGGCGATGGCGTCGAGCGCCTTCTGCCTCAATCCGTTGGCCGCCATGGAGATGAACCATTGCGGCGTGTTGCGGAAGATCAGCGGCGCCTTGGAGCGCCAGGAATGCGGATAGGAATGGACGAGCGTGCCTTGCGCAAGCAGCCCGCCCGCCTCGGCGATGGCGGCGATGACGGCGCGGTTGGCATCGCCGGTCTTGCCGTTGGGCCAGTAGATATGCCGGCCGGCGAAAAGCGGGACATGCGGAAAATAGGTGCCGTCGCCGGAAACGGTCTGCGGCACCTCGATGCCGTGCTTCTGCCCGAGCTCCCAATCGTCGGCGCCATGGCCCGGCGCGATATGGACGAAGCCGGTGCCGTCGTTGTCGGTGACGAAATCGCCGGCGAGCAGCGGCACGGCGAAATCATAGCCGCGCCCGTGCAGTGGATGGCGGCAGACGGTGCCGGCAAGATCGGCGCCCTTGAACGCCGCCAGCACCACGCCGCCGACGCGCAGCTCCTTCTCCACCTCCGGCCAGCGGCGCAAGCCCACCACCAGCTTGTCGCCGACCGCGGCAAGGCTGCCCTCCTCCGCCCGCACAATATCGACCAGCACGTACTCGATCTCGGCGCCGTAGGCGATGGCGCGGTTGCCGGGCAAGGTCCAGGGCGTCGTCGTCCAGATCAGCACCGCGGCGCCGGCGAGCTCCGGGCGCGACGGCGTCGCGACGGCAAAGCGTACCCACACCGTGGTCGAGGTGTGGTCGTGATACTCGATCTCGGCCTCGGCCAGCGCGGTCTGCTCGACCACCGACCACATCACCGGCTTCGAGCCGCGGTAGAGCCCGCCATTCATGGCGAACTTGCCGATCTCGCGCACGATCTGCGCCTCGGCGGCAAAGGACATGGTGGTGTAGGGATGGTCCCAATCGCCGAGGACGCCGAGGCGCTTGAATTCCTCGCGCTGGACGTCGAGCCAATGGGCAGCGAAGTCGCGGCACTCGCGGCGGAACTGGACCACCGGCACCTCGTCCTTCGACTTCTTCTTGGCGCGGTACTCTTCCTCGATCTTCCATTCGATGGGCAGGCCGTGGCAATCCCAGCCGGGGACGTAGACCGCGTCCTTGCCGAGCATTTGCTGGGCGCGGTTGACGACGTCCTTGAGGATCTTGTTGAGCGCGGTGCCGAGATGGATGTTGCCGTTGGCGTAAGGCGGCCCGTCATGCAGGATGAATTTGGGGCGGCCGGCGGCGACCTCGCGCTGGCGGCGCCAGAGATCGAGCGTCGCCCAGCGCTCGAGCAGCGCCGGCTCGCGCCGGGGCAGATCGCCGCGCATGGGAAAATCGGTCTGCGGCAGAAAGACGGTCGCTTTGTAATCGGTGGCCATGGCCTTAACGGGTTCCAGGGGGCGCGCCGGGAGCGGCCGGCGCGGCGATGGGACGAGGCGGCGTGTTCCCGGTCCTCAGCCGAGGACCGGGCGGCTAATTCGCCGAATCTGCCGCCGCCCTGCCGTGACCATGGCCGCGACCATAAGCGCGCGGCCGCGGCGCGTCAACCGAGGGGACGGCGGGATATCAGGCGAGGGCGGCGGCATTGGAGCGCCGACACACGCTGCAGCGGCATGCGCGTTCGTCGCCGCGCGCGCCCTGGTAGTCTCAGGTGGCGGCCAACGAGATACGTTCCGGCGTCGAGAACGGCAGCGCCCGCCCCGGGACGATCAAGGGCGGGCGTCGCGCTCGTGCTGATCCCCGGAGAATGTCAGGCGTGATCGACGATGCTTACGGGCTTGCCCCGCTCGAGCGTCCAGGCATATTTGCCGCGAGTCTCGAAAGAGCCGTACCGGATGCGGTTTCCACGAACGTCACGACGCCAAGCGCGCGGGTTTTTTCCACGAATGGTCGGTGCGCTCTCCCAGGCAATGTCGCGATCTTTCTTCCTTGCCATACCAATTCTCCAGAATTAACGGAAATCGAGGCGCCGCTGACGGCGGCGCCTTTTGCGGCCCAAATATCGGAAGAGCGCGCGCGATCGTCAAGCCGATCATGCGCCCGCGACCGAAAACCGCGCCGGCACATCGAATAAACGAAGCCGCCGCGCATTCTCTCTTTAAATAAAATGAAATCTGCCGGTGGCGGCTTCTCGACTGTTGAACAGGAAAATATTCGCGCTAGAACGCCGGCAGCGCCTGCAGCAGCGTCCGGGCTTGCGCAGCGTCCGCGGCGATCTGCGCCTTGAGCGCGTCGATACCGGAGAATTTGTGCTCGGGCCGGAGATGGTCGATGAGCGCGACGCGGAGATGGCGGCCATAGAGGTCGCCCGAGAAATCGAACAGGTGCACCTCGAGGCGCAGATCGGTGCCGCCGAAGGTGGGACGGTTACCAAAATTGGCGACCGCGTCGAACCAGCGCGTCTCGCCACCCTCGGCCAGCCCGGCGCGCACGGCGTACACGCCGGCCGCGGGGCGGAGATAATCCTGCAGGAAAAGGTTGGCGGTGGGAAAGCCGATGGTGCGGCCGCGCTGGTCGCCGCGCTCGACCCTGCCGTCGATCTCCCAGAAACGCCCGAGCAGCGCCGCCGCCTCGCGCGGCCGCCCGGCGAGGAGATGCTCGCGGATCTGCGTCGAGGAATAGGCGGCGCCGGTCGCGGCCTGCACCGGCGCCACGATGCTGACGCCGAAGCCTAGCGCCGCGCCGCGCTCGGCGAGCAGCGCCGAGTTGCCGCGGCGCTGATGGCCGAAGATGAAATCGTAGCCGACCACCACATGGCACGCGCCAAGCCCGCGGACCAGCATGCTGTCGACGAAATCCTCGGCGCTGCGCCGGGCGAAGTCGAGGTCGAAATGGAGGGTGAAGAGGAGATCGACGCCGAGCGCCTCGATGCGGCGCGACTTGACGCGGAACGGCGTCAGGCGGAACGGCGGGTCCTGCGGTCGGAAGACGCTGCGCGGATGCGGCTCGAAGGTGAGCACGGCGTGCGGCGCGCCGGCCTGGCGCGCGATCGCCCCGGCCTCGCCGATGACGCGCTGATGGCCGAGATGAACGCCGTCGAAATTGCCCAGCGCGACCACCGCGCCGCGCTCGCCGGGAGCCACCTTGTCGTGGCGGAAGATGCGCATGAAACCGGGCCCAAGCTCCTCGCTGCCGCCGGCGAAAATATCCCGCCCGAGGCGGCAAGGATAGGGTTGCCCGCGGCGGCCTCAGCCGCGCGACGGCACCATGACCAGCGCGTCGCCGTCGATCACCACCGTCGCGCCGACACGGCAGACGGTCTTGAGCACGACGCGCGCCTTGTCGCGGATGATGTCGGTAACGGTGACCCGCGCCTCGACCCGGTCGCCGATGCGCACCGGGGCGCGGAAGCTCAGATTCTGCGTGAGATAGATCGTGCCGGGACCGGGCAAGCGCGAGGCGATGGTGGTGGACAGGAAGCTCGCCGACAGCATGCCGTGGACGATGCGGCCCTTGAAGCGGGTGGTGCGGGCATAGGTCTCGTCGAGATGCACCGGGTTGTGATCCCCGGAGATGTCGGCAAACTGCACGACATCCTGCTCGGTGACGACGTGCTCATAATCGGCGGTCATGCCGACCGAGAGGTCTTCCAGGGCATAGCCGTCCGCCGGCGGGCTTGCGGAGCGTATATCATCCATCAACACACCTCGGGGATTAACGGGCTTGCTGTGCTCGAGCGGCCGGCGCGGCCAAGAATGGTGCGGCGCACCTTAACCCGTGCCGCCGGCCCCCGGCAAGCCAAGGTAGCCCTGGACCGCCTATAGAACGCTTAAGATGGGCGTTCCTCTCGCAATTGCGAGGGACTCTCAACAGGGCGCCGGTCGCGGCTCGATCGGCAGCAGCGCGGCAAGGCCGAGCTGCTCCTCGAGCAGCGCCGCCGCGGCCAGCAGCGCCGCCTCGCCGCGCGGCCGGCCGACGAGCTGCAGCCCGACCGGGAGCCCGGTATGGGTGAAGCCGCAGGGCAGCGACAAAGTGGGGCAGCCGACCAGGGTCACGGCATAGCTCATGGCGAGCCAGTCGACGTAATTGTCGAATCGGCGGCCCGCCGCCTCCTGGACATAGCGCTGCTCGATATCGAAAGGCGGCACGATCACCGCCGGCGTCGCCAGCAGGTCGTACCCGGCGAAGAATCCCACGACGCGCTCATAGAGCCGGGCACGCTCGCGCATCGCCTTGCCCACCGCCGCACCGTCGAGCGCCAAACCCTTCTCGACGTTCCACACGACATCGGGCTTGATCTGCGCGCGGTGCTCTTCCAGCAGCGGCGCGTAATTGGCGACGAAGCGCAGCGCGCGCAGCGTCTGGAAGATCTCGGAGGCGCCGCTGAAATCGGGGCCCGCCTCCTCGACCGCGGCGCCGCGCTCGGCGAAGCGGCGCGCGGCGGCGGCGGCGAGCTCGGCGACCTCCGGCTCGACCGGCAGGAATCCCAGGTCGCGCGAGAAGCCGATGCGACGCGGCGCGCGGGCGGGCGCCGCCAGGACGGCGTCGAGGAAGGGCTCGGCCGGCGGCTCCTGCGACAGCGGGTCGCGGGGATCGAAGCCTGCCATGGCGTCGAGCATGAGCGCGAGATCGCCGACGTCGCGCGCCATCGGCCCGGACACGGCGAGCCCGTCATAGACGTGCTTGGCCGGGCCTTGCGGCACCAGGCCGGGGCTCGGGCGCAGCCCCACCACCGAGCAGAAGCTCGCGGGGATGCGCAGGCTGCCGCCGAGATCGCTGCCATTGGCGAGCCAGACCTCGCCGGTGGCGAGCGCCACCGCGGCGCCGCCCGAGGAGCCGCCGCAGCTCATGGCGGTGTTCCAGGGATTGCGCGTCTTGCCGAAGACCGGATTGAAGGTGTTGGCGCCGGCGGCGAATTCCGGCGCATTCGAGCGCGCCAGCACGATGCCGCCGCGGCGCTCCAGCGCCTCCACCTGCAGATCGGAGCGCTCGGGCACGTGATCGGCATAGATCGGCGAGCCATGGGTGCTGCGCACGCCGGCGACATCCATCGAATCCTTGATGGCCAGCGGCAGCCCGCCGAGCCAGCCGCGCCGGTCCTCGGGCGGCGGCTCAGCCATCAGCCGGCGCGCCGCGTCGCGCGCGCGCTCGGGACAGCGGATCGGCAGCGCGTTGACCTTGCCGTCGACCGCCGCGATGCGCGCGAGCGCGGCGGCGATGAGCTCGAGCGGCGAGACCTCGCGGCGTTCGAGGAGCGCCAGCGCCTGGCGCGCGGTCAAGCGGATGAGATCATCGCTCAAGGCCATGGATGTCCTCCCCCGGCGCGACCGTAGCATCCTCGCTTCCCGGGCGGGAGGGGCGAAAGCGCTTCCGCGTCCGGCCCCGCGCCGCTAAGCTCCGCCGCCATGGACCCGAACAGCCCTCTGCCGTTGCGCGAGATGTGGTACTTCGCGCTGCCCGGCGCGGCGCTGACGCGTCGGCGGATGCGGGCAAAGACGCTGCTCGGCGAGCCGCTGCTGCTCTGCCGCGGCGATGATGGGGCGGTGTTCGCGCTGCGCGACATCTGCCCGCATCGCGGCATCCCGCTGTCCTGCGGCCGCTTCGACGGGCGCGAGGTGGAATGCTGCTATCACGGCTGGCGCTTCGACGCCACGGGCAAGTGCACCGCCATCCCCTCGCTCGTCCCCGGCCAGGAGCTCGACATCTCGCGCCTCGGCGTCAAGGCCTATCCGGCGCGCGAGGTGCAGGGCAATGTCTGGGTCTATTTCGGCGACGACCCCAGCGGCGCGCCGGAGGTGCCGGTGGTACCGGAGATCGGCGAGCGCGCGCCCGATCTCTTCGAGAGTATGAGCTTCCCGTGCAGCATCGATCATGCGGTGGTGGGGCTGATGGACCCCGCGCACGGTCCCTTCGTGCATCGCGCCTGGTGGTGGCGCGGGCGGAAGTCGATCCACGAGAAGGCGAAGACCTTCGCCGCCTCGCCTTTCGGCTTCACCATGCTGCGCCACGCGCCGTCACGAAATTCCAACGCCTACAAGCTGCTCGGCGGCGCGCCCGAGACCGAGATCGCCTTCCGGCTGCCGAGCGTGCGCATCGAGGATATCCGCGTAGGCAAGCATGCCGTCATCAATCTCACCGCGGTGACGCCGCTCTCGGACGGCGCCTGCGAGGTCAACCACGCGATCTGGTGGAGCGTGCCGTATCTGACGCCGCTGAAGCCGCTGCTCCGGCCGTTCGTGCGCGCCTTCCTGCGCCAGGACCGCGACATCATGGCGCTGCAGGCGAAGGGACTGCACCACCAGCCGAGCCTGATGCTGATCAACGACGCCGACACTCAGGCGCGCTGGTATCACCGGCTCAAGAACGAATATGTGCGTGCGCGCGCCGAGCACCGGCCGTTCGTCAACCCGGTGAAGGACCGCGTGCTGCGCTGGCGGAGCTGAGAGCCTGTTTCGGAAATGAGATGAGCGCGCCCCTCCTCTGCACCATCGGCTATGAGAAGGCGAGCCAGGCCGAGGTGCTGGCGGCGCTCGCCGCCGCCGGGGTCAGGCGCGTCATCGACGTGCGCGACCGGCCGTTGTCGCGGCGCGCCGGCTTCTCCAAGCGCCAGCTCCAGGCGGGGCTCGAAGCGCGCGGCATCGGTTATGTGCATCTGCAAGCGCTCGGCACGCCGCCCGAAGGGCGCGAAGCGAACCGCCGGCGGCACTGGGAGCGCTTCTGGGAGATCGTCGAGACCAAGCTCGCCACGCCCGACGCGGAGCATGCGCTCCAGCAGGCGGCGTCGCTGGCGGCGCAGGCGCCGAGCTGCCTGCTCTGCTACGAGGCGGATTGGCAGATCTGCCATCGCCGGCGCGTCGGCGAGAAGCTGGCCGAGCGGCACGGCTTCGCGCTGCGGCATCTCGAGGTCGCTCAGCTGCCGTAGCCGTCGCCGCGCTATTCCCCCGGCGCGGTCTGCGCCACGGCGGCGGGGGGCGGCGCCTCGGTCCGGCCGGCGGTGAGGCGCTGCGCCAGATGGATGATCTCGCCGACCACGCCGCGGCGGAAGGTGAGGACGCAGATGACGAAGATGACGCCCTGGATCACCGTCACCCAGGAGCCGTATTGCGCGAGGTAATTCTCCATGGTGACGTCGATGAAGGCGCCGACCACGGGGCCGAAGACGGTGCCGAGGCCGCCGAGCAGGGTCATCAGCACCACCTCGCCCGACATCTGCCATTGCACGTCGGTGAGCGAGGCGAGCTGGAAGACCAGCGATTTGGTCGAGCCGGCGAGCCCGGCGAGCGTCGCCGAGAGGGTGAAGGCCAGGAGCTTGTAGCGCTCGGTGCGGTAGCCCAACGAGATCGCGCGCGGCTCGCTCTCGCGGATCGCCTTCAGCACCTGGCCGAACGGCGAGTGGATGGTGCGATAGATGACGGCGTAGCCGATCAGGAAGACGACCAGCACGAAATAATACATGGCAAAGGGATCGGAGAGATCGATGAGGCCGAGCAGACGGCCGCGCGGCACCGCCTGGATGCCGTCCTCGCCGCCGGTGAACTTCGCCTGCAAGGCGACGAAATAGATCATCTGCGCCAGCGCCAGCGTCACCATGGCGAAATAGATGCCCTGGCGGCGGATGGCGAGCCAGCCGAAGCCGGCGCCGAGCAGCGCCGCCACGGCGGTGCCGGCGAGGATGCCGGCGAGCGGCTCGAAGCCCCAGACCTTGACCACATGGGCGGTGATGTAGGCGGCGGTGCCCATGAAGGCCGCATGGCCGAAGGAGAGCAGGCCGACATAGCCGATGAGCAGGTTGAAGGCGCAGGCGAAGAGCGCGAAGCACAGCGCCTTCATGAGAAAGACGGGGTAAAGCACGAAGGGACCGGCGAGCGCCGCCGCCAGCAGCAGCGCGCTGAGGAGCAGCGCCCAGCGCGAGGGCGGTCCGGTCTCGCGCGGCCGCAGGCCGGCGGAGGAGGGCAGGCCCGCCATGTCAGACCGTCCTGCCGAAGAAGCCGGCGGGCTTGACCAGCAGCACGATCGCCATGACGACGAAGATCACGGTGTTCGACGCCTCGGGGTAGAACACCTTGGTCAGCCCCTCGATCAGGCCCAGCACGAAGCCGCTGGCGACGGCGCCGACGATCGAGCCCATGCCGCCGATGACGACGACGGCGAAGACGACGACGATGATGTTGGAGCCCATCAGCGGGCTCACCTGATAGATCGGCGCTGCCATCACGCCGGCAAGCGCGGCGAGCCCGGCGCCGAAGCCGTAGGTCAAGGTCACCATGCGCGGCACGTTGACGCCGAAGGCCTGCACCAGGGTCGGGTTCTCGGTGGCGGCGCGCAGATAGGCGCCGAGCCTCGTGCGCTCGATCAGGAACCAGGTGCCGAAGCACACTGCCAGCGAGGCGACGATCACCCAGGCGCGATAATTGGGCAGGAACATGAATCCCAGATTGCGCGCGCCGGTGAGCTCGCTCGGGATCGAGTAGGGCTGGCCGGAAGAGCCGTAATACTGGCGGAAGACGCCCTCGATGATCAGCGCCAGGCCGAAAGTGAGCAGCAGCCCGTAGAGATGGTCGAGCCGGTAGATGTGGCGCAGGAACAGGCGCTCGAGCACCATGCCCGCCGCCGCCACCACCAGCGGCGCCAGGATCAGTGCCGGCCAATAGCCGATGCCGAGATAGTCGAGCGCGAGCCAGGCGCAGAACGCGCCCAGCATGTACTGCGCGCCATGGGTGAAGTTGATGATGTTGAGCATGCCGAAGATGACGGCAAGCCCGAGGCTGAGCATGGCGTAGAACGAGCCGTTGATGAGCCCGATCAGCAGCTGCGCGAATAGCGCCGGCGTCGGCGGCAGGGCGATATGGGGCAGGAAGGAGAGCATGGCTGCTAGCGGGCGCGGCGCACGCCGCCCCCCCTCCCGCCCCGGAGGCCGCGCCCGGCGCGCATCAGCCCTTCTTCACCAGCGGGCAGTCGCCCTTGTCGATGGGGCGGAAGGCCTGGTCGCCCGGCACCGTCTGGATCAGCTTGTAGTAATCCCACGGCGCCTTCGATTCCGCCGGCTTCTTGACCTCGAAGAGATACATGTCGCGGACGACGCGGCCGTCGTCGCGCAGGACGCCATTCTTGGTCATGAAGTCGTTGATCGGCGTCGCCCGCATCTTCGCCATCACCTTGAGCGGGTCCTTGGTGCCGATCGCCTTGATCGCGTCGAGGTAATGATGCATGGCGCTGTAGACGCCGGCCTGGGTGAAGGTCGGGGGATGGCCGACGCGGTCGGAAAAGCGCTTGGCGAAGGCGCGCGTCTCGTCGTTCATGTCCCAGTAGAAGGGCGCGCTGAGCTGCAGGCCTTGCGCCGCCTTGAGGCCTAGGCTGTGCACGTCGGTGATGAACATGAGCAGTGCTGCGAATTTCTGGCCGCCCTCGACGATGCCGAACTCGGCGCCCTGCTTGATCGAGTTGATGGTGTCGCCGCCGGCATTGGCGAGGCCGATGATCTTCGCCTTGGAGCCCTGCGCCTGCAGCAGGAAGGACGAGAAGTCGGAATTGTTGAGCGGGATGTTGACGGTGCCGAGCACCCTGCCCCCCGTCGCCTCGACGACGCTGGCGGTATCGCGCTCCAGCGCGTGGCCGAAGGCGTAATCGGCGGTGAGGAAGTACCAGGTGTCGCCGCCGCTCTTCACCACGGCGCCGCCGGTGACATGGGCGAGCGCATAGGTGTCGTACACCCAACTCGCCGAATAGGCCGAGCATTTCGGCCCGGTAAGATCGGAACTCGCGGGGCCGACGAAGAGAGCGAGCCGCTGCTTCTCGCGCGACACCTCGTTGACGGCAAGCGCAACGCCGGAATTGGGCACGTCGGTGATGACGTCGACGCCATCCTGATCGTACCACTGGCGGGCGATGCTGGCGCCGACATCGGGCTTGTTCTGGTGGTCGGCGGAGACGATCACCGCCTTCTCGCCCAGCACCGGCCCGACATCCTCGGCGGCCATCTCGGCGGCGGCGACCGAGCCCTTGCCGCCGATATCGGCATAGAGCGACGACATGTCGTTGAGCACGCCGATCTTGACCGGCCCGCTCTGCGCCTGAGCGCCAGCGGCGCCGAGCGCGACAACCGCCGCCGCGGCCAACAGGGAATAAAGCTTCATCATCTGCCTCCCTAGACTCCGAGATACTCGTGCAATTTGCCGATGTTCTCGTCGAGCCGGTCATTGGCGATCTCGTCAATGACCTGGCCGTGCTCGACGACATAATGGCGATCCGCGACGGTGGCGGCAAAGCGGAAATTCTGCTCCACCAGAAGGATGGTGAAGCCCTTCTGCTTCAAGGTGCGGATGATGACGCCGATCTGCTGGACGATGACCGGCGCCAGCCCCTCGGTCGGCTCGTCGAGCAGCAGCAGCCGCGCGCCGGTGCGCAGGATGCGGCCGATCGCGAGCATCTGCTGCTCGCCGCCAGAAAGCTTGGTGCCCTGGCCGCGCCGGCGCTCGGCGAGATTGGGAAACAGCGCGTAGATCTCGGCGACGCTCATGCCGCCGGGCCGCACCTGCGGCGGCAACAGCAAATTCTCCTCGACGCTGAGGCTGGCGAAGATGCCGCGCTCTTCCGGGCAATAGGCGAGGCCGAGCCGGGCGATGCGGTTGGAGGCGAGGCCGATGAGCTCGCTGCCCTCGAACACCACCGAGCCACGGCGCAGCGGCAGGATGCCGAGGATCGCCTTCAAGGTGGTGGTCTTGCCGACGCCGTTGCGGCCGAGCAGCGTCACCACCTCGCCCTCGCCGACGGCGAAGCTCATGCCGTGCAGGATGTGCGATTCGCCGTACCAGGCATGAAGATCCTGGACGCTCAGCAGCTCCTTGCGGTGAAGCGATGCGTCAGGCATGGCCGGCCACCGCTCCCGTGCCCATGTAGGCCTCGCGCACCTCGGCATTGTCGGAGACCTCGGCATAGCTGCCTTCCGCCAGCACGCGGCCGCGCGTCAGCACGGTAATGGTGTCGGAGAGATCGGCGACGACCGAGAGATTGTGCTCCACCATCAGCACGGTGCGGCTGCGGGCGACGTCGCGGATCAGCGCCGAGATGCGGGCGATGTCCTCATGGCCGAGGCCGGCCATCGGCTCGTCGAGCAGCAGCATCTCCGGCTCGAGCGCCAGCGTGGTGGCGATCTCGAGCGCGCGCTTGCGGCCATAGGGCAGCTCGGCCGCGGTGGAGAGCGTGTCCGCGGCGAGACCGACCGCGGCGATGAGCGCGTCGGCGCGCGGGTTGAGCCGGTCGAGGCTCCTCTCGGAGCGCCAGAAATGGAACGAGGTGCCGAGCGGGCGCTGCAAGGCGACGCGCACATTCTCGCGCACGCTGAGATGCGGGAACACTGCCGAGATCTGGAACGAGCGCACCATGCCGAGCCGCGCTACGTCGGCGGCGCGCAGCGCGGTGATGTCGCGCCCGTCATAGACGATGCGGCCGGCGCTCGGCTCGAGGAATTTGGTGAGCAGGTTGAAGACCGTGGTCTTGCCGGCGCCGTTGGGGCCGATCAGCGCGTGAATGGTGCCACGGCGGATGCGCAGATCGACGCCGTTCACGGCCGTAAAGCCGGCAAACTCCTTGGCGAGACCCTCGGTCTCCAGGATATAGTCGCCCAAGCCTTAGCCCCCGGTTGAAAGCAGGTGCTTGGCCTGCCTCTTATGCTGTTGCGCGCAAGCTACCCTCTCGGCCCGGCCGGCACAAGCCCGCCACCGCTCGTCCCCGCCCGGCGCCGCCCCTTTAACATCCTGTAAATGGCGCAGAGTTTATCATCCCGGAGCCACTCTATCCTCCAGGGAGATCGGCATTCTCTCGCCCCGCCCGCATACCGCCTGGATCGCCGGCATCGCCAGCGCGCTGGCGGCGGCACTGATCGGCCTGTTCGCCTGGATGTCGTGGCATGCCCACGCGATCGTGATCCACGACACCTATGATTCCAGCACGAACCTGGCGCTGTCGGTCGAGCAATTCGTCGCACGCACGATCGAGACCATCGACCTCTCGCTGCAGGTGGTGAGCGACGAGATCGGCGCCGGCCGGACGGCCTCACCCGAAGGCGTTGCGACGCTGCTCGCCGAGCGGCTGCTGCGCTCGCCGCAGATCACCGGCCTTGCCGTCATCGATGCCGAGGGCCGCGTGCGCGCCAGCTCGGAGGTTTTCCAGCCGGCGGGCGCGGCGGTTGCCGATGCCACGTATTTCCGCCTGGCGCGCGAGCGCGACGGCATCCGCATCACGCTCGGCGATCCCCGCGACCCCAGCGGCCAGGGCAAGCAGGTGATCCTGAGCCGCCGCCTCGCCGGCGCCGACGGCCGCTTCGCCGGCGTCGTCGCCGCCGCGCTCAACCGCTACTACCTGCAGCAATTCTTCTATACGCTGCGTATCGGCGAGCAGGGCATCATCGCCGTCAATACCGTCGACGGCACGGCGTTGGTGCGCCGGCCCTACCGCGAGGATTATGTCGGCCGGAATTTCGGCGCCACATCGCTGTTCAGGGAACGGCTGAAGGCAGCCGCCTCCGGCGTCTTCCCGATGCGCTACGGCGACGGACTCTGGCGCATCGTGGGATATCAGCGCGTCGAGGCGCTGCCGCTCGTCGTCCAGGTGGCGCTGTCGCGCGACGAGGCGCTGGCGCATTGGCGCAGCACGGCGCTGGTGCAGGCCGGCGCCGGCGCGGCGCTGCTGCTGATCTTGTCGCTGATGGCGTTGCGGCTCAACCGCGAGCTCTCGGCGCGCCTCCTGGCGCATGAGCAGCTCCGCGCCACGGTGAGCGAGCTCGAGCGCGCCCGGCTCGCCGCCGAGACGTCGAGCCGGGTCAAGAGCCAGTTCATGGCGCATATGAGCCACGAGCTCAGGACGCCGCTCAACGCCATCATCGGCTTCTCCGAGATGATCCGCGACGCGCTGATGGGGCCGGTGAGCGCGCGCTATCGCGATTACGCCAACGACATCCACAGCTCGGGCACCCACCTGCTGCGCCTGATCAACGGCGTGCTCGACCTCTCCAAGGTCGAGGCCGGCAAGCTGGAGCTGCATGAGGAGACCATCGACCTGGCGAAGCTCGTCGAGGAGTGCCGGCGCCTGGTCGCCGATCGGGTCACGGCCGGCGGCCTCGCACTCGCGATCGAGCTGCCGCCGGCGCTGCCGGCGGTGCGCGGCGACGAGCTGCGTTTGAAGCAGATCGTGCTGAACCTGCTCTCCAACGGCGTGAAGTTCACGCCGCCCGGCGGCCGGGTCAGGCTGACGGCGGCGCGGACGGCGGAAGGCGGCATCGCGCTGTCGGTCGACGACACCGGCATCGGCATGACGGAGGCCGAGATCCCGGTGGCGCTCGAGCCGTTCCGCCAGCTCGACAGCGCCTTCAGCCGGCGCTTCGAAGGCACCGGCCTCGGCCTGCCCCTGGCGCGCCGCCTGGCCGAGCTGCATGGCGGCGGTCTCGCCATCGCCAGTGCCCAAGGGCGCGGCACCACCGCGACGCTGACGCTGCCGGCGAGCCGGGTGGCGGAGCGCGCGCCCCTGCCCCTCGGTCCCCGCGCCGCCGTCTCCTAGTCTCTCGCCCTCGCGGCCGTCCCCATATAAAGTGAGGGACGGGAGACGGATGATGAGCGAGATCATGACCGCGGTGCTGCGGGAGCTGCACTTCGACGAGCACGGGCTCGTCGCGGCGGTGGCGCAGCAGCACGATACCGGCGAGGTGCTGATGCTCGCCTGGATGAACCGCCAGGCCGTGGAGGAGACGCTGCGCACCGGCCGCGCCCATTACTGGTCGCGCTCGCGCGGCAAGCTCTGGCGCAAGGGCGAGAGCTCGGGCCAGCTGCAGCGGCTGGTCGAGCTGCGCGTCGATTGTGACGGCGACGCGCTGCTGCTGCTGGTCGATCAGCACGGCGTCGCCTGCCATACCGGACAGCGCAGCTGCTTCTTCCGCGCCGTGCGCCAGGACCGGCTGGTCGAGATCGCAGCACCGGTGGTGACGCCAGGCGAGCTCTACGGGAAAGACTGAGCGATGCGCCTGGTCGTCGCCATGATGAAGCACGAGACCAACACCTTCTCGCCGGTCAGGACCGATTGGCAGCGCTTTCTCGACTGGGGCGCGTATCTCGGGCCCGAGGCGCGGCGCGCCTATGAGGGCACGGCGATGCCGATCGGCGCCTATCTCAAGCTCGCGCGCGAGATCGGCGCCGAGGTGGTGACGCCGGTCGCGGCCGAGGCGATGCCGAGCGGCCCGGTCGCGGGCGAGGCCTATGCGCTGATGTCGCAGGCAATCGTCGATGCCGTGCGGCAAGGCTGCGACGCGGCGCTGCTCGATCTGCACGGCGCGATGGTGGCCGAGACGACGCCGGACGGCGAGGGCAGCCTGCTCGAGCGGCTGCGCGCCGTGGCGCCCGATCTCCCGATCGCGGTCACCTGCGACCTGCATGCCAACCTCACCGACCGCATGGTGGCGAACTGCACCGCGCTCATCGGCTACAAGACCTATCCCCATGTCGACATGCATGAGGTGGGCGAGCAGGTCGGACGCATCCTGCTGCGGGCGATGGCCGGCGAGATCCGCCCGGTCATGGGCTGGAGCCGCCGGCCGCTACTGGCGCAGACCCTGCGCATGGGCACCGATGACGAGCCGATGCGCGGCCTGATTGCCGCGGCGCGCGCCGAGGAACGGCGCGGTCTGCTCGCCGCCACGGTATTCGGCGGCTTCCCGCTGGCCGACATGGCAGACGCGGGTATGTCGGCCATCTGCATCGCCGATGGCGACCGGCCGGCGGCGCAGGCGGCGGCCGAGCGGCTGATGGCGGCGGCCTGGGAGCGGCGCGAGGACTTCCTCTATCGCCCCGAGCCGCTCGAGCAGGCGGTGGCGCGCGCCAAGGCGATGACGGAAGGCCCGGTGCTGCTGCTCGATCACGCCGACAATGTCGGCTCCGGCGGCACCGAGGACGTCATGACGGTACTGCGCGAGGTGCTGCGCCAGGGGCTGGAGGATGTGGCGGTGGCGGCGGTGTGGGATCCGGCGGCGGTGAGACAAATGGCCGCGGCCGGAGTCGGCGCGACAGTGACTCTGCCGCTCGGCGGCAAGACCGACATGCCGTCGATCGGCCTCAGCGGTGCGCCGCTGACGCTGACCGGCCGCGTACGCACGCTGTCCGACGGCGAATGGGTCGTGCGCGGGCCGATGTATACCGGGGTCAAGGTCAGCATGGGGCCGACGGCGGTGCTCGATACCGGCAGGCTGCAGATCGTCGTCGTGTCGCGCCACCACGAGCCCTGGGATCAGGGCGTCTTCACCTCAGTCGGCATCGACCCCAAGACCAAGCGCTATCTGCTGTTGAAATCGCGCGTCCACTATCGTGCCGGCTTCGCGCCGCTGGCGCGCGCCACCATCACCTGCGACGGCGAGGGCGTCACCACCTCGGACAATGACCGGCTGCGCTTCGAGCAGGTGCGCCGACCGGTCTTCCCGCTCGACCGGCTGAACGCGTAGGCAAACTCCCGCAGGGAGTTTGTCCGCGGCGCCAGCGACAACGCTTCGCGTTGCGCTAAGGCTTCGGGCAGGAGAGCGTCGGCTTCAGCGCGGCGACCTGGTCGGGATCGAAGGCCTTGCCGGCGCAGCCGGCGTTGTAATCGGCGACCGCCTGGTTGTAGCGCTGCACCGTATCGGCATAGCTCTTGTTGGCGGAACCGGCCAAGGTGTCGGCGGCCTCGTCGCGCTGCTCCAGCAGGCGCTTGAAGGCGTCGACATCGGCGGGGTTGTTGACGTTGACCTGCGGCCGGCCGGTCTGGACCGCCTTGTCCAGCGCCTCGAAGCTCTGACGCTGCGCCTCATAGGCGCGGCTTTGCGCCTGTACCTCGCCATTGAGCGCCGTCACTGCCTGCTCCCTGCACAGGCAGGAGCGAATCTCGTCCGGCGCCCGCACCACCTGCGCCTCGGCAGCGCCGATCGCGACGATCAGCACCGACGCCGCGACGAGCCCGACCCGCCATCCCCCCGTTCCCATGCCGCTCTCCGCTTCTTGGCCCACAAGGCCGCGCATCGGGCGACCGCCGCGGTCGCCCCGTTGTTTCGGCTTCGGCACAGTCTAGCGGATCGGCCGGCGGCCCGGAACTGCTGATAACTGTTGCAATAATACTTGCGGGAGACAGAATGTCCCCGGGGAATTGGCGGTTGAACTGCGCGTTTTCCCGGAGGGTTGCCGAGCTCGGCGACAGGGGGGCTACCTCCCTGCGAAGCCGATGCCGATGCAGGGAAGGACGGGACGATGAAAAAGCAAAGACGCACTGCCGCAGGTCTGGCGTTGTGGGGCTTGGTCCTGCTCCTCGCCGGCTGCTCGGGCTGGTCCTTCCAGCCGCCGATGCGCGGGAACGTATCCTTCGCGCCGTACAATCTGGGCAAGCTGCGCGCGGTCGTACCGACGGCGCCCGGCACCTTCGCCCAAGGCTTGACCTCCGACTACGCCGGGCTCGCGGGCTCGCTGCAGGACGAGATCAAGGATTGGGCCGATGCCGACTACTTCGCGCGCAAGGGTCTCGCCGCCGCGAACGGCCAGGTCGTGCCGCCGGAGAACAACAGCAACTGGCTGGTGCCGCTCGAGGTCCCTGAAAAGTTCCGCACCTTGCTGTCGCAGAGCCGCGACCGGCTGTTGGCGGCGCTCGATGGCGGCGGGCGCGAGCGCCTGCCGCTCGTCGCCGCCCGCGCCCAGGTGAGCTACGATTGCTGGGTCGAGCGCATGGAAGACGATTGGAAGACGGCGATCGACGGCCCCTGCCACAAGCAGTTCCTCGACGCGCTGGCACAGCTCGAAGGCCGCGCCCAGCCGGCAGCGCAGCCGGCCGCCGCGCCGGGCCCGGCGCGCGAGTTCCGTGTCTATTTCGAGTTCGACAAGGCGGAGCTACTGCCGGAGGCGCAGCAGATCCTGCAGCAGGTGGCGGCGCTCGCCAAGCAGGAGGCGGGCCTGCGCATCGTGCTGGTGGGCAAGGCGGACCGCGCCGGCAGCGACGCCTACAACATGCGGCTGTCCAAGCGCCGCGCCGAGCAGGTGCACGGCGCGCTGCTGCAGAACGGCGTGCCCGCCAACCGGATCGAGACCCGCTGGGTCGGCGAGCGCGAGCCGCCGGTGCCGACACCCGACGGCGTGCGCGAGCCGAGGAACCGCGTCGTCGAGATCAACCTGCGCTGAGCCGGCGGATCGCCGACAAAATGACGGCACCGCCTTCGGGCGGTGCCGCTCTTTTCTGCCGCCGCGAGCACCGTCGGTTCGCGCCAGCCCGCCCATGCAGCGGAAACCTGCTTTAGGTTTTCGCCCCCATGCCGAGGAAGAAGTCGAGCTGCCACTGCATCGCCTCGGGGCTGAGGGGGTAGCCGCCGTCCTCGCGCGGCTTCAGCGCTGCGCCGGGGGCGATCTGGCCGAGTTGAAGCTGCAGCTTGTGCGCAGCGCGCATGCCGAGGCCGCTCTTCCAGGCGAGCGCGGTCACGCCTTTGGGGCTGTGCGCCCCAAGCACGCGATCGATCACCTCGAGCGGCAGTTCCGCCAGCACGGCGAGCGCGGCGCGGGTGAAGGCGCGGTCGTGCCCGGCGGCGCTGAGCACCGCCGCCTCGTCGAGCTTGCCCTGCTGCTTCAGGCGCCGCGCGCGCTCGAGCGCCGCGTCGCCGCTTTTCGCCGGCGGTTTGGCGGCGGCGGGCGGCTCCTCGGCGAGCCGGCGCTTCACCACCGCCGCCACCTCGCGTGCGGTGGCGGGATCGAGATCGCGACGCTCGCTCAACAAGCGCAGCAGATGGTCGGCGACGAAGCCGGCGAGCTTGCGCGCGATGCCGGCGGAGAGAACCGGCCGCTCGACCAGCGGCTTGTGCCAGGCGGCAATGGCAGGGGCGCGGTCGACCAGGCGGTCGAGCGTCTCCTCGCGGATTTGCGCGCTGGGATTGGCCAGCAGCGCGGCGACGGCGTCGACATCGGGGCTGACGCCGATGGCCTCGGCGACCGCCGCCGGCACGCCCGTGCGCCGGGCGATGGCGGCGAGCGCGCCGGGGATCGGCGCCTCGGCGATGATGGCGAGCAAGTCCTCGTCGCTGAGCAGCGGCGAGAACTCGAGCACCGGTCCCGCGACGACGATCTCGCAGTCGCGCGCCAGGAGGTGGATGATCTCCGGCGGCACGTCGGCCACGTCCTTCAGCGTCTCGGCGATCACCTGGCGCACGCGCGTCACTTGGTCGCGCACCAGGATCTCCAGCACGTCGTAGGTCATCTTGCGCAGCCGCTCATGCGCCTCGCGCGACAGGCCCGGCACGAGCTGCGCGATCTTGGCGGCGAGGTCGACGCGCACCACGATGTCGCGGTCGCGCGCCAGCAGCAGATCCGCCTGCACCGGCGTCGCCTCGTTGCCGGCGACCGCGGCGCGCACGCTGGCATCGACATCGGCGGCGAGATAGTAGAGCACCTCCGGCCGCGCGCTGGTGCTGCCGGCGAGCTTGCGGCGGTCGGCGGGTTTGGCGCTCTGCGCCAGCTCCTTCTGCGTCTCGTAATCGATCGCCTTACCGGTCGAGCGGAAGACGCGCTGCAGCAACTCCATCATGCCGGCACCGTGCCCGCCGCCGGCGCCATGGCGAAGCCGCCCTTGCCCGCCGCCTTGGCGCGGTACATCGCCTCGTCGGCGCGCGCCACGAGCTGCTCCGGGCTCTCGCCGCTGCCGGGCTCGACCAGCGCCAAGCCGACGGAGATGCCGAGTGGATGCCGGGCGTCGGCCGACAGCGCCTTCAGCGACCCCGCCGCCGCCAGCAGCGCCTCGGCGCGCTCGGCGCCGCCGCGCGCCCCCAGCCCCTCGATCCAAAGCGCAAACTCGTCGCCGCCGAGCCGTGCCAGCAGGTCGCCGCCGCGGCTCTGCGCGCGCAGGATGCGGCAGAGCGCGTCGATCGCCTCGTCGCCGGCGCGGTGGCCGCGGCGGTCGTTGACCCGCTTGAAATTGTCCATGTCGATATAAAGCAGCACGGCCGCGCGCGCGCCGCGGCCGAGCCGCCGCAGCCGGCGCTCCAGCTCGTCGAAAAAGGCGCGGCGGTTGAGCAAGCCGGTCAGCGGGTCGGTGCGCGATAGCGACAGCATGTGCTCGTGCTGCGCCACCTGGGCGATGGCGACGCCGAGCTGGTCGGCGACGTCGGCCAGCAGCGCGCGATCGCTATCGGGAAAGCCGCCATCCTCGCTCGCGCGCCACAGCAGGATCGCGCCCTCCACCGCCTGCCGGTAGCGCGCGGCATGGCCGATGATCTCCCAGCCGCGCGCCGCCAGCGACACCTGATCGGCGGCTGCGATTGTGGCGCGCGCGGCGTCGAACAGCGCCGTGCCAAGCGGCGTGCCCCAGCTCGCCGCTGGCGCCAGCGCGTCGCCGACGCGGCGCAGGATGACGCCGCCCGCCGCGCCAAGCGCCAGCCCGGTCGCGGTCACCGCGGCGGCCAGCGCCGCCTCGGGCTCGAGCTCGTCGCGGATGGCGCGCACGAGATGGCTGAACAGCCGGTCGCGCAGCTGGGCGCGGGCGAGCGCGTCGTCGCGCTCGCGCTCAGCGGTGAGGTCGCGGCCGATGCCGCGCGCGCCGAGCGGCCTGCCCGCGGCATCGCGCAGCGGCGCCGCGACGATGCCGAGTCGCGCGCTGCCGCCATCGGCGCGACGGAACCAGAGCTCCGCCGCGGCGACCGGCTGCGAGGTGGCGAAGACGTTGTCCTCGCCGGGCTCGGCCAGGAACTCGGCCGCGGCGCGGCCGAGCAGCGCCTCAGGAGCCCAGCCGAGCACGCCGCGCGGCGAGACGAAGCTGAAGCGGCCGGCCTCGTCGGTCTCCCAGGCGAAATCGCTGGAGATCTCGACCAGGTCCTTGTAGCGCTGCCGGCTCTCGATCAGCGCCTCGCGCAGGTTGCGCGCCAGCGGCGCATCATGCAGCAACGCCAGCACGCGCCCGTCCTCGGCCAGCGGCAGCAGCAACAGCTCGGCGCCGGGCGCGGCGGCAAGCACCACCAGACGCGCGCCGGCGCCGGCCGGCTCGGCGGCGATCCCGGCGAGCGCGCGGCGCAGCCCGGGGTCGGCCTCGCCCAGCAACCTGCCGCCTGCATCGTTGGCGGGCGCGACCGAACCGTCACGGCCGAGCAGCAGCGCCGGGCCGGGGAAGCCCGCCACCGCCCCTGCCGCCAGCGCCCAGCCTGGCCCGCCTGTCTCGTGCTGACGCCCTGTCATGACCCTCCGCCCGGAAGGGAACCGCCACCGTCATGGCGGTGTTCGCCAGCCGCATCGGCGGTGGCATCAGCGCAAACGTTAACAAGGGTAGTTTATGAAAAGCTTAAGCCTTTCCGGCGATTCTGCGCCGATGATCCGCTCCGTTAACATTGATGGCAAAGCGTTCGAGCTCAGCGTCCGCGAAGAGGCGGCGGGCGACTGGCATTGGCTGATCACCGCGCCGGGGCAGCTCGTGCTGTCCGGCGCCGCGCGCAGCGAGATGCAGGCGCTGGCATCCGCTTGCCGCACCGGCAAGGCCCTGGCGCGGCTGATCGCCGCCTAAGCCCAGGGCAAAGAGCATGGAGGCCGGCAAGGGCCGCACCGCGACGCGCGGGCGGCCCTTCGCTTTGGCGCGCCTCAGCCCGCCTCGCCGCCGCCCTTGACCGCGTCCCCGGCCTCGCCAGCCGGCGTTTTCGCCGCATCGAGGGTGCGTTCGGCAACCTGCTGGGCGCGCGCCATAGCGCCGCGGCCGAGGCTTGCCGCCTGCTGGCGCAGCCCGGCCCCCGCTGAACCGGTCAGGCGCTCCTCGGCCGCGCTTTTGGGCAGCAGCAGCGCCGCCGCCGCCCCGGCCAGCAGGGCCAACGCGCCGAAGGCCAGCGGATGCTCCGCCATCAGCAAGCCGGCGCGGCGGCGCGGGCCGACGAACCGCTCGGCAGCCTCCTCGGCAAGCTCGCTGGCCTGGCGCCAGGCGGTCTTCCCCGCCTGCCGGGCGTGGTCGGCGGTGTCGCTCAGCGTCTGCTGCGCCCGGTCCATCACCGCGGCGGCTTTCTCGGGCGCATCGCCGAGATCGGCAGGCGCGGGCGGATGCTCTCGGCCGGCCTCGTGCGCCGGCTCACCCGGCCGGGTACGCCCGGCGGCGGCGATCGCCAGCCAGCCGACGCCCATGCCGATCAGCGCCACCGGCACGGGATGGCCGCGCAGCATCTCGCCGAACCCGCCGCCATCGCCGCTCATCGTGTCCTTCAGCATGTCCATGCCCCTTTCCAAGAGTTGCCGCAGCGCGAGCCGGTGCTCGAGCGCGTCGAGGATGGCGTCGAGCTCGGCGCGCGTCGCGACGATGTCCGCCGCGATGCGCTCCGGCGATTTGCCGGTACTGTCGTAACCGTCCGAGAGCGCAGGCGGCAGCAGCGCCGCGGCGTCGCCGCCGCTCACCGCCTCTGCCCGCGTGCCCATCGCGCATCCTCGCGCAGGCTGCGCAAGCTGCGGTCCGGCACCAGGCTCGCGCGCCCGGTATCGTGCCTGCCCTTCAGCACCAAAGCGCCGCCGACGGCGAGCGCGGCGGCGCCGACGATGAGCGCCGCCGCCCAGTCCGGCAGCACGCGGCCAAGCCCGAGCACCGCCGCCGCCAGCAGCGCCAGCACGCCCGCGTAGAAAATGAGACCGCCGATGGCGATCTCCACCGCGCCGGTGCCGAGGCGCGCGACTTTCGCCGCGAACTCGGCCTTCGCCAGCGCCACTTCCTGGCGGAACAGCCGCGAGGCCTCGCGCGCGAGATCGCCGAAGAGACTGGCGACGCTGCGCTCGGCCGGCGACGGCGGCGCAGCGGCAAGCTGGTCGGGACTCATCACCGGCCCCAGGCTGCGCCGGTATGCGGCGCCGCCGCCGGATGCGGCCCCTCCTGCCAGGCGCGCTCGCCGTCCGAATTGGGCTCGCTGCGCGGCGGGCGCGCCGGCGCGGACGGAGCCGCGAAGAAGCGGCCCAGGACGAAGCCGGTGACGACCGCGCCGGCGATGAAGAGCGCCGGCCGACGGCGGGCCATTCCTTCGACACCGGCAACGAGATCGGCGAGCTGGCGATGGCGGAGCGTGTCGGAGAGCCGGTCGAGTTGCACCGCCGCCTGATCGGCATAACGGGAAACCGCGGGACTCGCCTCGCGCTGCGCGTCGGCGGTGCGGTGCAGCGCTTCGCCAAAGCCATGCGCGGCGTCCGCCAAGCGGATCTTCTGGTCGGCCAGCAGCGTCGCCGCCGCCTCGCGCAGGCTCGCGCCGAAACGCCGCGCGCCGTCCTGCGCCGTGCCGAACGCCGCCTCGGCGGCGCGCCTGCCGATCTCAGCCGCGCTCTCGTCCCGCTCCGCCATGTCCCGTTCTCCCACCGCGCGGCACCGTTGCCGGTGCGGCGCTATGGAAAAAACACTCGCTGGAAAGGCCGGTTCCCTCGCGCCTGAGCGCGGCGGCCGTCGCCGCGCACCGGCGCGCTCGTCGAGGAAGAGGTCGAGGCGCAGCCGCTCGCCGGGCTTCACCGCGTAGCGGCCGAAGTCGGTGACGCCGGCGTCGCGCAGCACATCCTCGTCGATGAGGAAGCGGCCGGTGAGGCTCCTTGCCGCTTGCGTCAGCACGAGGTGCGCGGCATCGGCCATGATCTCGGGCGTGCGGCCGAGCTCGGGCGCGGCGCCGGGGATGATCTGCAGCGCCGCGGTGGCGATGGTGGTGCGCGGCCACAGCGCATTGACCGCGATGCCGGCGGATTTGAACTCTTCGGCCATGCCGAGGACGCACATCGACATGCCGTATTTGGCGATGGTGTAGGCGACGTGCGGGCCGAACCAGCGCGGGTTGAGATTCAACGGCGGCGACAGCGTCAGGATATGCGGATTGGCCGCGCGCTTCAGATGCGGCAGGCAGGCGCGCGAGCAGAGAAAAGTCCCGCGCGTGTTGATGCCCAGCATCAGGTCGAAGCGCTTCATCGGCGTCTCGAGTGTGCCGGTGAGGCTGATGGCGGAAGCGTTGTTGATCAGGATGTCGATGCCGCCGAAGCGCTCGACCGCCTGCTCGACCGCCGCCAGCACCTGCTCCTCCTCGCGGATGTCGGTCTGCACCGGCAAGGCCTTGCCGCCGGCCGCCTCGATCTCCTCGGCGGCGGTGTAGATCGTGCCGGGGAGCTTGGGATGCGGCTCAGTGGTCTTGGCGGCGATCACCACATTGGCGCCGTCGCGCGCGGCGCGCAGCGCGATGGCGAGCCCGATGCCGCGCGAGCCGCCCGAGATGAACAGCGTCTTGCCTTTGAGATCCGCCATGTCAATCCCTCCCCTCAGCTCGAGAGATCGCCGCTGCAAACCCGGCGGGCCCGCCTCAGAACGCCTCCGCCTCGAGCTCCATCAGCGGCTTGGCACCGGCGGCAATGTTGGCGAAGAGCGCATTGGTCTCGGGCAGCACGCGCGCCATGTAGAAGCGCGCGGTGGCGAGCTTGCCCTTGTAGAACAGCTTCTCGTCGCCGTCGAGCTTGGCGAGCGCGAGCTCGGCGATGCGCGCCCAGAGATAGCCCATGGCGACGAGGCCGAAGGCGCGCAGATACTCGCTCGCCGCAGCGCCGGCCTCATCGGGATCGGCCATGCCCTTCTGCGCTACCAGCGCCGTCACCTGCTGCAGCCGGCCGAAGGCCTTCATCGCCGGCATGACGAATTCCTGCAGCTCCGGTGTCTCCATGTGCTGGCGCAGCCAGGCGTCGACGGGATGGAAGAAGCGCCGCAGCAACCGGCCGTTATGCATCGGCATCTTGCGGCCGACGAGATCGAGCGCCTGGATGCCGTTGGCGCCCTCATAGAGCATGGTGATGCGGCAGTCGCGCACCAGCTGCTCCATGCCCCATTCGCGGATATAGCCGTGGCCGCCGAAGATCTGCACGCCCATATTGGTCGCGGCGAAGGCGTTGTCGGTGAGCATCGCCTTGATGATCGGCGTCATCAAGCCGATGAAGTCATCCGCCTCCTCGCGCGCCGCGGCGTCGGGATGGCGCTCGGCGCGGTCGAGGGCGAGCGAGACCCAGCCGGCGAGCGCGCGCGCGCCTTCGGTATAGGCCTTCATGGTGAGCAGCATGCGCCGCACATCGGGATGGACGATGATGGGATCGGCAGGCTTGTCGGGGAATTTGTCGCCCTTGAGGGCGCGGCCCTGGAGCCGCTCCTGCGCGTATTGCCGCGCCGTCTGGTAGGCGGTCTCGCCGAGCGCCAGGCCCTGCAATCCGACGCCGAGGCGTGCCGCGTTCATCATCGTGAACATGGCGCGCATGCCCTTATGCGCCTCGCCGACGAGATAGCCCTCGGCCTCCTCGAAATTGATGACGCAGGTGGACGATGCCTTGATCCCCATCTTGTGCTCGATCGAGCCGCAGCGCACGCCATTGCTCGCGCCGACGCTGCCGTCCTCCTTGACCAGGAATTTCGGCACGATGAACAGGCTGATGCCGCGGATGCCCGGCGGGCCGCCGGTGATGCGCGCCAGCACGAGATGGATGATGTTGTCGGTGAGGTCGTGCTCGCCGGCGGAGATGAAGATCTTGGTGCCGGTGATCTTGTAGACGCCGTCCTTGCCGGCGGGCTCGGCCTTGGTGCGGATCTGGCCGAGATCGGTGCCGCATTGCGGCTCGGTCAGGCACATCGTGCCGCTCCAGCTGCCGTCGACCAGGCGCGGCAGGAACTTCCGCTTCTGCGCCGGCGAGCCGTGATGCGCGATGGCGCGGTAGGCGCCGGCGGAGAGGCCGGGATACATGCCGAAGGACATGTTCGCCGACGACACCATCTCCTCGACGAAGAACTGCAGGGTGTGCGGCAGCCCCTGCCCGCCATAGTCGGGATCGCAGACCAGCGCGGTCCAGCCGCCCTCGCGGGAGAGGTCGTAGGCTTGCTTGAAGCCCGTGGGCGTGCGCACGTCGCCGTTCTCGAAAGTGCAGCCCTCCTCGTCACCGCTGCGGTTCAGCGGCAGCAGCACCTCCTCGCAGAGCTTGGCGCCTTCCTCCAGCACCTGCTCGAACACGTCGGGTGTCGCGTCCTCGTAGCCCGGCAGCTTCGCGAGCTCGCCGACATCGAACAGCTCCTGCAGGATGAAGCGGTACTCGCGCAGCGGCGCCTTGTAGGTGGTCATGGGCTTCCTCTCAGTTCCGCAACGGCTTGCCGGTCTCAAGCATGTGCTCGATGCGCGCCAGCGTGCGGGGCTCGCGGATCAGCGACTGGAAAGCGCGGCGCTCCAGCGCCAGGAGCTGATCCTCGCTGGTCTCCAGCGTCATGTCGGTGTCACCGCCGCTCAGCACCTCGGCGAGCTTCTCCGCCACCACCGCGTCATAGGCGGTGGCCTTGCCCTGATGCACGAGATCAATGACGCCGAGCTTCAGCGCCGCGGCGCCGGTCGGGCCGGGCAGGTTGAGCGGCAGCGGCTTCGGCGGCTGGTAATCCTTGGCGAGCGCCAACGCCTTGGCCTTGGCGTCGGCCAGCAGCCGGTCGCGGTTCATGGTGATGTCGTCGCCCTCGCGCAGCATCAGCGTATCGCGCGCCTCGGCCGCCGAGCGCGACACCTTGGCGAGCGCGATCGCCTCGAAAGCCTGCATCAGCGGCGGCATCGGCCCGCCCGGCCGCCGCTTGTTGGTGACCTGGCGCGTCACCAGCTCCTTGCAGCCGCCCCAGCCCGGCACCAGCCCGACGCCGGTCTCGACCAGGCCGATATAGCTCTCGGCATGGGCCTGCACCGCGGCGGAATGCAGCAGGATCTCGCAGCCGCCGCCGAGCGCCATGCCGGAAGGCGCGCTGACCACCGGGAAGGGCGCGTATTTGACGGTCTTGTAGGCGTTCTGTCCGGCCGCCTCGCCCTCCTCGATGAAAGGCCAGAGCGCGACATTGGCGGCGAACAGGCCGAGCCCGACATTGGCGCCGACCGAGAAATTCTCCGCCTCGTTATAGACCACCATCGCCTTGAAGGCGCCGCCGCTCTTCTTGACGGTGTCGAGCCCCTTGCCCAGCATGCCGATGCTGTCGGGATCGAGCGCATTCATCTTGCTGTGGAACTCGAGGCACAGCACGCCGTCGCCGACATCCCACAGGCTCGCCGAGCCGTTGCGCGCCAGCGGCTTCGCCTTGCGCTTGATGTCGGCGAGCAGCAGCACGCCCGGCCGGCGCTTCACGGGCGCGTATTTGCCATCGACGGCGAGGTATTCGAGCTGCCCCGCGGTGGTGCGGTAGAACGACTTGCCCGCCGCCTGCCGCAGCAGCGGCGGCACGGCGATCTTCTCCGCCTCGAGCAGCGCGATGACGGCGTCGGCGCCGATCTGGTCGATGAGCTCGAAGGGCCCGTATCTCCAGGTGTAGCCCCAGCGCATCGCCTCGTCGACGGCGACGACGTCATCGGCGATCTCCGGCACCAGCGCCGCCGCGTAGGCGAGCGTCAGGCCGAGCACGCGGCGTGCATATTGCCCGCCGCGATCGCCGTGGCGCAGTAGCGCCTCCGGCTTGCGCTCGGCGATGCTGGCCAGCTGTGGCTCGGCAACGGGACGGTACTGGCCGGTGGCGAGGTCGATCGCCTCGCGCACGCGGCCGGTCTCGGTTCGTGTCATGCGGTAGAAGCCGCCCTTGCCTTTGCGGCCGGTATAGCCGTCGGCGATCATCTTGGCGATGAGCGGCCGGTCCTTGTAGATGCGGATATAAGGGTCGTCCTTGGCCAGCGTCCGCTGCATGCTCGCCGCCACTTGCGGCGTGAGATCGATGCCGACGAGATCGAGCAGGCCGAAAATGCCGGTGCGCGGCATGCCGAAGGGCCGGCCCATGATGGCATCGGCTTCCTCGACGCTGAGGCCGAGATCGAAGGCGGCCTGCAGCGCCGATTGGATCCACATGCCGCCGATGCGGTTGGCGATGAAGCCGGGCGTGTCCTTGGCGTGGATCACGCCCTTGCCGAGGCGCAGGTCGCAGAACTCGTCGATCGCCTGCACCGCGTCGGCGCGCGTCTTCGGTCCCTTGACGATCTCGAGCAGGCGCATGTAGCGCGGCGGGTTGAAGAAATGCGTGATGAGGAAATCGCGCTGGAAGCTCTCGGGCATGGTGCCGACGAGATCGTGCAAGGGAATGGTCGAGGTGTTGGACGAGACGATCGAGCCGGGCTTCCTCGCCTGCTCGATCTTCGCATAGGTGGCATGCTTGACGTCGAGCCGCTCCAGCACCGCCTCGACGATCCAGTCGCAATCGGCCAGCAGTCCCAGGTGATCCTCGAGATTGCCCGGGGTGATGCGGCGCGCGAAATCGCGATGCATCAGCGGCGCGGGATCGGTCTTGAGCAGGCGCTCGATCGCCTGCTCGGCAACGATGGTGCGGTTCTTGGCGCCGGGCGGGACGATGTCGAGCAGCAGCACGGAAAATCCGGCATTGGCCACATGGGCGGCGATGCCGCCGCCCATCACGCCGGAGCCGATGACCGCGACTTTGGTGATTGCCATGGCTCGCCTCCGCTCAGCCGCGCTCGAGGATGGTGGCGATGCCCTGGCCGCCGCCGATGCATTGCGTGGCGAGCGCGTAGCGCTTGCCTTCGCGGGCGAGCAGCGAGGCGGCCTTGCCGGTGATGCGCGCGCCGGTGGCGCCGAGCGGATGGCCCATGGCGATGCCGCCACCGTCGAGATTGGCCTTCCTCTCGTCGATGCCGAGCTCGCGCATGCAGGCGATCGCCTGCGAGGCGAAGGCCTCGTTGATCTCGATGATGTCGATGTCCTTGATGGCGAGCCCGGCGCGCTTCAGCGCCTTCTGCGTCGCCGGCACCGGGCCGATGCCCATGATCTCCGGCGCGCAGCCCGCCACCGCGATGCTCTTGAGCCGCGCCAGCACCGGCAGCTTGTTGCGCTTGGCGTAATCCTCGGTGCAGACCAGCACTGCCGCGGCGCCGTCGGTGAGCGGCGAGGCGGTGCCGGCGGTCACCGTGCCGTCGGCGTCGAAGGCCGGCGCCAGCCCCGACAGGGTCTCCTGCGTGGTATCGGGACGGATGCAACCGTCCTGATCGATGGTGGCGTCCTTGGCCTTGATCGGCACGATCTCGTCCTTGAACTTGCCGGCGGCCTGCGCGGCAGCGGCCTTCTGATGGCTCTTCACCGCGAGTTCCTGCTGGTCGGCGCGGGTCACCTGGTATTTGCGCGCGACGTTCTCGGCCGTCTGGCCCATCGAGATGTAGGCCTGCGGATACTCCTTGGCGAGGCCGGGATGCGGCGACGGGTTGAAGCCGGTCATCGGCACGCGGGTCATGGATTCGACGCCAGCGCAGATGAAGGCCTCGCCGGCATCGAGCTGGATCGAGCCCGCCGCCATATGGATCGCCTGCATCGAGGAGCCGCAGAAGCGGTTCACCGTGGCGCCGGCGACGTTGAGCGGCAGATGCGCAAGGAATCCCACGATGCGGCCGATATTGAGCCCCTGCTCGCCTTCGGGGATGGCGCAGCCGACGATGACGTCCTCGATCTCCTTGGGATCAATCTTGCTGCGCTCGACCAGCGCCGCGATCACCTGCGCCGCCAGCTCGTCGGGCCGTACGCGGGCGAGCGCGCCTTTCTTGGCGAAATGGAAGGGCGAGCGGGCAAAGCCCGCGATGACGACATTCTTCATGGCGCTCCTTTCCGGCCGGCCGGGCCTTGCCCGGCTTCTTTCCTGCGGATGCTGTCCTCGATATGGCTGCCGATCTCGCGCAGCTCCTGCAGCGTCAGCGCGATCTCCTGCTGCTGGCGCTCGAGCTCGGCGATGCGGGCGCGGCCTTTGAGCAGCGTGACGCGCAGCTGCTCCAGATGGTCGCGGTCGACATCGTAGAGATCGAGCAGCTCCTTGATGTCGGCGAGCGCGAAGCCCAGCCGCTTGCCGCGCAGGATGAGCTGAAGGCGCGCCCGGTCGCGGATCGAATAGACGCGGTTGCCGCCGATGCGCTGCGGCGCCAGCAGCCCGTGATCCTCGTAGAAGCGGATGGCGCGCGGCGAGACGCCAAGCTCGCCGGAGAGGTCGCCGATCGAGTAAAGCCGCCGCGCATCGGGTGCGGCCGGCTCGTCGGCAATCAGGGCGGGCTTGGCTGACATTGACATACCGTTTACGTCAACTGTATGACGTTAACGTAAGGTACCGACCGACGATTGTCCAGCGAAAAATCGCCGGCCGGGCATGGGCCTCAGGCTTCCTTGGCGTTGCCGCGGCCGATCTCCTCGAGAGCGGCGGCGTCGCGGATGATGATCCAGCCTTCCTCGAGCTGGATGACGCCGCGGCGATGCCACTCCCTGAGGCAGCGATTGACGCTTTCACGGGTACCACCGATCATGGTGCCGAGCTCGCGCTGCGACAGCGCCAGCTTGGCCTGCGGCGCGCCGCCGCCGACCCGCAGCAGCGCCTTGGCCAGGCGCATGGGCAGGCCGAGAAAGGCGATCTCGCTGATCTGCTGATCGGTGCGGCGCAGGCGCTCGCACAGCACCTGCAGCAGCTTGATGGCGACCCCGGGATGGCGCTCGAGCACCGTCAGCATGTCGCGGCGCTCGAGCACCAGCAGGTCGCAATTGGTCAGCGCGGCGGCGTCGGCGCTGCGCTCGCCGCCATCGAGCAGCGCCATCTCGCCGAACACCTCGCCGCTGCCGAGATCGGCGAGCACGATCTCCTTGCCGTCGGTCGAGGGGGCGGTGATGCGCACCATGCCGGCCAGCACCGCCATCATGCTCTGCCCGGGCGAGCCGACGCGGAAGATGACCTCGCCGGAGGCAAAGCGCCGGCGATGGGCATGCCCTGCCATCAGCCGCAGCGCCGCCTCGTCCATCCCGGCAAAGAGCGATGAGCGCCGCAGCAGGCGGCTGGCATCGTCGCGCGTTGTGTCCGTCGAGTTCGGCACGCAAGACCCCCTCGCGTCATTGTCGCATTCCGGCCGCGACTTCGTCCAGCGCGGTCGCCGGTTCAGGCCGAGGGCGGCGCCTGCGCCGGCAGGCCGGCGGCGCGGCGCGCCTCCTCCTCGATCAACGCCTTCTTCGACGGCTTGCCGATCAGCGTCTTGGGCAAGCTGCTGCGGAATTCGAACAGCTTCGGCATCTCGATCGGCGACAGTTTGTCGCGCAGAAAGGCGCGTAGCTCCGCCTCGTCGAGGCTGGCGCCGGCCACCGGCGCGACATAGGCCTTCACCGTCTGGCCGCGATAGGCATCGGCGACCGAGAGGACGATGCATTCGGCGACCTTGGGATGCTGGTAGATCGCCTCCTCGACATTGCGCGGATAGATCTTGTAGCCGCCGGCGATGATGATGTCCTTGAGGCGGTCGACGAGAAAGAGATAGCCCTCGGGGTCGAGATAGCCGACATCGCCGGTGCGCAGCCGGCCGTCGCGCAGCACCTCGGCGGTCGCCTGGGGCTTGCGCCAATACCCCGCCATCACCTGGGGCCCGCGCACCACCACCTCGCCGCGCTCGCCCTGCGGCGCCAGCCGCTCGGGATCGTCGAGCGAGGCGATCTCGACGATCGTGCCGGGCACGGGCAGCCCGACCGAGCCCGGCTTGTTGACGCCGCGCAGCGGATTGCAGGCGACCACCGGCGAGGTCTCCGACAGGCCATAGCCCTCGACCACGGTGCAGCGCGTCACCGCCTCGAATTTGTGCTTGACCTCGAGCGGCAGCGGCGCGCCGCCGGAGATGCAGAACTTGATCGAGCTGAGATCGATCTTGCCGGCGGCGGGATCGGTGTAGACCGCGGTGAACAGCGTCGGCACGCCGGGCATGGTGGTCGGGCGCTTGCGGCGGATGGCGGCGAGCAGCGTCTTGATCTCGAAGCGCGGCAGCAGAATGATCTCGGAGCCGGACGCGATGCCGAAATTCATCGTCGCCGTCATGGCGAAGACATGGAAGAAGGGCAGCACCGCCAGGATGCGCTCGCGGCCGGGCTCCATGTCGGGGAACCAGGCGAGGCATTGGCGCGCATTGGTGACGAGATTGCGATGCGTCAGCATCGCGCCCTTGGGCACGCCGGTGGTGCCGCCGGTATATTGCAGCACGGCGAGGTCGCGCGCCGGCTCGATCGGCACCGGCGCGAACGCGCCGTCATTGGCGGTGAGATCGGCGAAGGTGAGATGCGCGTCGTCGCGCGGCGCCCGCGCCATATCGGCGCGCTTCAGCAGGCGATAGAGCAGGCTCTTGCCCCAGGGCAGGATGTCCGCCATCGGGCAGAGCACGATCTTGCGGATGCCGGACGGACCGAGCAGCGGCGCCAGCATGGCGTAATGCGCCTTGAGGTCGAGCGTCAGCATCACCTCGATCCCGGCATCCTCGACCAGATGGCGAACCTCCGGCGGCGCGTAAAGCGGGTTGAGATTGACCACCGTGCCGCCGATGGCGAGGATCGCGTAGTGGGCGATGACGTAATAGGGGCAGTTGGGCAGCATCAGCCCGACGCGCGTGCCGTGCTTCACCCCGAGCGCAGCGAAGCCCTTGGCGGCGCGGCGGACGAGCGCGCCGACATCGGCATAGCTATAGGCCTTACCGAGGAAATCGAGGCAGGGGCGGTCGCCGTAGCGCCGCACGCTGTCCTCGAGCAGCTGGTAGACCGGCTCGTCAGCAAAGCGCGCGTGCCAGTCGATTCCCGGCGGATAGGCCTTGAGCCAGGGCCAAGTCGCCTCGATCTCCGCCATCGCCCCACCCGACATTACGAGGGCGGTGAGCCTAGCGGGTTGTGACCCCGGGCGGCAATGCCGGACGGTGGTGATGAACGGAAGCCGGGCCGGCGCGGGACGTTGAGAAGGGCGGCTTTCCTGCTCTCTTAATGCGCGAGGATCACCGGCATGGTGGCTTCCATGATGATGTGGCGCGTGGCGCCGCCGAAGATCATCTGGCGCAGCCGGCTCTGGGTATAGGCGCCCTTGACCATGAGGTCGGCGCCGATCGCCTTGGCCTCGTCGATAAAGACCTGGCCGGGCGTGCGGTCGCGCGGTGTCACATGCCGCGCCAGGGTGACGATGCCGTGCCGCGCCAGGCTCTGGGCGAGATCCTCGCTCGACGGGCCCGGCGTCATGGCGCCCTCGACGCTCACCACCTGCACGCTCGCGGCGCGCTTCAGGAACGGCATGGCGAAGGCCACGGTGCGCGCCGTCTCGGTGCTGCCGTTCCAGGCGACGAGAACGCGCTCGCCGATCGAGGCAAGCGGCACCGGCGGCGCCATCAGCACCGGCCGGCCGCTCTCGAACAGCGCATCCTCGAGCGTCGCTTCGGCCAGCGAGGCAAGCTTGGCCGGGCGCTCGACGGCGATGAGATCGAAGACGCGGCCGAGCGAGCCGACCACGGCGTTCTGCCGTCCCGCCTCCTCGCGCCATTCGGCGCTGGGGCCGTCGCCCGCCGGCGGCCCCAGCGGCACGCCATGCTGGCGCATGAAGGAGGCGAAGAGCGCGCGCGCCTGCTCGCGCCGGTCCTGGCCCTCGCGCTCCAGGGTGCGGTCGACCTCGGAGGAGATCGAAAAGCCCATCTCGCCGCCGAACACCACGGCATATTCGGCGGTAAGCGCGTTCAAGCCGGTCACCCGGGCGTTGAAGCGCTTGGCGACCAGCAGCGCCGTCTCGAGCAACGACGCCGCGGTGCCGTCGCTGACGACGGCCAACACGGTTCTCATGCCCACCTCACCTGTCCCAGCAACCTCATGGGGCCGCTTCGGTTTTTTGCCCAGTATACCCCTTGCCAGGGCGGCACAAAAGCGCGACGGGAACCGGCGGGCAGGCGAGGCCGTTCGTCTGGCGTTCGCGCGGAGGTGCAGGAGCTTGGACGGAGAGCCGCTACGGCCCGGGGAGAGCGACGACCCCGCCGCCGCCATGATCCGCCTCGTCGAGGCGCTCTACCCGATCTGCCGCAGCATCACCGGCGACGGGCTGCGGCAAAGCCTCGGCCTCATCGCCCGCGAGATCCCGCTCAGCCTCAGCGAGGTGCCGACCGGGACCCAGCTTTTCGACTGGACGGTGCCGCGCGAATGGACCGTGCGCGGGGCCTATATCGCCACGCTCGACGGCAGGCGGGTGGTCGATTTCGCGGCGTCCAACCTGCATCTCGTGCAATACAGCGTGCCTGTCGACCGCATCGTCGAGCGCGGCGAGCTGCTGCGCCACCTCCACACCCTGCCGGAGACGCCGGACTGGATCCCCTACCGTACCAGCTATTACAGCGAGAATTGGGGCTTCTGCCTGAGCCGGCGCCAGGCGGAGCGGCTGACCGAGGAGCGCTACCGCGTCGTCATCGACACCACGCTCGCGCCCGGCCATCTCACTTATGGCGAGCTCCTCCTGCCCGGGGCGCAGCCGGAGGAGGTGCTGCTCTCGTGCCATTCCTGCCATCCCTCGCTGGCCAACGACAACCTCTCGGGGATCGCGGTGGCGGTGATGCTGGCGCGCCGGCTGATGGCGCGGCAGCAGCGGCGGCTCACCTATCGCTTCCTCTTCATCCCAGGCACCATCGGCTCGCTCGCCTGGCTCGCGGCCAACGAGGCGCGGGTGCCGCTGGTGACGCATGGGCTGGTGCTGAGCTGCCTCGGCGACGGCGCGCCCTTCACCTACAAGCAGAGCCGGCGGGGCGACGCCGCCATCGACCGCATTGCCGCCCATGTGCTGCAGGCGAGCGGCGAGCCCTATCGCGTCCAGCCCTTCAGCCCTTACGGCTATGACGAGCGGCAATATTGCTCGCCCGGCTTCGACATGCCGGTGGGCTGCCTGATGCGCTCGCCCAACGGCACCTTCCCGGAATACCACACCTCGGCCGACAATCTCGGGTTCATCAGGCCGGCGGCGCTTGCCGGCGCGCTCGAGACGCTGACGCGCATTGTCGACGTCATCGAGGGCGACGCGACCTACCGCAACCTCAGCCCGAAGGGCGAGCCGCAGCTCGGCAAGCGCGGGCTCTACCGGCCGATCGGCGGGCAGAAAGAGGCCGGCGGCTTCGATCAGATGGCGCTGCTCTGGGTGCTGAACCTCGCCGATGGCAGGCATTCGCTGCTCGACACCGCCGAGCGCGCGGGAATGCCGTTCGCGGCGATCCGCGCCGCAGCGGATGCGCTGCTCAAGGCGGGGCTGCTGGCGCCGGCCGCAGCGGCCGATGCGGGCGCATCCTCATAAACGAGCCGGAATGCCTGCTCTTCCGCCGCGGTGAGGCCGCGGCGCCCGCCGGCGCGGTCGAGCGCAAAGTTTCGGGGCTCGCGGCAGGACCCTAACGCAGCAGCAGCGACAGCAGAAGCGCCAGCGCCAGCAGCGCCGCCACGCCCTGCCAGAATCGCAGCGGGGCGCGTTCATAGAGCGTCCGCGGCCGGCGGACCGGAGCGGCGGCGCGCGCCGGTCCCGCCTCCATCTCCAGCGCGAATTCGTTCATGTCGCGGAAACGCTCGCCGGGATCGATCGCGATCGCCCGGCCCAGAACGGCCTGGAGCCACGCCGGCAGATCCGGGCGCAGCGCGGAGAACTCCTTCGGCCGGTCCCGGCGCGGCCGGCTGGTGGCGTCGGGATTGCCGTAAGGGAACTCGCCGGTGAAGGCGCGGAACATGGTGACGCCCAGGGCGTAGATGTCGGTAGCCTCGTTCCCGGGCTCGCCGGCGAACATTTCCGGCGCCATGTAGGCGGGGGTGCCGGGAATGTCCTCGGGCGGAAAATCCTCCAGCCCGGGCACGCGCACCACGCCGAGATCGAGCAGCTTCAGCGATCCCTCGCCCTCGAGCATCACGTTGTCCGGCTTGATGTCGCGATGGATGATGCCGGCGCGGTGCAGCGCCGCCGCCCCGCGCGCCAGCCTGACCGCGATCGTCCGTCCTTCCTCCAGGCCGAGCGACGGGCGGCGCGCAAGCCGCGTCTCCAGCAGCTCGCCCTGGTAGAGCGGCATGACGGTGTAGAGGCAGGTCTGCCGTCCCGGCGGCAGCTCGATGATGCGGCCGACCCAAGGACTGTTCACGCGCGCGCCGACCCAGGCTTCGCGGACGAAAGCCGCGTGGTAGGTGGCGACGGCGGCGACCTGCGGCTTGGGGAATTTCAACGCGACCTCGCCGCCTTCGACCTCGTCCACCGCACCGAACAGGCGGCTGTATCGGCCGTCGGAGAGCAACACTTTGAGCACGAAACCGTCGATCGTCTCGCCGCCGAACGGCACCTGGATCAACGGCAATTGCATGATGGCGCTGCCGATGTCGGCCGACTCCGCCGCCGGCAGCCCGACCACGTCCAGCACCAGAGCGGTACAATTGTCGGTGCTGCCCGCGGCGAGCGCGGCCGCTACCAAAGCGCGGGCGGTATCCTCGGGAGCGGAGCGCTCGCGCAGGATGCCGATGATGCCGTCGTCGGTCAGGACTCCGTGCAGCCCGTCGCTGGACAGCAGGAAGCGGTCGTGCAGCGCCACCGGCTGCGTCGCGTAATCCAGACGCACCTCCGCCTCGATGCCCAGCGCGCGATAGAGCGCGCGCGGCCGGCCGGGGCCGTCCTCCCGCAGGTGATCGGTGGTCAGGCAGGTCAGACGCTCGCCCCTCAGCCGATAGGCGCGCGTGTCCCCGACATGCAGCACGTGGGCGACGCGGCCGCGCAGGACCAGGGCGGTGAAGGTGCATCCCATCCCCGCCAGCTCCGGATCCTGGTGACCCATGGAATGGATCCAGCCATTGAGCGCATTGACGATCGTGGCTGCCGCGCGCCGCACTTCCAAGGTTTCAGGCAGGTCGCAAAATCCGTCCAGAAAGCCGCGCACCGCCGTCTCGGCCGCCACGCGACCGCCCTTGGCACCGCCGATTCCGTCGGCGATCGCCGCCACCACCTCCCGGCGCGGCTCGGGCAACTCCGCGCCGAAAACCGCGCCGGCGAAATCCTCGTTGCGCTTGCGCGGCCCGGTCTCCGAGATGAATCCGACGCTTGCCTTAAGGCCGGCAACACCCTCAACCATCGGCGTCGCTCCGATTCCGCCGGGCGGCGGGCCGCCGGGATCGTGGCGCGGCCGCGATTCCGGGGGATCGCCGCGTCAATTCATCAGTCTGAATTCTTCAGCTTGCAACGATCATAGAGAAAATAGCCGCCAGTGCTTGACGCGACGATCACCGTAAGATCCCCGGACCGGCGGTCAAGCGTGTAGTTGCCGCCGTCCTTGGCGTCGTGCCACGAAATCTTCGCGTCGCTGACGCGGGCGGGATTGGCATCCACGGTGCCCTTTTCGTAGTCGATGCTGATCTGCCAGCTCGCGCCGCTGGCCGGATTGGTGCAGGTGATCGCGGTCACGCCCGACGGCGCTTCACCGCCGATCGCGGGAACAGCCATGCAAGCGGCCAGCGCAGCGACCCCTGCTGCCAGGGGCCGGTTCAAGAACATGGTCTGAGCTGCAGGACCATGATCTCATCCATAGCCGATTCTCGCGCGCTTGCGAGGAACGTCGCAGGAAGGGAGGTGGCGGATTGGGTCATCTTCTGACCGTCATTCGACTTCCATGGCATGGCCCAAGTCAATCCCGAGTTGGCCGCCCAGTTTATGATCATCGTGAATATTCTTTGATCATTTCGCCTTAAAAGCACTCACCGAGCTTGATAGGAAACCGCGTCCCGGTACCGGTTCGGCTAACCTGCACAATTGGCACAATTGTTGCGCGAACGCAGCCGATGCGGTCCGGGATGTCACTCGCCCGCGCGTCATTCGTACGCCGATTTGGTACTGCCACAGGAGAAGCCAACAGCAACGAAGGGGGGAAGCCGTGCTCGTACCATCACCGAAATGGCTCGATACCGGAAACAATGCCTGGCAACTGGCCGCCGCGACTTTCGTCGGCCTGCAAAGCATTCCCGGCTTAATGGTTCTCTATGGCGGGATCGTCAAGAAGAAATGGGCGATCAACTCCGCCTTCATGTCGCTCTACGCCTTCGCCTCGGTCCTGATCGTCTGGATTCTCTTCGACTACAACATGGCGTTCGGGCCGCAATGGTTCCCGTTCCTGGGCACGCCGCTGCCGGCGACGTCGGCCGCGTTCACCACCGGCCAGGCGGTCATTCCAGCGGCAGCCTCGGGCATGCCGGACCTCACCTTCCCGATGGCGACGCTGGTGTTCTTCCAGTTCGTGTTCGCGGCGATCACGGTGATCATTCTGGCCGGCGCGGTGCTCGGCCGCATGAACTTCACCGCGTGGGTGCTGTTCTGCCCGATTTGGATGACCCTGGTCTATACGGTCGGGGCGTTCAGCCTGTGGGGTGGCGGCTGGCTCGCCAGTATGGGCGTGGCGGACTTCTCGGGCGGCTATGTCATCCATCTCGCCGCCGGCACGTCCGGATTCGTCGCTGCGGCGATGATCGGCCCACGGCTGCAACAGGATCGCGAGCATTTTCCACCCAATAGCCTGCTGGTCACGTTGATCGGCGCCGGCATCTTGTGGCTGGGCTGGAACGGCTTCAACGGCGGCGATCCCTATTTCGCCAATGCCGATGCCGGCGCGGCGGTGCTCAACACCAACACCGCCACCGCGGTGGCCCTGTTGGTCTGGACGCTGATGGACAAGATGGCCTATGGCAAGCCGTCGATCATCGGCGCGGTCAACGGCATGATCGCGGGCTTGGTGGCGATCACGCCCGCCGCCGGTTACGTGGACGGCTGGGGCGCGATCATCATCGGCATCTGCGCCGGGATCATTCCCTGGCTCAGCATGAACAAGCTGCAGAAGATCAAGCTGATGATGAAGGTGGACGATACCTTGAGCGTCTTCTCCACCCACGGCATTGCCGGGCTGATGGGCGGCCTGTTGCTGGGCATCCTCGGCAATCCGGACATGCTGCAATATATCGGCACCGACAAGGAGGCGCCCGGCGTCAATGTGACCGGCTGGCTCTACGGCAACCCCGGCCAGCTCCTGCTGCAGTTTTACGGTGCGGCGTTCATCATCGTGTACAACGTGATCGCCACCTACATCATCCTCAAGGTCATCTCACTGATCGTGCCGCTGCGCATGGATGATGCCACGCTGAAGGTGGGAGACGACGCGGTTCACGGCGAGACCGCCTATGCGATTGGCACGGAGGGCGAGTAGTCCGGCTACCGCTTTCGAGGACGCAGCTCGCGTTGACGTAGGCGCGCCGTAGGACCATCTCAAATCAGCGCCGTGTCGAGCGCAAGCTTCGCCGCGGCAAGGTCCTCGAGCGGCAAGCCCACGGATTTGAAGAGCGTGATCTCGTCCTCGAAGCGGCGGCCCGCGCAGGAGCCGCGCGTCAGCTCGAAGAGATCTCCTGCGATGTCGTCGACGCTGATCGCGCCGGACGCGATCGGGGCGACGATGTCGCCGGCCTCGGCAAGCGCGCGTTCGCGCGAATCCACGAAGATTCGCGCGCGGCGCATCGTGTCGTCGTCGGCCTCGCGCGTCTCGGGGGTGCAGCCGCCGACGAGATCGATATGCACGCCCAAGGGCAGCCAGTGGCCCTTGATCAGCGGCTCGCGCGATGGCGTGGCGCAGCAGATGATATGTGCGCCGCCAACCGCGCGCTGCAGATCGTCCGTGGGCGCCACCTTGAGCGAGCGTCGGGTCAGGCGCCGGGCGAGCCGCGCGGCGCGGTCGGGATTGCGACTCCACACCAGCACGTTGCAGATGGGCCTGACACTCGCATGCGCGTCGATGAGATGGGAAGCGAGCGCGCCCGCGCCTGCCATCACCAGCCGCTCGCAATCGGGCCGCGCGAGATAGCTCGCGGCGAGCGCCGATGCCGCAGCCGTTCGCCGCGCGGTGAGGGCCGGTCCGTCGAAGAGCGCGAGCGGCTTGCCGCTCGCAGCGTCAAAGAGGAGATACTGGCCCATGAGCGTCGCCTGGTCGCGCGTGGCGTTGCCGGGAAAGTGCGTGAGGAGCTTGATGCCGAGGTGCCGTCCCGCCTGCCACGCCGGCATGATCAGAAGCGTTCCCTCGCGCCCGCCGGGGACGTCGATCGCGAGGCGCTGCGGCGCCGCAGCGACGACATTGCTGCTGCGGAACATCTGCCGCAACGCCTCGACCAGATCCGGAAAATCGAGGGCCGCAACGACCTCGCTGTTTCCGAAAACGCGCATGGCGCGGGCATAGCTAGACAGCGATTTCGAGTCAATCGCGCGCCGGGGATACCAAGGCGCGGCAGCGTCGACCGCTCCATCCGGACCCCCCTCGACGGCGTCCGCGCATTGACAGGCCCGGCGCCGGGCGGCTTAGCTGCGCCCGCGCTTCCCGCCGTGTCAGGAGCTCTGAATGAGCGATCCGATCGGGCTTGCCCGCGGTCTCACCAATTACGGCGATCGCGACTTCGCCCTCTATCTGCGCCGCTCCTTCGCCAAATCCATGGGCTATTCGCAAGCCATGCTGGCGAAGCCGGTGATCGGCATCGCCAACACCGCGAGCGGCTTCAACAATTGCCATAGGCTGGTGCCGGAGCTGGTCGAGGCGGTGACGCGCGGCGTGCTGGCGGCGGGCGCGCTGCCGAGCGCGTTCCCGACGATCTCGCTGGGCGAGGTGTTCCTCAACCCGACCAGCCTGATGTTCCGCAACCTCATGGCCATCGACACCGAGGAGATGATCCGCGCCCAGCCGATGGACGCGGTGGTGCTGGTCGGCGGCTGCGACAAGACGGTGCCGGCGCAGCTGATGGGCGCAGCTTCCGCCAACGTGCCGGCGATCCAGCTGGTGACGGGGCCGATGATGACGGGACCGTGGCGCGGCGAGCGGCTCGGCGCCTGTACCGATTGCCGGCGCTTCTGGGCGCGCTTCCGCGCCGGCGAAGTGAGCCGGCAGGAGATCGACGAGGTCGAGGGCAGCCTCGCCACCACCGCCGGCACCTGCGCGGTGATGGGCACGGCAAGCACCATGGCCGCGATCGCCGAGGCGCTCGGCATGATGCTGCCGGGCACCGCCGCGATCCCCGCCGTCCATGCCGACCGGCTGCGCGCCGCCGAGGCGACCGGCGCGGCGGCGGTGGCGCTGGCACGGCAGAAGCTCACCCCCGACCGCATCATCACCGCACAATCGATCGACAACGCGCTGCGCGTGCTGCTGGCGATCGGCGGCTCGACCAACGCCATCCTGCATCTCACCGCCATCGCCGGCCGGGTCGGCGTCGACATCCCGCTGGCGAAGCTCAACGCGCTCAGCGACGCGACGCCGGTGCTGGTCGACCTCAAGCCGACCGGACCGCATTACATGGAGGACCTCTTCGCCGCCGGCGGCATCGGCGCGGTGCTGCGCGAGCTGAAGCCGCTGCTGCATCTCGACTGCCTCACCGTCACCGGCGAGAGCCTGGGCGAGCGGCTCGCGCAAGGCGAGGGCGCCTTCGTCGACCGCGCGGTGGTGCGCTCGCTCGAGGAGCCGCTGCAGCCGCAAGGCGGTCTCGTCGCGCTGTTCGGCTCGCTGGCGCCCGGCGGCGCCATCCTCAAGCGCTCGGCTGCCGACGCCAAGCTGTTCGAGCGCCAAGGCCGCGCCGTGGTGTTCAGCTCGCTCGAGGATCTCGCCGCGCGTATCGACGATGCCGCGCTCGACGTGACGCCGGACGATTTCCTGGTGCTGCAGAATGCCGGCCCGACCAGCGCCTCGGCCATGCCCGAGGCGGGCTATCTGCCGATCCCGGGCAAGCTGGCGCGCGCCGGCGTCAAGGACATGGTGCGCATCTCCGATGCGCGCATGAGCGGCACCGCCTACGGCACGGTGGTGCTGCATGTGACGCCCGACGCGGCGAGCGGCGGGCCGCTGGCGAAGGTGCGCAGCGGCGACCTCATCCGGCTTTCGGTGAAGGAACGGCGGATCGACCTCCTGGTCGATGCCGCCGAGCTGGCGCGGCGCGCGGCCCCTGCCTCCGTCGCGCCCGCGCGCGGCTATGCCCGGCTCTATCGCGAGCAGATCCTGCAGGCCGATCGCGGCTGCGATTTCGCTTTCCTGCGCCACGCGCCGCCCGCAGGCTGAGCGCGCGGCGCCCTCCCGACATCAAACCCGAGCAGCGGCGCCGCCGCCGACCCGCCGCTCGGCCGCCGGACTCCGCGAGGTAGCTCATGCCGTTCCTTTACACCCTCGTCTCGCTCCTCGCCGCCGCGGTCATCGCGGTGCCCGTCGCCAAGCGGATGGGGCTCGGCAGCGTGCTCGGTTACCTCGCCGCCGGCCTCGTCATCGGCCCCGCCGGGCTCGGCCTCATCAGCGACACCGAGAGCGTCAGCGACGTCTCCGAGCTCGGCGTCGTCATGCTGCTCTTCCTCATCGGGCTGGAGCTGCGGCCGCAGCGGCTCTGGGTGATGCGGCGCTCGGTGCTGGGGCTCGGCGCGGCGCAAGTGGTGATCACCGGCGCCGCCTTCTGCGCCATCGCCCATCTTCTGTCGCTGTCCTGGCCCGCCGCGGTGGTGGTGGGATTCAGCCTGGCGCTGTCATCGACCGCGATCGTGCTGCCGATGCTCGCCGAGCGCGAGCTGCTGGCGAGCCAGGCCGGGCGCGACGCTTTCGCGGTGCTGCTGTTCCAGGACATCGCCGTCATTCCGGTGGTGGCGCTGCTGCCGGCGCTCGACGGCGATTTCGGCGAGATGACCGGGCACAGCGCGTGGCTCGCGATCGCGCGCGCGGCGGCCGCGCTGCTCATCGTCCTCATCGGCGGCCGCTATCTGATCCGGCCGATCTTCCGCCTGGTCGAGAGCGCCAAGACGCCGGAGATCTTCACTGCGACGGCGCTGGTCATCGTCGGCGGCACTGCCGCGCTGGTCAGCGCCGTTGGCCTCTCGATGTCCTTGGGCGCCTTCATGGCCGGCGTGCTGCTCTCCGATTCCGAATACCGCCACGAGCTGCAGGCCGATATCGAGCCGTTCGAGGGGCTGCTGCTCGGCGTCTTCTTCATCTCGGTCGGCATGTCGACCAATCTCGACCTGCTCCTTGCCGAGCCCGGCTTCGTGCTGGCAGCGGTGGCGGCGCTGCTGGCGATCAAGGCGGCGATCGCCTTCGTGCTGGCGCGGGTCGCCGGCCAGGACAAGCTCAACGCCGCGCGCTTCGCCGCGGCGCTGCCGCAGGCGGGCGAGTTCGGCTTCGTGCTGTTCACGGCGGCGCTGGCCGAGGGGCTGCTGGCGCCGGCGCAGACCGACTTCGCCATGCTCGTCGTGACCCTGTCGATGGTCGCGGCACCGCTGCTCTTCACGCTCGAGGAGCGCTTCCTGGCGCCGCGGCTCGCGAAGGCGCCGCGGCGCCCCTTCGACACCATCGACGGAGCGGCGACGCCGGTGATCATCTGCGGCTTCGGCCGCTTCGGCCAGGTGATCGGCCGCATCCTGCGCCTCAAGCGGATCGCCTTCACCGCCCTCGACAAGAATGGCGAGCAGATCGACCTGGTACGCCGCTTCGGCAGCAAGGCCTATTACGGCGACCCGTCGCGGCTCGACGTGCTGCGCTCGGCCGGCGCGGCGGAGGCCAGGCTGCTGGTGGTCGCGCTCGACGGCGTCGCTGAATCGCTGAAAGTGGTCGAGCATGCCAAGAGGCACTTCCCTAACCTGACCATCGTGGCGCGGGCGCGCAACCGTCGCCACGCGCATCTGCTGATGGATCAGGGGGTCACGCTTATCGTGCGCGAGACTTACCATTCGAGCCTGCGGCTCACCGAGCACGTGCTGCAGGAGCTCGGCATGGGGGTCGTGGAAGCGGAGCGCACCGTGCGCCTCTTCCGCGAGCATGACGAGCGCATGCTGATCGACCAGCACGGCATCTATGACGACGAGAAGCAGATGATCCAGACGACGAAGCAGGCGATGATCGAGCTCAGCGGCCTGCTCGAGGCGGACCAGGCGGAGCATTGAGCGTTGGCGAAGGACGCTGCAGGGTGATCGTGCGTCATTCGAGACGCGATGCTTCGCATCGCTCCTCAGGATGAGGAGGAAGCGAGAATGGCATCATCGGACGAT
>JBKQTR010000416.1:0-17350 GCA_052143095.1 Allostellaceae bacterium
GATCTCGCCGCGGTATTGCGCCAGACGCTGTGCGGTTTCGCGATACTGCATGAGGCTCCTCCGGTGGCTTGGCTCAGGTCTTGCGCCGCGGCCGGCGGCGCGGCGCGCGCGGCTTCCTCGCCCTGCCGCGCTCGATCTGGTCGAGCCAGGCGGCCAGCGTGTCGAACTGCGCCTGCCAGTATTTGCTGTAGCGGTTGAGCCACAGCGCCGCCCCGAGGATCGGCCCGGCGTCGAGCCGGCAGCGGCTGACCCGGCCGCTGCGCTCCTGCTTGACGAGGCCGGCGCGCACCAGCACCTGGATGTGGCGCGACACCGCCTGAAGCGAGATGTCGAACGGCGCCGCCAGCTCCGAGACCAGCAGCTCGGCGCCGTCGAGCCGGCCGAGGATGGCGCGCCGCACGGGATCGGCGAGCGCGCCAAAGACTTGGTCGAGCGTCTCGGCGGCGGCGGGAGCGGCGGGAACAGCGGCGGCAACGGTCAATGTCATAGTTGACAGTCAACGACAACGTTGATCGATTGTCAAGCCGGGCGATGCGCCCCGTTGGGCAAAGCTCGTTTTACAAAACGTGGCCAACTGGAGCCCTCTGCGCCGTCCTGCGGCCGTCGGATTCACACATCTCCTTGCCCCTCCCGCATATGCGCATAGGGGTTCACCACGGAGGCACGGAGGGCACGGAGAAGAGGTGTTTGGGCGCGCGACGCGCGCCATTCTTCGCTTCTCCGTGCTCTCCGTGTCTCCGTGGTCCATCTTTCCCACCCAGCCGCTTGGGACACCTGCTGAACGGGATATGCCGCTACACCGGCTTTGCCGCCGCTCCGGCGCCGTCGGGCGCGCCGTAGAGTTGGCGTGCGCGCGTCTCGAAAGCGCCGACCATGCGTTTGACCGCCTCGTTGAACAACAGCTCGATGATCTTCTGCAGCATGCGCGAGCGGAACTCGAAATCGACGTGGAAGTCGATCAGGCACTGGCCGCCGGGCCTCGCAATGAAGTCCCAGTGGTTGCTAAGATAGCGGAACGGCCCGTCGGTGTAGCTGACGTCGATGCGGCGGGGGCGGTCGAGCACGACGCGCGAGGTGAAGCGCTCGCGCACCATCTTGAAGCCGATCAGCAGATCGGCGGTGATCGTCGTCGCCGTGCGCTCGCGCACGCGCGCGCCCAGGCACCAGGGCAGGAACTCGGGATAGCGCTCGACATCGGCGACGAGATCGAAGAGCTGCTCGGGCGTATAAGGGAGCAGCCGCTGCTCGGCATGGGTGGGCATCAGGCTCCTAGATCGCCGCGAGCTTCTCGACGCGGGCGGCGCGCAGCTTGGCAAAATCCTCGCCGGCGAAATAGGAGGAGCGGGTCAGGGGCGAGGCCGAGACCATGAGGAAGCCCTTGCCGAAGGCGAGCGCGCGGTAGGTCTCGAACTCCTCGGGCGGCACGAAGCGGTGGACGGCGTGATGCTTGGGCGTCGGCTGGAGATATTGGCCGATGGTGAGGAAATCGACGTCGGCGGCGCGCAGATCGTCCATCACCTGCAGCACTTCGCCCTTGTCCTCGCCGAGCCCGACCATGATGCCGGATTTGGTGAACATCCGGGGATCGAGCTCTTTGACGCGGTCCAGCAGGCGCAAGGAATGGAAATAGCGCGCGCCCGGCCGCACCTCGGCATAGAGGCGCGGCACGGTCTCGAGATTGTGGTTGTAGATGTCGGGCCGCGCCGCCACCACCGCCTCGATCGCGCCGTCCTTCCTAAGGAAATCCGGCGTCAGCACCTCGATGGTGGTGGCGGGCGCGAGCGCGCGGATCGCCGCGATGGTGTCGACGAAATGCTGCGCGCCGCCATCTTCGAGATCGTCGCGATCGACCGAGGTTACGACGATATGGCTGAGGCCGAGCCGCGCCACCGCCTCGGCGACGTGCTGCGGCTCGTGCGGGTCGAGCTGGTCGGGCCGGCCCGTCGCCACGTTGCAGAAGCTGCAGGCGCGAGTGCAGACGCTGCCGAGGATCATCACCGTGGCGTGCTTCTGCTTCCAGCATTCGCCGATATTGGGGCAGGCCGCCTCCTCGCAGACCGTGTTGAGCTTAAGCTCGCGCATGAGCAAGCGCGTCGCGTGGTATTCGGGCGAGGTCGGCGCCTTGACGCGGATCCAGGCCGGCTTGCGCTGGATCGGGTTGTCCGGCTTATGCGCCTTCTCGGGATGACGCAGAGGGGGCTCGCTCATCGCAGCCTGTTGAATTTCCGCTAGATGTGGAGCGCTTGGCCGTAAGCGTCAAGCACGCTCTCATGCATCATCTCCGACAAGGTCGGATGCGGGAAGATGGTGCGCATCAGCTCCTGCTCGGTGGTCTCCAGCGTCTTGGCGATGGCATAGCCCTGGATCAGCTCCGTCACCTCGGCGCCGATCATATGCGCGCCCAGCAGCTCGCCGGTCTTGGCGTCGAACACGGTCTTGACCAGCCCCTCGGGCTCGCTCAGCGCGATCGCCTTGCCGTTGCCGATGAAGGGGAAGCGGCCGACCCGCAGCTGATAGCCCGCCTCCTTCGCCATGCGCTCGGTGAGCCCGACGCTCGCCACCTGCGGCCGGCAATAGGTGCAGCCGGGGATGTTGCGCGTGTCGAGCGGATGCACGGTGTTGAGCCCGGCGATGTGCTCGACGCAGATCACGCCCTCATGCATCGCCTTGTGCGCGAGCCAGGGCGGGCCGACGACGTCGCCGATGGCATAGACGCCGGGCTCGTCGGTCTCAAGCCATTCATTGACCAGGATATGGCCCTTCTCGGCGCGCACCTTGGTCTTGTCGAGGCCGATATTCTCGACATTGCCGGTGATGCCGATGGCGAGCACGACGCGCTCGGCCGTCACCTGCGCCGTCTTGTCGCCGGCGGCAAGCGTCGCGGTCACGCCATTGGCGTTCTTCTTGAGCTCCTTCACCATGGTCGAGGTGTGGATCTTCATGCCCTGCTTCTCGAAGGCCTTGCGCGCGAAAGCGGAGATGTCCTCGTCCTCGGCCGGCAGCACGCGGTCGAGCACCTCGACCACCGTCACCTCGGCGCCCATGTCGCGATAGAAGCTCGCGAACTCGATGCCGATCGCGCCGGAGCCGATGACCAGCACGGATTTCGGCATCGCCGGCGGCACCATCGCCTCTTTGTAGGTCCAGATCAGCGTGCCGTCGGGCTCGAGGCCCGGCAGCGAGCGCGCCCGGGCGCCGGTGGCGATGACGATGTGCTTGGCGGCAAAATTGCCCACCGGCTTGCCGTCCTTGGCGACGGCCAGCCGCCCCTTGCCGAGCAGCGTCCCCTCGCCGTCGATGACGGTGATCTTGTGCTTCTTCATCAGGAAGCCGACGCCGTTGGAGAGCTGCTTTGCCACCTTGCGCGAGCGCTCCACCACCTTCTTGGCGTCGAAACTGATGTCCTTGGCGGCAAAGCCATAGGCCTCGAGATTGTGCAGCAGGTGATTGATCTCGGAGCTGCGCAGCAGCGCCTTGGTCGGGATGCAGCCCCAATTGAGGCAGATGCCGCCCAAATGCTCGCGCTCCACCACCGCCGTCTTCATGCCGAGCTGCGCCGCGCGGATCGCCGCGACATAGCCGCCGGGCCCGCCGCCGAGGATGATGATATCAAAGGTAGTGTCGGGCATCTCTCTCTAACTCCTGGCCGCGCGGACCCCCCTCCCCCCGTGAGGGGTAGGGTTGGGGTGGGGGGTCGGACGGCGCGTCACCACGCTATCTCGCTGCGCCGCTGTCCATCGCCGCAAAGACCGTCGACGGCACCGGCCCGCCAAACAGGACGGCAAGGCATTGCTCGATCGTATCGCGGTCGGCGGGCCCCGACACCCTGCCCGGGAGACGTGCCGTATCGTACAGGCAACCGAGACAGAGCCCGCACCAGTTCGGATATTTAGTTCGATTCTGAATGTCCGCGAGCAGGATGTCGTCCTCCGGAGACAGCGGCTCGAGCCAACGTCTTGCCCCGGCACTCGCCCATTCGAATATGAAAAGCGTCATCGCGTGCAGCCGCCACTCCCCATGCTCTTTCACGAACGCCACGGGGTCCTGTGTTTCCGCAAGCCTTGCGAGGTAAGCTCCAGGCAGCTCCCGGCTTCGCGGATCGTCGACCGGCTCGATATGGAGCCGCGTTGCCCAAGCATTGGGGATCAAGAAGCCGCGGTCGATCCACGCGCCGAGCAGCCAACGCCCGTCGTGCTCTTCGATTTCCTTTGGCGCAAAGTAGCGGCGAACCAAGAAAACGGCATAGGCCATTTCTTCGCCCTCGATCGGCTTGCCGTTCGCGAAGAGCTTGTCATTCCGCCACATCGCGTCGAGAACGTCGAAATCAGCCGTCAAAGCGAGAACGCGGACACGCTCGAAGAACAGGATGCAATCGTCGCTGACCATCGTCGCCGCCCGCTCACCATCGTGCTGCGCGACCGACGCGGCGAAATCGCGGAAGAGGTCGGAGATCTCGACGGCGTCATAGTCGATGGTGGCGGCCGCAGCCGGACTTGGTCGCGCGCCGCCGAGCCATAGGGCGGTGCCGAGGGCGACGGCTAAGCTGAGGCGCGTGAGTGCGGGGCAAATAAGATTTCCAGCAGTGAGGCTGCAACGAGTGGAAAAGAACCCCCTCCCCCCTTGAGCAGGGCAATCGCATGTGCCGCCGAACCGCCGGGAAAGTTTGACCACGGAGGCACGGAGAGCACGGAGAAGCGAAGAATGGCGCGCTTTGCGCGCCCAACACCTCTTCTCCGTGACCTCCGTGCCTCCGTGGTGAGCCCCGCATGCGATTTCCCCGCCCTTGAGGGGGAGGGGCGATGTGTGTCCTCGGAACACATACCGTGACATGCTCTAAGGGCGCGACCGCTTGACCCAAGTCAATGCATCGCTTTTCCGGACAGCGACACTCGCGAACGGCAGGGAAAGGCGCGCAACACAGCGGCCGATCCCCGCGCAGGGAAGATGTCGATGAAGCTCCGTGTCCCAGTTGTGGCTGCCGCGGCATTGCTGATGGCCGATGCCGCGTCCGCCGCGCCGCAGCGTTTGGCCTGCACCTTGACCGACACCGACGCTCAGAGCGGGGTGGAGCAGCGTTCGATCGTCCTCGTCTTCGATGAAGAGGCGGCGACGATGAGGTTGGAGGAAGGCGGCCGCACACGCGGCCTGACGGATGTCTCGATCAGCACGACATCGATGAGCGGTGATGATGCGGACATAACCGTCGGCGTGTCGCGATCGTCGTTGAGAGTCGTGGTGCAGACTTATCAAAAGAATTCGGTGGAGACCGAATACGGCAGCTGCGCCATCGACGGTCAAAAGGCGCCCTCGTCGCCGGCGGCGCGCTCGCCGGGCGGTTGACCTGGATCAAGGCCCGGCCGCGCCATCGGCGCTACACAACCATCGCCGCTCCCGACCCCTGGGAACGGGTTAGCGCAACCCCGTTGGGGATGGTATCCCGTGCCTCAGACCTCCGCCGCCGACGCCAAGCCGCCCGCAATCCTTCGCCGCGCCGGCCGGCCGGCGAGCACGGCACGGCGGGCCGCCTGGTTGCTGGCGGCGGCGACCGCGATCGTTCTGCTGGGCACCGCTACGGCCTATTGGCTCGGCCACCGGCAAGCGGCGGTGACCTATGCGACCGCCCCGGTCACGCGCGGCGTCGTGGCGCGCGCGGTGACGGCGACCGGGACGGTGAACCCGGTCTTGACCATCATCGTCGGCAGCTATGTGTCGGGCGTCATTCAAGATCAGTTCTGCGATTTCAACACAAGGGTGCGGATGGGCCAGCTCTGCGCCAAGATCGACCCGCGCCCTTATCAGACGATCGTCAATCAGGACAAGGCCGATCTCGCCAACGCCAAGGCGCAGCTGGTCAAGGATCAGGCCAACCTGACCTATGCCAAGATCGCCTATGAGCGCGACGCCGGCCTGCTCAAGCGGGGCATCGTCTCGCAAGACGCGGTCGACAGCGCCAAGAGCGTTTACGATCAGGCGCAGGCCCAGATCGAGGTCGACAAGGCGGCCATCCAGCAGAAGGAAGCGGCGCTCGACTCGGCACAGGTGAACCTGGGCTACACCAACATCATCTCGCCGGTGGACGGGACCGTCGTCTCGCGCAACATCACCATCGGTCAGACGGTGGCGGCGAGCTTCCAGACGCCGACCCTCTTCCTGATCGCGACCGACCTCACCCAGATGGAAGTCGACACCAATGTCAGCGAAAGCGATGTCGGCGACCTGCGCGAGGGGGACAAGGCGGCCTTCACCGTCGAAGCCTATGGCAACCGCTCCTTCGATGGAAAGGTGGTGCAGTTCCGCCAGGCGCCGCAGACGGTGCAGAACGTCGTCACCTATGACGTCGTGATCGGCGTCGCCAACAACGATCTCCTGCTGAAGCCCGGCATGACCGCGACCGCGCGCATCGTCATCGATCAGCGCGACAACGTCTTGCGCGTGCCGGACCAGGCGCTGCGGTTTTCGCCCTCCGGTCCCCCATCGGAAAGCTCAAGCGCGCCCAGCCCCTCCGCGACGACCGCGCGCGAGGCGCAGGTCTGGGTGCTGCGCGACGGGCATGCGATGCGCCGCTCCCTCAAGACCGGGCTCGACGACGACAGCTATTCGGAAGTGATCGACGGCGACATCCAAGCGGGCGATCAGGTGATCGTCGGCGAGCAACGCGCCGGCGGCGGCGGCGCGGCCAGCGGTTCCCAGCCGCGCCTCTTCGGTTTCTGAATGGACACCGGGACCGCCCTGTCCGAGCCGGTGATCGACATAGAGAACGTCACGCGGGTCTATCGCCTGGGCGACGTCGAGGTGCGCGCGCTCGATGGCGTGAGCCTCGTCATCGAGCGCGGCGAATTCGTCGCCATCATGGGATCATCCGGCTCCGGGAAGTCTACCCTGATGAACCTTCTCGGCTGCCTCGACCGGCCGACGAGCGGCCGTTACGTCTTCGAGGGCGTCGATATCGCCGGGCTTCCCGAGCCGGCGCTCGCCCGGATCCGCAGCGAACGGATCGGCTTCGTGTTCCAGAGCTTCAACCTGCTCGCCCGCACCAGCGCGATCGAGAATGTCGCGCTGCCGCTGTTCTATGCCGTGTCCGGACCGGCGCGGCGGTCGGAGCGCGTCGCACGGGCGCGCGACGCGTTGCGCTTCGTCGGCCTGGCGGATCGGGAGCAGAACAGCCCAAGCCAGCTTTCAGGCGGTCAGCAGCAACGCGTTGCCATCGCGCGGGCGCTGATCAGCGGCCCGAGCGTGCTGCTGGCCGACGAGCCTACCGGCAATCTCGATAGCAAGACATCGCACGAGATCATGGAGATGCTGCGGTCGCTCAACCGCGATCAGGGGGTCACCATCGTCGTCGTCACCCACGAGCTGGATATCGCGGCCTACACCGATCGGGTCGTGACCATGCGCGACGGGCGCATCCTCTCCGATGAGCGGCACCGCTCGACACCGCCCGCGGAACCGCACGGCGCGGGGGTGGAGCTGCCGTTTGCCGCCCATTATCCCGCCACGCCGTCGGCGACGCTCGAAGCCGGGCCGTTCCTGGGCTTCGTCACCATGATCCTGGGCGCGGCCGCGCAGGCGCTCGGGCGCAACAAGATGCGCTCGGCGCTGACCATGCTCGGGGTATTCATCGGCGTCGCGGCGCTCATCGCCATGGTGGCCGTGGGCCAAGGCGCCAATGAGGCGGTGAAGAAGCAGATCGAGAGCCTCGGCACCAACCTGCTCGTCGTCCTGCCGGGCGCGACCACGACGAGCGGCGTCCGCGCCGGCAGCGGCAGTGCGTCCACCCTGACCGTCAGCGATGCCCAGGCGCTCCGCCGCGAGGATCCCGCCGTCGGCATGGTCAGCTATCTCATTCGGCAGTTGGGCCAGGTCGAATACAGCAGCCAGAATTGGACGACGAATATCCAGGGGATCACCCCCAGCTATCTCGATACCGCCAGCTGGCACGTGGCCGCAGGGCGGGCGATTACCGCGGAGGACGAGCGCAACGCGGCCATGGTCGCGCTCATCGGCCAGACGGTCTATCAGCAGCTTTTCGCGGTCGACGAAAACCCGGTGGGCGCGATGATCCTGGTCAAGGGCACACCCGTGCGCGTGATCGGGCTGCTCGCGGGCAAGGGTCAAAGCACCTATGGGCAGGATCAAGACGACGTCGTCATGATCCCGTTCGCCGCCGCCGAGCGCAAGGTGCTCGGCGTCGCCGTGCCAAGCCAGGCGCAAACCTCCACCGACCCCTATTTCCCGCCGGTGCCGAGCCCTTACGGGGTCACGCCGCGGCTCACCGGCTACGTCAACCAGCTCTACGTGCAGGCCGCAAGCCCCGACCAGGTGCAGGCCGCGATCGCGCAAGTGACCGCGACGCTGCTCCGCCGCCACCATATCCGACCCGGCGACACGACCGATTTTGCCGTCCGGAACCTCAGCCAAATTGCCGAAGCGGCCGAAGGCAGCAGCCGCATCATGGCGCTGCTCCTCGCGACCGTGGCGTCGATTTCCCTCGTGGTCGGCGGCATCGGCATCATGAACATTCTCCTGGTCTCGGTCACGGAGCGCACGCGCGAGATCGGCTTGCGCATGGCCATCGGCGCCCGCCGGCTGCATGTGTTGCTGCAGTTCCTGGTCGAGGCGGTGTTCCTCAGCGTCACCGGCGGGGTTGCCGGGATCATCTTCGGCGTCATCGCTTCGGAGCTGATCACCATCGTCGCCCACTGGCCGACGGTGCTGTCGCCGGTCGCGGTGGTCGGCGGCTTCCTGTTCTCGGCCGCCGTCGGCATCTTCTTCGGTTATTACCCGGCGCGAAAAGCCTCCCGTCTCGATCCCATCGAAGCGCTTCATTACGAGTAGCCGGCATGGTCAATCGTCGAGCGGCAGGGGCGCCGACGCGCCGGGTTCTTCTGAGTATGCTGGCGGTGCTGTCCGGCTGCATCGTCGGGCCGGATTTCTCGCGGCCCGAGCCGTCGCCGGCGGCGGGATATGCGCCATCGCCGATATCCCTTCCCGCGGCAGGGCCTACCGACGTCCAGCAGCATCTGCTGCCGGGCAACCCGGTGATCGCGCAGTGGTGGGAGCTGTTTCGCTCGCCGGCGCTCGACGACACGCTCGCTCTGGCGATCGACGGGAGCCCGACGCTCGATACCGCGCGGGCGACGCTCGCGCAGGCGCAGCAGGCGATCGCCGCGGCGAGGGGCGCGCTCTACCCGCAGGCCGACCTTGGCGCGGGCGCGACACGAGAGCGGGCGAGCACGGGTCTTTCCGAGGGATCGGCGCATATTGTCGGCAATCTCTTCACCGTCGGACCAACCATCAGCTACGGCCCGGATGTCTTCGGCGGCGTTCACCGCCAGGTCGAACAGCAGACGGCCCTCGCCGAGGTTCAGCGCTACGAGCTCGCCGCCGCCTATCTCTCGCTCACCGGCAACGCCGTCATAGAGGCCATCGACATCGCGTCGGCGCGCGAGCAGATCGCGGCCGCGAAGGACATCATCGCGGTGGACGAGAACAACGTCGAGCTGGTGCGAGTGGAGCAGGAAGCCGGCAAGGCGGCGACGACCGACGTGCTGAGCGCCCAAAGCCAGCTTGCCGCGGATCGTGCGCTGCTGCCGCCGATCGAGCAGCAGCTGAGCGTCGCCTACGATGCGCTGACCATACTCGTCGGCAAGACGCCGGCGGAATGGACGCCACCCGCCTTCGACCTGGATGCGCTGCATCTGCCGACAGAGCTGCCGGTCAGTCTTCCCTCGATGTTCGTCCACGAACGCCCGGACATCCTTGCCGCCGAGGCGCAACTCCACGCCGCCAGCGCCGCCATCGGCGTGGCAACGGCGCAGCTCTACCCGAGCATCACGCTGACGGCTTCCTGGACCCAGGCGGCGGGGACGACCGGTGCGCTGTTCAACGGCTCAAGCGGGCTATGGAGCGTCGCGGCGGGGCTTACGGCTCCGCTCTTTCACGGCGGAACGCTCGAGGCGCAACGGCAGGAAGCCGTCGATGCCTTCGTTGCGCAACTCGGAACCTACCGGCAGACCGTGCTGCAAGCCTTCGGCCAAGCCGCGGATACCTTGCGGGCGCTCGAGCACGATGCGCAGGCGCTCGACGCCCAACGAAATGCGCTCGACACGGCGCAGGCTTCCCTCGAGCTGTCGCAAGAGAGCTACAAGGCGGGACAAGCGAATTTTCTCCAGGTGCTCGTGGCGCAGCGCCTCTTCGAGCAGGCGCGGCTCGGCTACGCGCAGGCCAAGAGCCAGCGTTACCTCGATACGGCCCAGCTCTTCGAGGCCATGGGCGGCGCCTGGCGGGACTGGAAAGACCCGGCGATAAGCGCCATCGGCGCGAAGTGACGGCCGGCCTCGCCCTCTGGCCGATCGCACGATGATCGTGTTGATCGGGGATGCGCGGTATCGGCGCGGGCGGTATGTGTTCTGAGAGGTCTCTGCTGCATGGGCGCAGTGCTTCCTTCGACAGGCACGCTTCGCGCGCCAGCTCAGGATGAGGAAGGTTGATGATGGCAGGATGATGACTGTTGATGGCACATAGAAAATTTCCTCATCCTGAGCGCGAGCGGAGCGAGCAGTCGAAGGACGCAGGAAGTCGATCCAGCAGAAACTTGCTTTAGTCCCGCCTCTTCCACCCCGCCGCCAGCGCCGGCAGCGCATCCCAATCGCCGCGGATCAGCGCCTCCTTCTTCTCGCGCCGCCACCCCTTGACCTGCCGCTCGGCGGCGATGGCGTCGGTCACGCGATCGAACTCCTGCGCGAAAACCAAACACAGCGGCCGGCGGCGCGCAGTATAGCCATCGAAGGTGCCGGCTTCGTGCTGCGCAAGGCGCTCGTCCAGCGAGGCGCGTGTGCTGCCGACATAATAGGAACCGTCGGCGCAGCGCAGAATGTAGACGAACGCGCTCATGCAGGACCGTCCTGCGTCCTTCGACAGGCGCGCTGCGCGCGCCAGCTCAGGATGAGGAAGGTTGGTGATGGCACAAAGAAAATCGCCTCGCCTGCGCTCAGCGCTTCATCAGCAGCTTCAGCACGAGCCCGGTGAGCCGGCCGAAGGGCGGGCGCAGCAGGAAGGCGCCGTTGACGCGGCTTTGCAGGAAGACGCCCTTGCGGTGCGAGAAGGTCTGGAAGCCGATCTCGCCGTGATAGGCGCCGATGCCCGAGGCGCCGACGCCGCCGAAAGGCAGCGTCTCCACCACGAAATGCATCAGCGTCTCGTTGACCGAAGCACCGCCCGAGATGGTGCGCGCCAGCACCGCGTCGCGCTTGCCCGCATCCTCGCCGAAGTAATAGAGCGCCAGCGGCCGCGGATGGCGGTTGACGTAGTCGATCGCCTCGTCGAGGCGGCGATAGGTCTTGACCGGCAGCACCGGGCCGAAGATCTCCTCGCGCATCAGCGCGAGATCCTCGGCGGGATCGATCACCAGGGTGGGCGCGAGCTTGCGCGTACCGTCGAGCGGCTCCTGCGCCGGGTTGAGCTCGACGATGCGCGCGCCCTTGGCTTTCGCCTCCTCGATATATTGGCGCAGGCGATGGTAATGGCGGTCGTTGACGATGCTGGTGTAGTCGGGATTGGATTTGAGGGCGGGATAGAACTTCCGCACCGCAAGCTGCGCCAGCGCGATGAACTCCTCGCGCTTGCCCTCAGGCAGCAGCACGTAGTCGGGCGCGATGCAGGTCTGGCCGGCGTTCAGCAGCTTGCCGTAGACGATGCTCTCGACCGCGCCCTTGAGTGCCGCATCCTCGCCGAGGATGCAGGGCGACTTGCCGCCCAGCTCCAGCGTCACCGGCGTCAGGTTCTCCGCCGCCGCCTGCATGACGAGCCGTCCCACCGAGGTGGAGCCGGTATAGAAGAGATGATCGAAGGGCAGCCGCGCGAAGGCGGCGCCGATATCGGGGCCGCCGAGCACGGTGGCGACCTTCTCGCTGGGGAAGAGGCCGGCGAGCAGCTCGGCGATGAATTCCGCGCTGCGCGGCGTCAGCTCCGACGGCTTGAGCATGGCGCGGTTGCCGGCGGCGAGCGCGGCGACGAGCGGCATGATCGCGAGCTGGAAGGGATAGTTCCAGGGGCTGATGATGCCGACGACGCCGCGCGGCTGATAGAGGATGCGCGCGCGCCCCGGCATCAGCTCGAGCCCGACCGAGACGCGCTTCGGCCGCATCCACCGGCCGAGATGGCGCGACGCGTGGCGAATGCCGCCGAGCGTGGTGAAGACCTCCGCGATGAGGCTCTCATGGCGCGAGCGGTTGCCGAAATCGGCGGAGATCACCTGGGCGATCGTCTCGGCCTTGTCGCGGATCGCCGCTTTGAGCTTGGCGAGATCGGCAAGCCGCTCGGCGAGCGCAGGCGGCTCCGCCTGGAGGAAGGCCTCGCGCTGGCGCTCGAGCGTAGCGCGCAGCTCGTCGGTGGCGCTCGACGATGCCGGCCGCAGCACCGCCGCGCTGACGACGCTCATGGGGCTCCTCCCTTGGCCGCGGCGAGCGCCTGCCAGACGCGCAACGGGCTCGCCGGCATGTCGAGCGCGGTGACCCCCGCCGGCGCCAGCGCGTCGAGGATAGCGTTCATCACCGAGGGCAGCGCGCCCACCGTGCCGGCCTCGCCCGCGCCCTTGACGCCGAGCGGGTTGAGCTTGGTCGGCACCGGGCTGCTTTCGACCTCCATCATGCAGATGTCGTCGGCCCGCGGCATGGCGTAGTCCATGAAGGAGGCGGTAAGCAGCTGGCCCGACTGGCGGTCGTAGACCACCTGCTCCATCAGCACCTGCCCCAGCCCCTGCACCACCCCGCCATGGATCTGCCCCTTGAGCGTCTTCGGGTTGATGACCGTGCCGACATCGTCGACGACGCTGTAGCGCTCGATGCTGACCGCGCCGGTCTCGGGATCGATCTCGACCTCGCAGACATGGCAGCCATTGGGGAAGGTATCCTGCGCCGGCGAGAAGCTGCCGGTCTCGAACAGGCCCGGCTCCAAGCCGCGCGGCAGCTTCGCCGGGACGAAGGCGGCGCGCGCCACCTCCTTGATCGCGATGGCGTGGTCGGTGCCGGGCACGGTGAAGCGGCCGTCGCCGAAGGCGAGCTCGGCCTCGCTCACCTCGAGCAGATGGGCGGCGATCTTCTTCGCCTTGGCGATGACCTTGTCGGCGGCGATGGTGAGCGCGGTGCCGCCGATGACCGTCGAGCGCGAGCCCATGGTGCCCATGCCGAAGGCGACGATATCGGTGTCGCCCTCGACATAGCGCATGTCCTCCGGCGCGAGCCCGAGCTTCTCGTTGGCGATCTGGCGGAACGCGGTCTCGTGCCCCTGCCCCTGGTTCTTGGTGCCCATCAGCAGCGTCGCGCGGCCGCTGCTGTCGAAGCGGATCTCGGCGAACTCCATGCCGGGGCTCGCCGCGCGCTCGACGGCATTGGCGATGCCGAGGCCGCGCAGCCTGCCGCGCTTGGCCGCCGCCTCGCGCCGCCGGGCGAAGCCCTGGACATCGCCGAGCTCGAGCGCGCGCTCCATGTTCCGGGCGAACTCGCCGCAATCATAGTTGAAGCCCAACACCGTCTTGTAGGGCATCGCCGAGGCCGGGATGATGTTGAGCCGGCGCAGCTCCAGCCGGTCGAGGCCGAGCTCGCGCGCGGCGTCGTCGATCAGCCGCTCGATGATGTAGATCGCCTCCGGCCGGCCGGCGCCGCGATAGGGCGCGGTAGGGTTGGTGTTGGTGATCGCCGCCGTCATCTGGACATGCGCCGCCGGAACGGCGTAGACGCCGACCACCGCCGGAAGGCTGGTGAAGGTCGCCAGCATGTTGCGCTCGGCCGAGAGATAGGCGCCGATATTGGAGATCGTCCGCACCTTGAGGCCGAGGAACCGGCCTTGCCGGTCGAGCGCCAGCTCGGCGTCGGCGACGACGTCGCGGCCGTGCTCGTCGGCGAGGATCACCTCGCTGCGCTCGCAGCGCCATTTGACCGGGCGGCCGAGGCGGCGCGACGCGAACAGCACCAGGCGGTGCTCGACATATTGCCAGCCCTTGATGCCGAAGGCGCCGCCGATATCGCCGGCGACGACGCGCACCTGATGCAGCGGCACCTTGAAGATGCGGTTGGCGAGCATCTCGCGCACGCGGTGCGGATACTGCACGTCGGCATAGAGGGTGAAGCGCTCGTCGCGCGTATCGTAGCTGCCGAGCGCGCCGCGCGGCTCCATGAACTGCGCATGGACGCGGGTGATGACGTAGCGCCGGCGCACCACCTGCGCCGCGCGCGCGAAGGCGGCGTCGGTCGCGGGTTTGTCGCCGACCTCGAAGACGTGCGAGATGTTGTCCGGGCAGTCCGGCCAGGCGGCGGCGCTCCCCGGCCGCAGTGCCTCGTCGGTGGCGGTGATCGCCGGCAGCGGCTCGTACTCGACCTCGATCAGCTCGGCCGCGTCCTTGGCTTCCGCGAGGCTCTCCGCCACCACCATCACCAGGGGATCGCCGACATAGCGCACGACGCCGCGCGCGAGGCCGGGATGGGCGCGCCAGAACATCGGCGAGCCGTCGGGGCGCTTGCGCGCAATGCTCGGCTCGTTGGTGCCGAGGCCGTCGGCGGCGAGATCCGCCTCGGTGAAGACGCCAAGCACCCCCGGCGCCGCCTTCGCCGCGGCGAGATCAATCCCGCCGACCCGCGCATTGGCATGCGGCGAGCGCAGGATATAGGCGTAAGCCTGAAGCGGCAGGTTGACGTCATCGACGTAGCGGCCCGCGCCGCGCAGCAGCCGCCGATCCTCGAAGCGGCTCAGCGGCTGACCGATGCCAAACTCACCCATGCGCGACTTTATCTCCCTCTCGACGCTGCCCTTCGCACGCCCGCGCTTATATTACGTGCGGGTCTCCCCCTGTCACGCCCCCATCGGCGGCGCTGCGCCCGGCCGGCCGGTAGGGCAATCGCATATTGCCACCGAGCCGCTGGGCGGGAACGATTGACCACGGAGACACGGAGGGCACGGAGATGAAGAGGGGTTGGGCGCGCGAAGCGCGCCATTCTTCGCTTCTCCGTGTCCTCCGTGTCTCCGTGGTGAACCCCATAGGCGCATATGCGATGGCCCTGGGCCGGCCGGGGCACGATCTCATTCCCCGATTTAGGGTGACAGCGCCGGCCTTGGCGCCTTGGACGCGCAACGGCGGCGGCCAGGCCAAAAAATAGGCCGCCGACAACCAATCCTTTACCCCCCGCTGGCAGGCTGCGGTCAGCAATCGGGGGACGCTCATGCTGGATCGGCTATCGGCGAACACGCTGCTCAAATCCGTGATCGCGGCGACCGCGTCCGTCGTCGTGCTCATGCTCGCGCTGAGCGCCTGGACCTCATGGCAGCGGCTGGCGGTCACGAGCCGCATCGCCGTCGTCGCCGAGGCCTCCGGTGACGCCTTCACGGCGCTGCACAATCTGCGCACCGATCGCTCGACGACGGTGCGCGGCCTGAACGCCGACGCCACCGAAGGCGCCGAGGAGCGCCAGCGGCTCCAAGCGATGCACGAGACCGAGATGCCCGCCGTGCGAGCGGCGGCGGAGCTCGCCGGAACCGTCGACTTCGCCGAGCGCGAGACGGTGCTGCCCGCCCTGCAACAGTCGATCAAGACCGTCAGCACGCTGCAGGCCGAGGCGTGGGATCAGCTGGTGAAGCCCAAGGCGGAGCGACGCGCGCAGCTGGCCGGCGAGTACCAGACCGCGGTCACGGAGCTGCTGGCGACGCTGGACAAGCTGTCGACCCGGCTCACCGCCAGCATCAAACACAACGACGCCTTCATCGACGAGATGATGGAAGTAAAGCAGCTCGCCTGGGGGATGCGCGATACCGCGGGCAATGCCTCGCTCATGCTGTCGAACGGCATGGTGGCGGGAACATTGTCGCCGGAGGAGCTGCAGAAAATGACCGCCTGGAACGGCGGGGCCGATGCGCTGTGGGCGGCGATCCAAGCCATGGAGTACGGCGCCGCGACGCCGCCGAAGCTCCGCGACGCCATCGACGCCACGGCGAAAGTCTATTTCGGCGCCGACTTCATCGCGACCCGCGAGCGCATGCTGAAGGCGGTGCTGGCGGGTGAGAAACCGGAGATGACGACCCAACAATGGGCGCCCTACATCGTCTCGCGTCTGGGCAACTTGCTGACGGTGGCGGAGGCGGCGCTCGGCGCCGCCAAGGACGACGCCGCAGCCCAGCACAGCGCCGCGGCCTTCGATCTCGGCACCCAGCTGACGCTGCTGGTCGGCGCCATCGCGTTGGCGCTCGGCATCATGATGCTGGTCGGCCGCCGCGTCATCCGGCCGCTGCACACGATCCAAGATGCCATGCTGAAAGTGGCGAGCGGCGACCTCACCGCCGAGGTCTCCTTCGCCGGCCGGCGCGACGAGATCGGCGCGCTCTCCGGCGCCCTGGTGACGTTCAAGCAGAACGCCGTCGAGAAGGCGCGCATCGAAGAGGAGCAGCGCGGGCGCCGCGCCCAGGCCGAGGCGCGCCAGCAGGCAACCGAGGCGCATATCGCCGCCTTCGAGACCCAGGTGCGCGAGGCGCTGGAATCGCTGGGCAGCGCGTCGGCGCAGATGCGCACCACCTCGGAACGGCTCTCCAAGACGGCGGAGCAGAGCAGCCGGCAGGTCAAGGCGGCGCGCGGCGCGTCGGAAGAGGCGTCGACCAACGTCGAGACGGTCGCCGCGGCTTCCGAGGAGCTCAGCGCCTCGATCTCCGAGATCAGCCGGCAGGTGACGCGCGCGGCGAGCGTCGCCGGCCGCGCGGTCGAAGAGACGCGTCAGACCGACGGTACCGTAAGGGGCTCGCCGAGACCGCCGGGCGCATCGGCGAGGTGGTGAAGCTGATCAGCGCCATCGCCGGCCAGACCAATCTGCTGGCGCTCAACGCCACTATCGAGGCGGCGCGCGCCGGCGAGGCCGGCAAGGGTTTTGCCGTCGTCGCCTCGGAGGTGAAATCGCTCGCCAATCAGACGGCAAAGGCGACCGAGGAGATCTCGGCGCAGATCGTCGCCGTGCAGAGCGTGACCAAGGACGCGGTCGACGCGATCAAGCGGATCGGCGGCACGATCGGCGAAGTCAGCGCGGTGGCGACCTCGATCGCCTCGGCGGTGGAGGAGCAGGGCGCTGCGACGCAGGAGATCACGCGCAACACGCAGCAGGCGGCAGGCCGCACCAAGGACGTCTCCGAGAACGTCGCCGGCGTGGCGGCCGGCACCGACGAGACCGGCGCCGCGGCCGAGGGCGTCAAATCCGCCGCCGACGCGCTCGCCCGCCAGGCCGAGCAGTTGCGCGGTCAGGTCAGGGACTTCCTCGACAAGATCCGCGCCGCCTAGGCGCAACGCGAAGCGTTGTCGCCGGCGGGCGCCAGCGGTTGCTCT
>JBKQTR010000417.1:0-8128 GCA_052143095.1 Allostellaceae bacterium
CAGAGCGATCGAACGGGTTGTCCGAAGGACGCACGGTCGGTCCTGCCGCCGCCTCATTTTTTCTCGGCAAGCTTCCCGGCGAGCTCGCCGATGCCGCGCGCCATCGCGACGAATTCGCTCGGCATCATGACAATGGTCATGGTGTTCTGCTCGGCGCCGACCTCGGTGATCATCTGCATGCGCCTGAGCTCCAAAGCGGCGGGGTTCTGCATGATGACCTCCGCGGCGTTGCGCAATTGCTCGGCCGCGTCGAGCTCGGCCTCGGCCTTGATCAGCCGCGCCCGCTTCTCGCGGAGCGCTTCGGCCTCCTGCGCCATGGCGCGCTGCATGGTCGGCGGGATCTCCACGTTCTTCATCTGCACGCGCTCGACGACGACGCCCCACGGTTCCGTGACGGCATCGATGGACTTCTTCATCAACTCCGAGATCGTATCCTGCGCCTTGAGGATGTCGTCGAGCGTGTGCTGGCCGAGGACGGTGCGCAGGGCCGTGAGCGCGACCTGCTCGACGGCGTTCGCCACGCCCCGCACCTCTATGGTGGCGCGCTCCGGGTCCATGATGCGGTACCAGATGACCGTGTCCACCTTGATCGGGACATTGTCGCGGGTGATGCCCTCCTGCTGTTCGACCGCCGCCGTCACGGTGCGCAGATCCACCTTGACCTGCCACTCCAGGAAAATCCACACGATGTAAAGGCCGGGACCTGCCGTGCGATTGAATTTCCCCAGGCGAAAGACGACCGCGCGCTCGTATTGGTTGGCGATGCGGAGACTGCGGAGCACCGCGGCGGCGACCGCTATGGCGATGACCGTCAGGACCGGGTGTGACGAGAAAAAATATGCTGCGTCCATGATCACGCTCCGCCTGAGATTGCCGAGAGCTCACGCGACACTAGAGGAATCCGAGGCCCTACATAACCCCCGCTCGCCCGTCTCAGGGGCCGAGCGTTTGAATAAGCCCCCGCCGCCCACCACACCCTCGAGCTTGCGGTCCGGCGCGCGATACCGCTGCATCACCAGCGGGTCGTGGCCGGGCCCGATATGCCGGGGCGGCGCGGCCTTGAATTTTCCGGGTTGGCCAGGATGAGGTGAGATCGAATCCGGCATCATCGTTTGGTGCCGTTCCCGATATCTTCCTCGTCCTGAGGAGCGGTCCGCAGGACCGGACAACCCGGCCGACCGCTTGCGGTCGGCCCCGGAGGGTTCGATCGCAGAGCGATCGAACGGGTTGTCCGAAGGACGCATGGCGGTCATGCAGGCCCGGCGTCGACAGGCTTCCCGAATTGATCGACTCCGGAGCCACTGATACTGTAATCCTCCAATCTTCTTCGCAGCTGGTGCCGTGGCAGAGACTCCCACAATCCAAGACAACAACAAGGCGCTCGTGCAGGCGAGCTTCGATCGTTGGAAAAGCGGCACCGGCAGCCCCTTCGAACTGCTCGTCCCCGAGGCCGAGTGGACGATCGTCGGGTCGTCCCCCTTGTCGAAAACCTATCGCCGGCAGGACTTCCTCGACGAGGTGATCGGCCCGTTCAACGCCCGCATGTCGACGCCGCTGGTTCCGACCGTTCAGGGACTCTATGCCGATGGTGACATGGTCATCATCCTGTTCGACGCCGCCGCCACGGCGAGGGATGGGCAACCCTATCGCAACACCTACACTTGGTATTTCCGGATGAGGGACGCGAAGGTTGTCAACGTCACTGCTTTCTTCGACACGAGAGACTTCGATGAATTTTGGACACGCGTGGCACCAGCGCGAGATGGTCGCCGATAGTCCGAGAGATCGTGTCGCAGGTTGAGAGCGAAATTGTGAATTTGTCGACTCCGACCCCATTAACGTATTGAACTTTCCGGGTTGGCCCGGATGAGGTGAGATTAAATCGGGCGTCATCCTTTGATGCCATTCCCAATCCTTCCTCATCCTGAGGAGCGATGCGAGGCATCGCGTCTCGAAGGACGCACGGGCGGTCATGCAGCCGCGGCGTCGGCGCACCTTCCCGAATCGGCTGGTTTGCGGTTTCGTGATTTAGTCAACTCTGACCCGATTAAGTTTTTACAATCTTGAGGCTCGCGGGGCGGAGAAGGACCTGGCGCGAGGTGGAGCGCCACATGCAAGAGACGGCTAAGGACAGATGTAGCCGGTGCCCGCCGGCGATTTGAAGCAACCCACGGATTCCGGCACAGTGTGCTTGGGGAGCCAGAGGATCACGTCCGGCAGGAAGATGGTGAAGGCGATCGTGGCGAAGAACACAATATAGATCGCGAGCGAGGCGCGGAGCGCCTCGGAGAAACGCACGCCGACGAATTTCGACGACATCAGCAACGCCAGGCCGTAGGGCGGCGTGATGAGGCCGAAGGCCAGGGTGGCGATCAGCACGACGCCCATATGGACGGCGTTGATGTCGGCCACGCGCGTCAGCTCGTTCACCACCGGCATGAAAATAATCACCGCCGGGATAGGCTCAATGAAATCGCCGACGATGACGAAGACCAGCACAAGCAGGAACATGACGAGACGCGGGTCGTTGCCGGCAATTGCCGTGATCCAGCCGGAGACGACGATCGGGCCGCGCAGATAGGCGAGCATCCAGCCAAAGGCGGCGGCGGCCGAAATGGTGATGAGCGGCAGCGAGTAGATGAGTCCGGCATGGCAGAAATCGAGCGGCAGGTCCCGTAGATGCCGTCGGTTGAGAAGCGGGATCACAGCCAGCAGGATCCAAGCAACCGCGACGACGCCGGCCTCAGTCGGGGTGAACCACCCCGTGGTGATACCGCCCAGCAGGATGACCGGGATCATGAGGGGCAGCGAGGCGTCGGCCGCCGCGGCAGCGAATTGCCGGAAGGTCGCGCGCGGGCGGCGGAAGCCGGCGGGGCCAAAGAAATAGCAATAGATCATCAGCCCGAAGCCGATGAGCAGTCCCGGCACCACACCGCCCATAAACAGCCCGGCTATCGAGACATTGCCGACGGCGCCGTAGACCACCGCCAGGATGCTGGGCGGCACCAGGGCGGCGATGGTCGAACTCGCGGCGATCAGCGCCGCGACGAAGTCGGGCGAATAACCCTCACGCGCCATGGGCTGGGCCAAGGTCCGGCTCAACACGGCGACATCGGCCGAGGACGAGCCGGAGATGCCGGAGAAGAACATGCTGAAGACCGTCACCACCTGCGCCAGACCGCCGCGCAGATGGCCGACCATCGCCTGCGACAGGTTGGCAATGCGGATCACCACATTGGCCGAGGTCATGAGCTCGCCGACGAGCAGGAAGAACGGCACCGCGAGCAGCGCCGTGGCATCGACGCCGTTGAACATCTGGGTGATCATCGAGGTGAGCGTCACCTCGGTGAAGAGCGTGCCGATAAGCACGCCCGCCATCAGCGAGAAAGCGACCGGCACGCCGAGATAGCCGAAGACCAGGAACAGCACGACCATCAGGCCGAGGATGCCGGCGTTGGTCATGGGCTCGTGCTCACACGATCGCTGCGGGCTCGGGCTTCTCGTCGACGCCCTCGAAGCCGTGGCGCCAGCCATTCCAAATCTGCTCGATGCTGAAGAGCGCCACGAGCGCGCCCGAGACGGGGATGATTGCGAACAAATAGGCGATCGGCAGCATCGAGGGCATGCGGAAGCTCTCGAATCCCTTGAGGAAATTGAGCCAGCCGAACCAGATCATGGCGAACCCGACGCCGAGCACGACGGCGCGGGTGCCGATCTCGACGGCAAAGCGCGTGCGCTCATGCAGCGATTCCGCGATGGCGGTGAGGCAGAGGTGGTCGTTGCGCCGGGTGGCGACGCCCGCGCCGATGAAGACGCCGTAGACGAAGGAAGCCGAGGTCACCTCCTGCAGCGATAGTACGGGATGGCCCAGCGTACGCGTCAGGATGTCGATGAGCGTCGAGGCGGAGAAGCCGAGCAGCGCCAGACCGCACAGCATCATCAGCAGCTTCTCCAGCGCGTCGAGCGCCGGCCATTTGAGATGGCGTTGCCGTGACAGCACCAGCCGATCCCAATAGCCCCCGCTCATGACCCGCTCCGCCGCTGTGTCTTCCGAGGGCTATTGCAGGCTGCGAATGATCTGCAGGATCTCCACCGCGTGCGGGCCGAGCTGTTTCGCAATCTGGTCCTGGATCGGCTCAGCGGTGTTGATGAAGCCAGACTTGTCGACGTCTTTGACGAATTTGACGCCGATCTTCTCGAGCTTGCCGAGCGACTCATGCTCGAGCGCGAAAGCCTTGGCGGGCTCATTCCGGCCGACCTCGTCGGCCGCGATTTGGACCCACTTCTTCTGCTCGTCGTTGAAGCTGGTCCAGGCCTTTTCGCTTACCCACAATACAGAGTTGTTGGCCTCGTGCTCGGTCACCGACATGATCGGCGCCACCTCGTAGTGCTTGTTCGACAGATAGACGTTGATGCTGTTCTCGGCCATATCGACCACGCCAGTCTGCAGCGCGGTGTAGACGTCGCCGAAGGGCATGTGCACGATCTGCGCGCCATAGGCTGGGAACATGGTGTCCTCGGTCGGCGTCGCCTGCACACGGACCTTGACGCCCTTGATGTCGGCTAGGTTGTGGATCTCGCGCTTGCCGTAGAGATTGCGCAGGCCGAGCGTCATCACCGTCAGCACGCGTGCGCCCTTCACGGTGTCGTCGAACATGTGGCGCACGGCGCCCACCAGCTTCGGATCGGCGAGCGCCTTCTTCAGATGGTCTTCCGACTTGAACAGGAAGTGGATCGACATCACCCCCGATTCCGGCGACACGGTGGCGGCATTGGCCGTCGAGCTGATGATGAAATCGATGTCGCCGCGTGTAACGAGCTGCAGCATCTGCGGCTCCTGCCCGAGCTGCGCGCCGGGGAACTGATCGACGATGAGCGTCCCCTTGCTCAGCTCCTTCAGCTTGTCGGCGAAGATGTCGGCCGCAACGCCGTAGCCGGTCGTGTGCGGCTGGTCATAGCCAAGCCGGAAGTCCCTGGCCTCCTGCGCCGCCGCCGGCGTCGCGCCCAAGGCCAGCACGGCGGCGAGCGCCGCCAGTGCATGGCGGACCCCATAGTTTGGCATTACCTCCCCCTGTTCCTTTTGTTTGCTTCTCGGGGGATCATCGCATTCGCGCTGCGCCCGTGCAATTTCTATCGCGGCTCTCGTGCTCGGCCCGGCGCCTTCCGCCGCTCTGCTTCACGCGTCCCTCGTCGGAAAGGCGCCCGCCGGGCGATCGGCGGGCACCGTGGCTGCCTTCTGGACACCGACCCTGACGGTCTGCCTGCTGTGAGTGTGGGGGGCGATGGCTGCGGCATCGGTTGGGCGCCAGGTCACTTCCGCTGGAACGCCGGCATCACCGCCTCGGCCACCCATTGGAACTGCTCCAGCATGGTCTGCTGCGGTGTTCCCATGCTGGTGCTGAGATTTATGCATTCCAGCCCAGGATAGCGCTCCTCGAGCCGCTTCAGGTGCTCGATCAGGCCCTCGGGCGTGCCGGCGAACCAGGCGCCGGCCCGCATGTAGTGCTCTACTGTCGGCACACCCGCCGCGGCCCAACCGCCGCGCCGGGCAACGGCGTCGATCTGCGCCGGCGTCATCCCCGGCATGAAGCCGAGGGGGGCGAACATCTTCACATGTTCCTCGTAGAGCGGCGCGATTTCGCGGACGGCCTGCTCGCGCGTCCTGGCGAGATGGAAGAAGATGCCGACCATCAGGTTCTCGCCGAGTTTCAAGGTCTGCCCTGCTCGCGCGGCTGCTTCCTGATAGGCATGGATCGGATTGTGCTCCATCGTCGCGGCGCCGCCGCCAACGGCGCCCTTGATTCCGTATTTGAGCATGAAATCGATGCCGCGGGCCTGGGCGCTGACGATCGGCTGCCAAGTCTCTACCGGGCGGTGGATCGGCCGTGGCACCAGCGTGATCTCCTTCAACCCGTAGCCGCGATAGGGCACGTCGGGCGGCAGTGTGTAGTGCTTGCCGCGGTGCGAAAAAGTCTCGTTGTTGAACGCCTTGAAGATGATCTCGACCTGCTCCTCGAAGAGTTCGCGGTTGGCGTTCTGATCGATGATCGGCGCGCCAAAGGTTTCCACTTCACGCGAATGGTACCCGCGGCCCACGCCGAAGATGGTGCGTCCTCCGGTCAGAACGTCGGCGGTGGCAAAGTCCTCCGCGAGCCGCAGAGGGTGCCACATCGGCGCGATGTTGAAACCACAGCCGATGCGGAGCGTCTTGGTCATGTGGGCAAGATGCACGGCCATCATGAGCAGGTTCGGGATGACTTCGTAGCCTTCGTGCTGAAAGTGGTGCTCGGCGAGCCAAAGCGTGTCGTAACCCAGCTTGTCCAGCGTCTTGGCGATTGCCTCGGTCTTGGCAAATACGCTCGCGAGGTGTTCGTTGGAGAAACGTCGCTCGTTCACCGGTGTGGCAGCCTGTCCGCGGTCAGGCAGATCGACATGGCCGGGATAGACCGTGGTGAATTTGTTGATCATCCTGCGTCCCTCCGAATGGAGAAGGGTGTTGGGGGTCGGGCGCGCCGACCGCACAAGTTGAGCATCAGGCCGGTGCGAACAGGTCGTCCTTGGTGGCGCCCTTGGCCGAGTCCAGGACCTCCGGCGGCTCGGCGAAGCGCCGGTCATGCAGTCGTGATGGCGAGATGATGGACGCCGTTGGAGTTGACCATGGGGCACACTCCCTGCGCGTTAGCATGCCGCGCGCCGCCGGTCGCGTGACGGGACCTCTCCTACAATCCTATCGTGGCTTCGATCGCGCTATCAAGGGCTTGGCCGTGGGCGTCGTCTACGAGGTGTTCTTACGTGCGCAACCGGAAAGATGCCTGACACTATGGACCGGATACATGCCTGACAGTTTCCTCGGTTTGTTCTGGTTTCGCTTTATGGCGGGCCGGCCGGCCCGCCATAAAGCGGCGAAATTTTCCGGAGCGTCGGTCGATGATGCCGAGTTCGACGTCGGCGAAGCGGACGACCCAATCACCGGCTTCGGTCTCAGCGACGCCAATGGCCTCGCCGACAAGCGCTTCGCTGACGAAGATGAGCTCGCCGCCCCACTTGATCTCGCCGTTGCTGCGGACGCGGCGGACGGCGTGCTCGGCGTCGTACCAGGGCTCTTCGATCTTGCTGGGATAGGGCCGGGGCGACGGGCGGTAGCGGGTCGTGGGTGGAACCTGGCCGAGCGCCTCATGCGGACGGTTGTCGTTGAAGTCGTTGCGGAAGACGTCGAAGCGCGCCTGCTGCTCGGTCGGCGTGGTGGCGGGCGGGCGCGAGGTCTCGTCCTTGAGCGTGCCGTGCATGCGCTCATGCCGGCCATTCTGCTGCGGCGCGCCGGGATCGATCCGCTCCAGGCGAATGCCGAGCTTGACCCAATGCACCGAGAGCCGCGTCAGGCCACCGGCGCTGGTGCCCGAGGCGAAGGGCGTGCCGTTGTCGCTGCGGATCGCCTGCGGCAGGCCGAGCTCGCGGAAGGCCTGGTCGACCACCGGCTGCACCGCCTCGACGGTCTCCGGCACGATGCGGCATTCGATGAGGAAACGGCTGTCGGCGTCGGTGATGGTCAGCGGATCGCAGCGCGTGCCGTCACGGGTCCGGAACCAGCCCTTGAAGTCGATGCACCAGAGATCGTTCGGCTCGCGAACGGGCAGGAAAGGCTGGCTCAGCGGCATCGCCGTCCGGCGACGACGGCGCGGCTTGCTCAAACCCGCCCGGCGCAGCAGATCGCCGATCGTCGAGGCCGCCGGCCAGGCGATCGACGGATCGCGTCGTTGCAAATCGGCGCGCAGCTTCTTTGGACCCCAGAAGGGGCGCTCACGCCGTCGCCCCACAATCGCCGCAGCGATCGCTTCATCCATCGCCAAGCCGTGGCGATGCGGCGCTCGCGAGCGCGGCACCAGACCCGATGGCCCGCTCGCGCGGTAGCGACGGACCAGCTCGTAACCCGTGTCCCGACTGATCCCAAAGCTCTCGCACAACGCCGTCATCGGCAGCTCGCCCTTCAGATACTCCACGATGAACCCAAGCTTCTCGTCCATCACACAGCTTTCCTTCCACGGCATCGGCAAAGCCCCCCTTTGCCGATAAGGAAAACTGTCAGCTATCTATCCGGTCCAATCTGTCAGACATCTATCCGGTTCGGACC
>JBKQTR010000418.1:0-35755 GCA_052143095.1 Allostellaceae bacterium
TGGAGCATGCCGACCATGATTTCGGTGGCCACCGCGTCGAAGCCATTCGGGCCACCGACGAAGCCATGCGCCAGCTTGAGATGTGCCTGAAATACGACAGGCACTAAGCGGGCGGCCGTTTCGCTGCGGAGGGGCAAGGCGCCGCCTCGCTCCTCGGCTTTCCGACCTGCCTACTTCCCCTGTTCCTTCACTACCCTCCAGCTCCGTTGCCGCACTATAATTCGCGGTGCAGCCTGCGCCCAGGGCTGCGCACAAAATCAAGAGAGTGCCGCGCGCGAACAGCCCGCGGCGCCGATTCGAACGGAGGCCTCTCATGGCTGGAATCCTTACTCCTCCTACACAGAAAGCGCCTGCACTTAAAGATCCGCGTCTCTTCCGGCAGCAGGGCTACATCAACGGCGAATGGGTGGATGCCGATAACCGCTCCACCTTTGAGGTCACCGATCCTGCCGACGGCGCCGTGCTGGGCCACGTCCCCAACATGGGCGCCGCCGAAACCCGCCGCGCCATCGAAGCCGCCAACGCGGCCTGGCCTGCATGGCGCGCCCGGACGGCCAAGGATCGCGCCGCTATCCTGCGCCGCTGGTACGAGCTGATGCTCGCGAACCAGGAAGACCTTGCACACCTCATGACCGCCGAGCAAGGCAAGCCGTTGGCCGAGTCCAAGGGCGAGGTGGTCTATGCAGCGTCATTCATCGAGTGGTTCGCCGAGGAAGGCAAGCGCATTTACGGCGACACCATCCCCCAGCACCAGTCGGACAAGCGCCTGCTCGTGATCAAAGAGCCGGTCGGAGTCTGCGCCGCCATCACGCCGTGGAATTTCCCGGCGGCGATGATCACGCGCAAGATGGGGCCGGCGCTCGCCTCGGGCTGCACCATGGTGCTGAAGCCGGCGACGCAGACGCCGTTCTCGGCGCTGGCGCTCGCCGAGCTCGCCGAGCGCGCCGGCGTGCCCGAGGGCGTGTTCTCCTGCGTCACCGGCTCCGCCCGCGACATCGGCGGCGAGATGACGTCCAACCCGATCGTGCGCAAGCTCACCTTCACCGGCTCGACCGAAATCGGCAAGATCCTGATGGAGCAATGCGCCGGCACGGTGAAGAAGCTGTCGCTGGAGCTCGGCGGCAACGCGCCCTTCATCGTCTTCGACGACGCCGATCTCGACGCGGCGGTCAGGGGCGCCATCGCCTCCAAATACCGCAATGCCGGTCAGACCTGCGTCTGCGCCAACCGGGTGCTGGTGCAGGACGGCGTCTATGAGGCCTTCGCCGCCAAGCTCGCCGACGCGGTGACGGCGATGAAGGTCGGCCCCGGCGTCGAAACCGGCGCGGTGATCGGCCCGCTCATCGACATGAAGGCGATCGACAAGGTCGAGCAGCACGTCTCCGACGCGCTCAAGAAGGGCGCGCGGATCGTCGTCGGCGGCCACCGCCATGCGCTGGGCGGCACGTTCTACGAGCCCACCGTGCTTGCCGACGTCACCACCGACATGATGGTGACGCGCGAGGAGACCTTCGGGCCGGTGGCGCCGCTCTTCCGCTTCAAGACCGTGGCGGAGGCGATCCAGATGGCCAACGACACCGAGTTCGGGCTCGCCGCCTATTTCTACAGCCGCGACATCAACCGCGTCTGGCATGTCGCCGAGGCGCTCGAATACGGCATCGTCGGCATCAATGAGGGCCTCATCTCCACCGAGGTGGCGCCCTTCGGCGGCGTCAAGGAAAGCGGGCTCGGCCGCGAAGGCTCGAAGTACGGCATCGAGGAATTCCTCGAGGTCAAGTATCTCTGCATGGGCGGCATCAGCGGCTGAACCCGCTCGCCGGCCGTAGCCGGCGGCGATTAGCCCGTGAAGCCGCGCCCCGGCGCTCTGCGCCGATGGGTTGAGCCGACCTGGACGCAGGCGCTAGGGTGGCGCCGCAATCCGCTGCCCACCCGATGAGGCGTCCATGGCCAGGTATGATTTCGATATGTTCACCATCGGCGCGGGTTCGGGCGGCGTCGCCTCCTCGCGCCGCGCCGGCTCCTACGGCGCCAAAGTGGCGATCTGCGAGGACAGCCGCGTCGGCGGCACCTGCGTCATTCGCGGCTGCGTGCCCAAGAAGCTGCTGGTCTATGGCGCGCAATTCGCCGACGCCTTTGCCGAGGCCGCCGGCTTTGGCTGGACGGTGGCGCCGCCGGTGCATGACTGGGCGAGCCTGATCGCCGCCAAGGACCGGGAGATCGACCGGCTCGAGGGCGTCTATCGCGATCTCCTGAAAAACTCCAGCGTGTGGCTGATCGAAGGACGCGGCCGGCTGGTCGACCCGCACACGGTCGAGGTCGACGGCAAGCGCTTTACCGCCGCCAACATCCTGGTGGCGACCGGCGCGCATCCGGTCATGCCGGCCATTCCCGGCATCGAGCACGCCATCACCTCGAACGAGGCGCTCGATCTGCCGGCGCTGCCGCGCCGCGTCGTCATCGTCGGCGGCGGCTACATCGCCGTCGAGTTCGCCGGCATCTTCAACGGCCTCGGCGCCGAGGTGCAGCTCGTCATCCGCGGCGAGGAGCTGCTCGGCGGCTTCGACGACGATATCCGCGTCTGCCTGGCGCAGGAGCTGCGCCAGCGCGGCATCGACATCCGCGCGCGCACTCAGATCGTGCGCATCGACAAGCGCGATCACGGCGTCGATCTCGGCACGACGCAGGGCGATACGCTCTCCGCCGATCTCGTCATGTATGCCACGGGGCGCCGGCCGAACACGCGCGGCATCGGCCTCGAGGAGGCCGGCGTGCGCCTCGATGCGGAGAAGGCGGTCGCCGTCGATACGTGGTCGCGCAGCACCGTGCCGCATATCTACGCCGTGGGCGACGTCACCGACCGACTCAACCTCACGCCGGTGGCGATCGCCGAGGGCCGCGCGCTGGCCGAGACACTGTTCAACGACAATCCGATCGAGATCGATCACCGCAATGTCGCCACCGCCGTCTTCAGCCAGCCGCCGATCGGCGCCGTCGGCCTCACCGAGCAAGAGGCGCGCCAGCGCCACGGCGCCATCGACATCTACCGCGCCCGCTTCCGGCCGATGAAGCACACGCTCTCCGGGCGCGAGGAGCGCACACTGATGAAGCTCATCGTCGACCGCCAGAGCGACCGCGTGCTCGGCTGCCACATGCTCGGCGCCGATGCACCCGAGATCATCCAGGGCCTCGCCATCGCGCTCAAATGCGGCGCCACCAAGCGCCAATTCGACCAGACCATCGGCATCCACCCGACGGCGGCGGAGGAGTTCGTCACCATGCGCGACAAGCTGCCGGAGCCGAAGGCGGCGGCGGCGGAGTAGCGCGGCTGCGCCAGCAGCCGACTGCCGATATCCGCTCCAAGCGGCTTTGACCGTTTACCGCCGACGCGCGAGGCGCTTTCCTGCCAATCGGTACATGGTGGTACCACTTGGTGGTTCCGCTCCTCCCACTTAATCGTCCTTCAACCGGGTGTTTTTCGTACGGTTTCGTACAAACCTTTGACGTGCCTACCTGATATCGTCCTCCGGCACATCCCGTGGGGGGTGGCCGGGCCGCCTTGTCGTGGAGGGCGAGGTGCAGAAGATCCTGGTTGTCGATGATCGGTCCGACGTCTGCGAGGTGATCGAGACCTTTCTCGCGGAGCGCGGCTATGCTGTGGATCTCGCCACCGAGAGCCCGGCCGCGCGGCGCCTGCTGGCGGGCGAGCGCTACGACGCGGCGCTGCTCGACGTGCTGATGCCCGGCGAAGGCGGACTGGCCCTGGCCGACTTCGCCGAGCGCCAAGGGGCGCGGGTGCTGTTGATGTCGGGGCACCCGGAGGCGATGGCGCTGGCGTTGATCCAGTCGCCTTATGCGCTGCTGCGCAAGCCGTTCCACCTCTCCGAGCTCGAGGCCGCCGTCGCCGCTCTCTTCGACGCATCGGCGCCGGAGAGGCGCTGAGCCGGTTCCGGTCGTGAGCTACTCCGCGGCGGCGGGCTGCGCGCGCGCGCCGATGCGCTGGCGCACCTGCATCACCGTCGGCACGCCCAGCGCGAAGGAGCAGGCGATCGCCAGGAAGACGGCATGCGACGCGCCGTGGTCGAGCAGCATGCCGAACAGCAACGGCGCGGTCGAGGAGCCGAGATCGAAGCCGGAATAGACGAAGCCGAAGACGCTGCCGGTGCCGATGCCGGCGGCGGCCTTGCGCACCAGCACGTCGCGCGAGGGGCCGGTGATGCCGTTGGCGATGCCGGCGAGAACGGTGACCGGTACGACGAAGGCGGTGATCCCCGGCAGCACGGCAATGCCCAGCATCAGCAGCGCGGCGATGGCGATGCCGGCCATCGCCACCCGATGGTGATGGTGCGTGCGGTCGGCGAGAAAGCCGCCGCCGACCATGCCCAGCGCGCCGCCGATGAGATAGCCGGTGAGCCCGAGCGTCGCCGCATGCAGGCTGAGCCCAAAGCCCGAGGTGAGCGCGGTGATCGAGAAGGTCTGCATGCCGGAGCCGGCAAACGAGGTCATGGCGAAGTAGCCGAAGGCCATCAGCACCACCGGCGCGCCGATCAGCTGGAGGTAGGGCGTCCGCCGTGGCGCGCCCGCGACATGCGCCGCCGCGGCATGGGCGTAATCGAGCAGCGCGCGGTTGGCGAAGGCCACCGCCGCGACGGCGAGCCCGACCAGGCCGACGGCGATGAGCGCGACATGCCAGTTGGCATAGAAGGCGATCAGCGTTACCAGCACCGGCGAGGTGGCATAGCCCAGCGAGCCCGAGATGCCGTGCACGGCATAGGCGCGGCCGAGCCGCCCCTCGCTGACGCGGTGACTCAGGATCGAGAGATCGGCGGGGTGGAAGATGCTGTTGCCGAGACCGGCGATCGGCGCCAGCGGCAGCAGCTGCCAATACGAGCCGGCGAAGCCGGCCAGCGCGATCGAGCCCGACAGCAGCATCAGCCCGGCGGCCAGCAGCCGGGGCGCGCCGTAGCGATCGACCAGCACGCCCGCCGCCGCCTGGCCGAGGCCGGAGGCGACATAGAACAGCGTGACGAAGGCGCCGAGCTCGGTAAAGCTCACGCCGAATTCGGCATGCAGGATCGGGAACAGCGGCGGCAGCGCCAGCTGCAGCACATGGCTCATGTAATGCGCCGTGCCGACCAGCGAGATGACCGCGACATCCCGCTCGCCCCGTTGCGAGTCCGCCAGCACCGCCATAATGAGACGCCTCTTGCTTGCCCGGCTGCAGTCTAGCACAGCCGCTCCGGCAGCCGCGGGAATGGCTGCTATGCACCCCGGTGGGGGCCGGTGTTCCGCCTAATCCTTGTAGCCGTGATGCGGGTTGACCCCCGCCGGGAACAGCAGCGAGAGCGCCAGCGCCGCCAGCGCCAGCAGCCCCGCCACGAGGTAGACCTGGTGCAGCGAGGACGCCACCGCCTGCGCCAGGCGTGCGACCGCGGCGGCGCCGAGGCCGGCGCGCTGGCTCGGCTCCATCAGCCGTTCGACCACGTCGCCGGCCCCGGGCAGCCGTCGCGCCAGGCCGAGATTGAGGATGCCGCCGAAAATGGCGGCGCCGACCGATTGGCCGAGCATGCGCATGAAGAGGCCCATCGAGGTGGCGATCCCGCGCTGGCGCCAGGGCACGCTCGATTGCGCGGCCAGGATCAGGCAGGTGTTGCCGAAGCCCATGCCGAGGCCGGTGAGGAAGGCGGCGCCTCCGGCCCAGAGCGGGCCGCGCGCGGGATCGATCGCGATGAGCAGCGCCGCGCCCAGCACCAGCGCCACGCCGCACACCGCCGCCATGGCGCGGTAAGAGGAGCGGTTGACCAGCCTTCCCGCGAGCGTGCTGCCCAGCGGCCAGCCCATCGACATGGCGGTGAGCGCGAAGCCGGCGACAAGCGCGCTGCGCCCCATCACGCCCTGGACATAGGTCGGCACGAACACCACGGTGGCCATCATCACCGCGCCGATGGCGAAGGCGCCGATATTGACCGCAGCGATGACGCGCAGACGCCAGAGCTCGAGCGGCATCATCGGCTCGGGATGGCGCCGCTCGTGGCGGATAAGGAGGAAGAGCGCCAGCGCGGCGATGGCCAGCAGCGCGGCCACCCTGCCGGCGCCGAGCCGGCCGGCCTGCACCAGCGCCAGGATCAGCGCGCTCGAGCCCGCCATCAGCAGCAGCGAGCCGAGATAGTCGACGCTGTGCGGGCGCGGCGGCCGCTGCTCGTTGAGCGCCAGCGCCAGGACCAGCACCGAGGCGGCGCCGACCGGCAGGTTGACCCAGAACACGCTGGACCAGCTCACCTGCTGCACGAGGAAGGCGCCGAGCAGCGGGCCGGTGACGGCGGCGACGCCCCACAGGCTCGAGATCGCGCCCTGCACGCGGCCGCGCTCGGTCGGCGAATAGATGTCGCCGACGATGGTGGTGGCGACCGGCATGATGGCGCCCGCGCCAAGCCCCTGCAGCCCGCGAAAGGCGATGAGCGCCGGCATGTTCCAGGCAAAGCCGCACAGCGCCGAGCCGACGAGGAAGATTCCGGAGCCGATGATGAGCACGCGCTTCCTGCCGTAGAGATCGGCGAGCCGGCCATAGACCGGGATGGTCACCGCCTGGGTCAGGAGATAGGCGGCGAAGACCCAGCTCAGCAGATGGAAATCGCCCAGCGTGGCGACGATGGTCGGCATGGCGGTGGAGACGATGGTGCTCTCCACCGCCGCCATGAACATCGCCATCATCGCCGCGGTCATGATCCAGCGGCGGCGCGCCACGGTAAGCGCCGGCGAGGCGGAGGGGAGGGCGGCGTGGTCGGGCAAGGCGGTCTCGACACTTGGCCCGGCAACCCCGGGCGGGCGAGTTAAAGCAGATCGCGGGGCACCGCTCCATGCCGGGAACGGCATGGGTGCCATACGCGAGCCTCGCGCGCGGTCGACCGGCGACGGGGTGAGCGCGGCGCTAGCGCTGTCCCCAGGGCAGGGCTTCGAAAGCGGCGAACTCTGCCTCGAGGTGCCATTGCGCGCGCGCCTTCTCGCTGGCCGCGAGGAAGGCCCCGCAGGCGGCGCCGGGCTCGCCGGCGCCGGGCGTGCTGTCGGCGCAGGCCTCGCGCGGCGCGAAGGGTGTGAGCGAGCGCCACAGGCTCTCGCCGGGCAGGAACGCGTATTCGAGGCTGTTGCGCGCCAGCTCCTTGAGCTCGACATAGCCGAGGCGATAGGTGAGCGTCGCGCGCAGATATTCCTGCGTGAGGTCGCCGCGTGACACGCCCTCGTCGTCGGTCGAGAGCGCCAGCGGCACGCCGAAGCGGCGATATGTGGCGAAGGGATGGCGGTCGCCGCTTACGCCGAGGATCTCGTCGTTGCTGGTGAGGTTGATCTCGACCATCACCCGGCGCTCGGCCATTTCCGCGAGCAGGGCCCAGGGGTCATCCTCATCGAGGACATCGACGCCGTGGCCGATGCGGCGCGCGCCGGCGATCTCCACCGCCTCGCGGATATGGAAGCGGAGCTGCTCCGGCGGCACCAGCCCCGGCGCCAGCTCGCCGGCATGGAGCGACAGCCGCACCTCGGGCATTTGCCGGCCGAGAAATCCCAGGATGCGCATCTGCTGGGTGTAATCGTGCAAGGTGACGGGATCGTCCTCCGGTGCGACCAGATTGAGTCCGACGATTCGCGGATCGGCCTTGGCCAACTCGAAGGCGAGCAGCGACTGCGCGAACACCTGCTCCGGCGGGAAGATGCGGATCACCTGCGCGAGATAACGCACGGTCACGGCGCAGCCGGGCTTGGCGGCGGCGGTGCCGCAGCCCAGGCGCCGGCGCATGCCCGCCTCGACATCATCGAGGTCATGCCGCACCGCCGGCACGATCTCGCCCAGGCCAGCCGCCAGCATCTTGCTGCGCAGCCGCGCGAGATCGTCATCCCAGCCGATCGCGGCGCCGATCTTGCGCGCCGCACCCATCCCCGGCGAGGTCATCAGCTCGACATAGGAGACGGTCTCCTCGCCGGCGCGCTCGACCGCCTCCGCCAGCATGTCGGCGCCATGCCGCTCGCCGGCAGCGCTGAACTTGGCGAAGGCGGCGAAGAAATGATCGTGGCCCGATTGCGGACCGGCGACGAAGTTGCGCATCGACAGCGCGTCGATCAGCGCCGAATAGAGCGCGCCGTCGCGATGGATCTGCGCCGCCGGGATCGTCTGCGGCGCGACGCAGGGCGGCGGCGCCAGCGCCAGCGCCTGCCGGTCGACGCACAGCCCGTCCGCGGCCGCCCAGGCGATGTAGCTCTCGGCATAGATCGCGCCGGAGAGGTGATTGTGGAGATCGCCGCCCTTCGGCATCCGCCGCAGCAGCGCCGCGAGCAGCGGCGGCGCGTCGCGGATCTCTTCGACATAGTGCGCGACGCGTGCTTCGGCGCTGCCGGCGGGCGCGACCGGGACCGCCGCCGCCGGCGCGGGCGCCACCGGACCGGTTGCTGCCGGGACCGTCGTCGCCGGGCCGGGCGCGGTCGGGGCAGGCGGGGCGCAGGTGGCGAGGAGAAACGCGGCGAAAGCGGCGGCGAGGAGCCGGGCGGTCATGCGGGAGGACTCCAGCGGCGGCACGAGCGCGGCAGCATGCCCAAGGCGGCGACGCCTGTCCGCAACCTTATTTGTTGCGGACGCTGCTGCCGGTCTTCGTCCGGCGAGCCTTTCGCCGCGCCGGCATCGCGCCGGCCGTCGAACGGCTGCGGCGGGACGCAGGTGAGCGCCGGGCCAACATGCGGAGTTCGCGATCGACGCGGCGGGCAAGCGTGGCGGTGTCGGTGAACGGCAGCTCGACGCGCCGCGTCGCCGATTCCGTCAGCATGAGATTGTAGGGCGCATCGGGCTGCTCGGCGCCGGCGCGGAAATCGGTACGGAACAGCAGGATCGGCTTCTTGCCATAGGCATAGCCGCATTCCCAGCAGGTGCCGGAATCGGGGTCGGGCCCGTCCATATTGGCGACCACCGCCTCGGCCCAGTCGATCGCTTCCACATCCTCCCGGAAGATCGTGCGCGCGCTCTTTTTCCGCTGCTCCTGCTCCTGCGGCAGCCATACCGTGTGGCGCAGCCGCCGCAACGCCCGGGCGAGTCGCGCGTTGAACTCGCGCTCGGCGGCGGTGAAGAGCGGGCCGGCGAGATAGATCTTCATCCCGACACCTCCGGGGATTGGGAGCGGCATTCTACGCCGGCGCATGGCTGGCCCGCAGCGCCGGTAATCGCCGGCCATCGCCTTCGACAGGATTGGTGATAGACTGCCGCCGGGCGACGCATGCCTTCAGCGCGAAGGATGGGGCGGCCGGGCCGGACGCCGCTTGCGCAGCCCTGGCGTTTCCGGGAAAAACCGGATATTCCTGACGGTTAGAACGCGTTCTTGCGTAGTTTCACGAGGCTGGTGATGGCGCAGAGATGGAACCCCGACGGCTGGCGGGGCAGGCCGGTCAGGCAAGCGCCTGACTATCCCGACGACGCGGCGCTGGCCGCGGTCGAGACGACGTTGCGCAACTACCCGCCGCTGGTCTTCGCCGGCGAGGCGCGGCGGTTGAAGCAGAGTCTCGCCGCGGTGGCGGGCGGCCGCGCTTTCCTGCTGCAGGGCGGCGATTGCGCCGAGAGCTTCGCCGAGTTCCATCCCAACAACATCCGCGACACATTTCGCGTGTTGCTGCAGATGGCGGTTATCCTGACCTATGGCGCCGGCTGTCCGGTGGTGAAGGTGAGCCGCATGGCTGGTCAGTTCGCCAAGCCACGCACCGCCGACCAGGAGACGCAGGACGGCACGACGCTGCCCGCGTATCGCGGCGACATCGTCAACGGCATGGAGTTCACCGCGGCTGCGCGCACGCCCGATCCGCAGCGCATGGTGCGTGCCTACAGCCAGGCGGCGGCGACCTTGAACCTGCTGCGCGCCTTCGCCCAGGGCGGCTATGCCGATCTCCACCGGGTGCACAGCTGGAATCAGGGCTTCGTCGCCGAGAGCCCGGCCGGCGAGCGCTACCAGGAGCTCGCCGACCGGCTCACCGAGACGCTCGACTTCATGGCGGCCTGCGGCCTCACCTCGGAGACGACGCCGCAGATCCGCGAGACCGACCTCTTCACCTCGCACGAGGCGCTGCTGCTGCCTTACGAGCAGGCGCTGACGCGCGTCGATTCCACCAGCGGCGACTGGTACGACTGCTCGGCGCATATGCTGTGGATCGGCGACCGCACGCGCCAGGTCGACGGCGCCCATGTCGAGTTCCTGCGCGGCGTCAAGAACCCGATCGGCATGAAATGCGGGCCGAGCCTCGACGCCGCGGAGCTGCTGCGGCTCATCGACATCCTGAACCCCGAGAACGAGCCCGGGCGGCTCACCTTGATCGCTCGCATGGGTGCCGACAAGGTCGAGGCGAAGCTCCCGGGCCTGATCCGCGCGGTGGCCCGCGAGGGGCGCAAGGTGGTGTGGTGCTGCGATCCCATGCACGGCAACACCGTGAGCTCGTCCACCGGCTACAAGACGCGCTCGGTCGATCGCATCCTGACCGAGGTCAAGGGTTTCTTCGCGGTGCACGAAGCCGAGGGCAGCTATGCCGGCGGCGTGCATTTCGAGATGACCGGGCAGGACGTCACCGAATGCATCGGCGGCGCGCAGGCGATCACCGAGACCGGGCTCGCTGACCGCTATCACACCCATTGCGATCCCAGGCTCAACGCCAGCCAGGCGCTGGAGCTGGCCTTCCTCATCGCCGAGGCGCTCAAGAAGAAGCGCGTCGGCGAGGTGCGACGGCGCGCCGCCGTCTCCTACTGACCAGCCGAGCGGAAGATCGCGATGCAGCCCGAGCCCAAGGATTTGCCGCGCCTCACCGACAGCTATTTCCTGCGCACCAAGGAAGTGGTGCGGCAGTTCGGCGACCGCGAGGTGACCTACGCCGTCTTCATGCGCCGCCCGGTGATCTGCACGCCCAAGCTGATGGTCGATTTCCTCGAGGCGATGGCGACCGAGCGCCAGACGAAATTCGCCGTCGAGTTCAACTACGCCGAGGGCGATTGGGTCGGCGCCGGCGAGCCGCTGCTCTACCTCTCGGGCTCGCTCTACCATCTCGTCGATCTCGAGACGGTCTATCTGCAGAAGCTCGGTCCCGCCTGCGTCGCCGCTTACAACGCCTATGCGATGTGCGTCGACCTGCCGAAGACGGCGTTCCTCGCCATGGATGCGCGGCACTGCGCCGGCGCGGAGATGGCCGAGATGATGGCCTATGCCGCCTCGGTCGGATCGGCCGCGGCCAGGCGCGAGGTCGGCGCGGTGGGCTTCGTCGGTAACGCCACCGATGCCACCGCGCGCTTCTTCGGCAACGAGAAGGGCAGGGGCACGATGCCGCACGCCCTCATCGGCTACGCCGGCTCGACGGTGCGCGCGGCGGAGATGTTCCACGAGACCTTTCCGGATGAGGCGCTCACCGTGCTGGTCGATTATTTCGGCCTCGAAGTCAGCGACGCGCTCGCCGTTTGCCGCCGCTTCCCCAAGCTCGCGGAGAGCGGCCGGCTCTCCATCCGCCTCGATACCCATGGCGGCCGCTATATCGAGGAGCTCGACCTCGCACACAGCTACGAAGTGCTGGAAAAGCACGTGCCGAAGGCGATCCGTGGCTACCGCACCGAGGCGGAGCTGCGCTATCTCGTCGGCACCGGGGTCAGCGCCGCGGCGGTCTGGCACGTCCGCCAGCGGCTCGACGCTGCCGGCTTCCCCAACGCCAAGATCGTCGCCAGCTCCGGCTTCACCCCGGCCAAATGCCGCATGATGTCGGTGGCCGGCGCGCCCATCGACGTCGTCGGCACCGGCTCCTACCTGCCGGAGCTCTGGACCGAGACCTACGCCACCTCCGACATCGTCGCCTATGACGGCAACCCGCTGGTCAAGAAAGGCCGCGAGTTCTTGTTGCGGAAGCGGGTGGATGGGTAGCTGTCAGCTATCAGCCATAAGCCATCAGCCATCAGCCGTCAGCTCAGGAAACGGCGATGGCGCCGTCTCCACTCACCATTTGCAATCAATCGCGCCACCTCTTAACTGATAGCTGACGGCTGATAGCTGATAGCTCCTCCCATGACCACCCGCCTCACCATCGCCATTGCCCAGCTCAACCCGACGGTGGGCGACATTGCCGGGAACATCGCCCGGCTGCGGCAGGCGCGCGAGGCGGCGGCGCGGCTTGGCGCCGATCTCGTCGTCGCGTCCGAGCTGTGCGTCGCGGGCTACCCGCCCGAGGATCTCGTGCTGAAGCCCGTCTTCGTCGCCTCCTGCCAGGCGGCGGTGCGCGACTTCGCCAAGGAGACGGCGAGCGGTCCCGCGATCATCATCGGCACGCCCTGGCAGCAGGACGGCAAGCGCTACAATGCCGCGGCGCTGCTCGACGGCGGCAAGGTCGCGGCGCTGCGCTTCAAATACGACCTGCCGAATTACGGCGTGTTCGACGAGAAGCGCGTCTTCACCGGTGGGCCGGCGCCGGGCCCGATCGCGTTTCGCGGCGTGCGGCTCGGCCTCATGATCTGCGAGGACATGTGGACGCCGGATGCCACGGAATCGCTGCAGGAGAGCGGCGCCGAGCTGCTGCTGGTGATCAACGGCTCGCCCTTCGAGAGCAACAAGCGCGACGAGCGCCTGTCGCTGGCGGTGGCGCGCGTCCAGGAGAGCGGCCTGCCGCTGCTCTATGTCAACCAGATGAGCGGCCAGGACGAGCTGGTCTTCGATGGCGGCTCGTTTGCCGTCGATGCCGCCTGCCAGCTGCGGGTCCAGGCGCCCGATTGGCGCGAGGCGGTGCTGGCGACGACATGGCGGCGCGGCGCCGACGATCGTTGGATGATCGAGCCCGGGCCGATGACGCCGCCATCGGAAGGGCTCGAGGCGATCTACCAGGCGATGGTGCTGGGCTTGCGCGATTACGTCCGCAAGAACCGTTTTCCCGGCATCGTCCTTGGCTTGTCCGGCGGCATCGATTCCGCGCTGAGCGCGGCCGTCGCCGTCGACGCGCTGGGCGCCGATCAGGTGCATTGCGTCATGATGCCCTCGCCCTACACCTCGCGCGACAGCCTTGAAGACGCGGCCGCGGTGGCGTCGCTGCTGGGCACGGATCTGCGCACCATCAGCATCGAGCCGGCGATGCAGGCGTTCGACGCGATGCTGGCGCCGTCCTTCGACGCCCGGCCGCCCGACATCACCGAAGAGAACATCCAGTCGCGCGCCCGCGGCGTGAGCTTGATGGCGCTCTCCAACAAGTTCGGCTGGATGGTGCTGTCCACCGGCAACAAGTCGGAGATGTCGGTGGGCTACGCCACGCTCTACGGCGATATGTGCGGCGGCTATGCCGTGCTCAAGGACGTCTACAAGATGACGGTCTTCGCGCTGTCGCGCTGGCGCAACCAGGCGCGCCCCGACGGCCTGCTGGGTCCCGCCGGCCGCGTCATCCCGGAGCGGGTCATCACCAAGCCACCCAGCGCCGAGCTCAAGCCCGACCAGACCGACCAGGACACGCTGCCGCCTTACGACGTGCTGGACAGCATCCTGGAATGCCTCGTCGAGCACGAGATGCCGGTGGCCGACATCGTCGCCCGCGGCCATGACGAGGCCACCGTGCGGGCCGTCTGGCGCATGCTCGACCGCGCCGAGTACAAGCGCCGGCAGGCGCCGCCGGGGGTCAAGATCAGCCGCCGCGCCTTCGGCCGCGACCGGCGCTATCCCATCACCAACGGCTTCCAGGACAAGGGGGCGGCGCCGGTTCAGGATGCCGGCGAGAGCCCGCGCGCGCCGGCGCCCTCGGTGACCTGACCGCCTAGGGACAATCGCCGGCGGCGTGGACCGGTGGCGCAGAATCTGCTACCCCTCGCGCAGTATTCACCAACCGATCCAAGATCGTGCCGCTCGTTCTTCACAACACGCTCACGCGTCGCAAGGAGGTCTTCGCGCCATTGGACGCGACGCGGGTGCGCATGTATGTCTGCGGCCCCACGGTCTATGATCTCGCGCATATCGGCAACGCGCGGCCGGTGATCGTCTTCGACGTGCTCTACCGCCTCCTGCGCCACATCTACGGCGCGGGCCACGTGCGCTATGTCCGCAACATCACCGATGTCGAGGACAAGATCATCGCCGCCGCCAAGGCGAGCGGCGAGGACATCCGCGCGCTCACCGAGCGCACCGCGCGCATCTTCCGCGAGGACGCGGCGGCGCTGGGGGCGCTGCCGCCCGATGTCGAGCCGCGCGCCACCGAGCACATCGTCGAGATGATTGCCTTGATCGTGACGCTGATCGCCTCCGGTCACGCTTATGTCGCCGATGACCATGTGCTCTTCGCGGTGCCGAGCATGAGCGATTACGGTCGCCTCTCCGGCCGCTCGCGCGACGAGATGATCGCCGGCGCGCGCGTCGAGGTCGCGCCCTACAAGCGCGATCCCGCCGATTTCGTGCTGTGGAAGCCGTCGACGCCGGAGCAGCCGGGCTGGGAGAGCCCCTGGGGGCGCGGCCGGCCGGGCTGGCACATCGAATGCTCGGCGATGTCCGAGGTCTATCTCGGCGAGACCTTCGACATCCATGCCGGCGGCCTCGACCTGATCTTTCCGCATCACGAGAACGAAATCGCGCAAAGTGTCTGCGCGCATGCCGGCAGGCCCTTCGTGCGCTATTGGCTGCACAACGCCTTCGTCATCGTCGAGGGCGAGAAGATGTCGAAGTCGCTCGGCAATTTCCTCACCATCCGCGACGTGCTGGCGCAGGCGCCGGGCGAGGCGGCGCGCTATGCCATGCTGATGAGCCATTATCGCGATCCCTTGGACTGGACCGCCGACCGCCTGGCCGAGGCGAGGCACGCGCTCGACCGCTTTTATCTGGCCCTGCGACCGGCGCCGGCGCCGGCTTCGAGCGAGGTGCCCGACCGCGTCCGCGCCGCGCTCGAGGACGACATCAACACGCCGCTGGCGCTGGCGGCGCTCCATGACACGCTGGGCGCGCTCAACAAGGCCGGCGATGCCGCCGAGAAGGCGCGGCTCAAGGGCGAGCTCCTGGCCGGCGGCGCGCTGCTCGGCTTGCTGCAACAGGACCCGCAAGGCTGGCTTCAGGGCGATGGCGGCGAGGCGGCGGAGATCGACGCGCTCATCGCCCGGCGCAACGCCGCGCGCAAGGCGCGCGACTTCGCCGAGGCCGACCGCATCCGCAACGCGCTCGCCATTCGCGGCATTCTGCTGGAAGATGGGCCGTCGGGCACCACCTGGCGACGAGCAATTTAGGCGAGATCATGAGCCGCGAGCGCCTTTATCTCTTCGACACCACGCTGCGCGACGGGGCGCAGACGCAGGGCGTCGATTTCAGCGTCCAGGACAAGCGCACCATCGCCGAAGCGCTCGACCGCATCGGCGTCGACTATGTCGAAGGCGGCTGGCCTGGCGCCAACCCGACCGATACCAGCTTCTTCGCCGCGCCACCGGCGCTGTCGCGCGCCAAGCTCGTCGCCTTCGGCATGACCAAGCGCTTGGGCCGCAGCGCCGCCAACGATCCCGGCCTCGCCGCCGTGCTCGACGCCAAGGCGCAAGGCACCTGCCTCGTCGGCAAGAGCTGGGATTTCCATGTCACGCTCGCGCTCGGCATCGCGCTCGAGGAGAATCTCCTGCTCATCCGCGAGTCGATCGCGGCGGCGGCGGCCAAGGGTGGCGAGGCGATGTTCGATGCCGAGCATTTCTTCGACGGCTACAAGGCCAATCCCGACTACGCCATCGCCTGCCTCACGGCGGCCGAGGCGGCGGGGGCGCGCTGGCTGGTGCTGTGCGACACCAATGGCGGCAGCTTGCCGCACGAGGTCTAGCGCATCGTCGGCGAGGTGGCGAGGCGGGTGCCGGGCGAAAAGCTCGGCATCCACGCCCATAACGACACCGAGAACGCCGTCGCCAACAGCCTCGCCGCCATCCGCGCCGGCGTCCGCCAGGTTCAGGGCACCCTCAACGGGCTGGGCGAGCGTTGCGGCAACGCCAACCTCGTCTCGCTGATCCCGAGCCTGATGCTGAAGCCGTTCTATGCCGAGCGCTTCGAGACCGGCATCGGCCGCGAGAGCCTCCGGCATCTGACGCAGCTGTCGCGGCAGCTCGACGAGCTCTTGAACCGCGCGCCCAACCGGCATGCCGCCTATGTCGGCGCCGCCGCCTTCGCGCATAAGGGGGGCTTGCATGTCTCGGCGGTCGAGAAGGATCCTCGCACCTACGAGCACGTCCCGCCGGAGACGGTGGGCAATCAGCGCCACATCCTCGTCTCCGACCAGGCCGGCCGCTCCAACATCCTGTCGCGCCTGCGCGAGGCCGGGATCGAGCTCGACGCGCGGCATCCCAAGGTGGCGCGGCTGCTCGAGGAGGTGAAGGAGCGCGAGTTCCAGGGCTATGCCTATGATGGCGCCGAGGCGAGCTTCGAGCTGCTGGCGCGCCGTGCGATCGAGAGCGTGCCGGAATATTTCAAGCTGCAGAGCTTCCGCGTCATCGACGAGCGGCGATGGAACGCGCGCGGCGATCTCGTGACTCTGTCGGAGGCGACGATCAAGGTCGAGGTCGGCGGCACGACGCTGATGACGGTTGCCGAGGGCAACGGCCCCGTGAACGCGCTCGACACCGCGCTGCGCAAGGCGCTCATCCCGGTCTTCCCCGAGCTCGAGAGCATCCGCCTCACCGACTACAAGGTGCGCATCCTGACGCCGCAGGACGGCACCAAGGCGGTCACCCGCGTCATGATCGCCACCAGCGACGCCGGCGAGAGCTGGTCGACGGTCGGCGTCTCCACCAATGTCATCGACGCCTCCTACAACGCGCTCCACGACAGCCTCACCTATAAGCTCTGGCGCGCGGGGCGCAGATAGCGATGGCGGGCACCGATCGGCGCCGCCTGCCGGCCAGCGGCGGGCCTGCGATCATCCTGGTCTGGCCGCAGCTCGGCGAGAATATCGGCACCACCGCGCGCGCCATGTACAATTGCGGCCTGACCGAGATGCGGCTGGTGAAGCCGCGGGACGGCTGGCCGAACGACAAGGCGATCGCCGCGGCAAGCGGCGCCGACGCGGTGCTCCAGCAGGCCCGGCTGTTCGATAGCGTCGAAGAGGCGATCGCCGATCTCCGCCATGTCTATGCCGCGACCGCGCGCGACCGCTACATGGTGAAGCGCATCCTGACGCCGCGGCGGGGTGCTGCCGAGATGCGCCAATATCTGGCGGTGGGCGAGGCCAGCGGCATCCTGTTCGGGCCCGAGCGCACCGGCCTCGTCAACGACCATATCGCGCTCGCCGACACCGTGCTGACCGTGCCGCTCAACCCAGCCTTCTCCTCGCTCAACCTGGCGCAGGCAGTGTTGCTGGTCGGCTATGAATGGTTCACCTCGGGCGAGGAGACGCCGGCGGAGCAGCTAGTCACCGGCCATTCGCAGCCCGCGACCAAGGAAGAGCTGCTGCGCTTCTTCGGCCATTTCGAGGAGGAGCTCGATCGCAGCGGCTTTCTGCGCACCGCCGACAAGCGGCCGGGCATGATCCGCAACCTGCGCAACCTCTTCCAGCGCGCGCAATTGACGGCGCAGGAGCTGCGCACGCTCCATGGCGTCATCACCGCCTTTGTCGGACCGCGCGATCGCGAGCGGACGGCGGTGCTGCCGGCTGCGCCAGCGCGCCGGCGCCGCCGATAGCGCCTCCCCGGTCCGAAGATCGCTCTTGCCCCCGTTTTCGTTCTGTTGTAGCTTACTCTGCAATATAGAGTACTCTGCATCGACTTTCAGTGAGATGGAGGGACTGATGCGGCGGCTGATAGCGCTTGGTCTGATCCTCATTCCTCTCGGCGCATGGGCAGAGGAGGGGCGGTTTGACAACACGGTGCGCGACCTGTTCTTCAGCGGCTTTGCCGGTGTGCCGGGCGATCTGGCGAAGGGCATGGCGATCTGCGAGGCGGCGTTGAAGGAGAACCCGGACAACCCCGAAGCTTTGGTCTGGCATGGCACGGGGGATTTCTTCAGGGGCGGCGCCGCGTTTCGGGCGGGAAATGTTGCCGAAGGACAGAGGCTGCGAGCACAGGGCCTGGCGGAGATGGATCGGGCGGTCGCGCTGCGGCCGCACAGCCCCTCGACGCTCGCCGCCAGGGCTCCAGCTTTGTTCGTCGCTGCGAAATACGCGCCGGCGCCCATCGCCGAGCCGTGGCTGCGCACGGCAATGAGCGATTTCGAGGAGCTGGCGGCGATCAATCAGCAGCGGTCCGATCTCTCCGAGCATGACAAAGGGGAGGTGTTGGGCGCGCTGGCGGAAGGTTGGGATCGGCTTGGCGATAGCACCCGGAGCCACGCTTATCTCGAGCGTATTCGCGTCGAATTGCCGGCTCAATCCAACTACGCCCAACGCGCCGGCGAGTGGCTTCGGTCCGGGCGGCGACCCGACCGCATGACGTGCCTCGGCTGCCATAAGAACCCCGATTGACGGTGCTTCTTGCTGTCCTCGCGTTGACAATCCGGGCGCCGCCCCTATAGTGCGCGGCTTCCATTCCCGAGAAAGCGGGCCCTAGGCCCCGTCCCACCAGGCGGTGGGAACTATCGGGACAATAACAACCACACAACGGATCAACGCGACATGAGCAAACGTGAAGGGTCTAAGTACAAGATCAACCGACGCCTTGGCGTCAATCTCTGGGGCCGCTCGAAGAGCCCGCTGAACCGCAACCGGGATTACGGCCCCGGCCAGCACGGGCAGCGGCGCAAGAAGCCCTCCGATTTCGGCACGCAGCTGCTGGCGAAGCAGAAGCTCAAGGGCTATTACGGCAATATCGGCGAGCGCCAGTTCCGCCGCCTCTATGAAGAGGCGGCACGGCGCAAGGGTGATACCGGCGAGAATTTGATCGAATTGTTGGAGCGCCGGCTCGACGCCGTCGTCTACCGCATGAAGTTCGCGCCCACGCCCTTTGCCGCGCGCCAGTTCGTCAATCACGGCCATATCCGGGTCAACGGCCGGCGCGTCAATATCGGTTCCTATCTGGTGAAGGACGGCGACAGCATCGAGGTCAAGGACAAGTCGAAGCTGCTCGCCATCGTGCTCGAGGCGTCGAGATCGACCGAGCGCGACGTGCCGGACTATCTCCAGGTCGATCACGACAAGATGAAAGGCGCTTTCGTGCGCGCGCCCAAATTCGCCGACGTGCCTTATCCGGTGTCGATGGAGCCCAATCTGGTGGTCGAGTTCTATTCGCGCTGAGCGTACGCTGCGTCGGATCGACCGGGGGCGTTGACATCGGGTCGCGCGGGCGGATGGATAGACGGGGCGCCTTGCCCGAGCGATCCCTGTTGAGGATGCTGCCACGCTGATCTCGCGCCTGCACGCACGGCCGATCGCTCTCGCTGCCTTGCGGCGGCGCGGCCCGGTGCGCCGCGGCGTGGCGCTGCTCGGCACTCTCGGGCTGCTGCTGCAGCTCGCCCTCGCGGTGGTACACGATCCCGCCGGTGCCAGAGCCGCAGCCCCGGCAGGGATGCCGTGGCTCGCGGGAGCGCTCTGCACCGGCACGGGCGCCGCCATGCCCGCCGATGACCGCTCCGGCCCGGCGCCGGGCAAGGCGCCGTTTTGCCCGATCTGTCTCGCGCTGTCGCTGGGCGGCGTCTTCCTCCTGCCGGTGATTGCCGCGCTGGCCTGGGTGCTTGCTGCCGCTCTTGGCGAGCCGGCGCTGCCGGCGCCGACTTGGCACGTTGTTCGGATCAGCCTCGGAGCGCTGGCGCGGGCGCCGCCCGTGACGGTCTGACGCAGCGCCCGCGCCGGCCTTGGGCCGCGGCGCCGGCGCCGGCACAACCCCGTCACCTCAGGAGCGCTTTCATGTCTCTCAGTTCTCGCCGCGCGCTCGCGCCGCTGCTCGTCGCCGCCGGTGTCGTCCGATGACGCCGCGCTTCCGCCTCATCCTGGGCGCCGCGCTGGGTCTGCTGATCCTCGGCGGCGCCGCGACGACCAGCCTGCTGGTGGCCTACCGCTCAGGCGACGCGATCGTCGCCACTTCGGCGCTCGGCGGGCCCTTCGCGCTGACCACCGCCGATGGCAGCGTGGTCACCGATCGCAGCTATCCCGGCAAATGGCTGTTGGTCTATTTCGGCTACACCTTTTGTCCCGATGCCTGTCCGACGGCGCTGAGCAACATCGCCGGCGCGCTTGCCAAGCTCGGATCGGCGGCCGACAAGCTGCAGGTCTTGTTCATTACCGTCGATCCGCGCCGGGACACGCCCAAGGTGATGGGCGACTACGTTAGGGTCTTCGATCCCCGGATCGTCGGGCTCAGCGGCTCGGCGGAGCAGATCGCCGCCGTGGTGAAGGAGTACAAGGTCTATGTCTCCGCCCATTCCGGCGAGGGCTCCGGCTACCTCGTCGACCACAGCTCCTTCCTCTATGTGATGAACCCGCAAGGCAAGTTCGCGCGGCTGCTCAGCAGCGAGACGCCGGCCGACGGCATCGCCGCGGAGCTTCGCCCTCTGCTCGAGGCGAAGGATCGGTCATGAAACGAGCAAATCTTCGCGTCCTGGCGCTGCTCGGCCTGCTGCTCGGCGCCATGGTGGGGCTGGTCTCGTTTTCGGCGACGTTCTATCGCCTGTTCTGTGCCGCCACCGGCTATGGCGGCGCGACGCAGCGCGTGGCGTCCGACACGGCAAGCCCGTCGTCGCGGATCGTCACCGTGCGCTTTTCGACCAATGTCGCCCCCGGCCTGCCCTGGCGCTTCGAGCCGGCGCAATCCGAGGTGCAGCTGCGCCTCGGCGAGGACACGCTTGCCTTCTTCATCGCCAAGAATCTCTCCGCGCGCGACTATGTCGGTCACGCCACTTTCAACGTGACGCCGCTCAAGGCCGGCATCTATTTCAAGAAGATCGAGTGCTTCTGCTTCACCGAGGAGCGTCTCGGCGCGCATCAGCAGGTGGAGATGCCGGTCGATTTCTTCGTCGACCCGCAGCTCGGCACCGACCCCTCGACCAAGGATATCGACACCATCACCTTGTCCTACACCTTCTTCGCCTCCGAGCGCCCCGACGGCGCGCAGGATCTCGCGCGCTTTGCCGAGGCGACGCCCGATCCCGCGGCGGGCGGCAAGCTCTTCGCCTCGCGCTGCGCCGGGTGCCACGGTCTCGATCGCGCGCTCATCGGGCCGCCGCTCGCCGGGGTGGTCGGGCGCCGCGCCGCTAGCCTCGTCGGCTACCCTTACTCCAAGGCGCTCCTCGCCTCGGGCATCGTCTGGTCACGGGCGACCCTCGACCGATGGCTGGCCGGGCCGCAGCGCCTCGTGCCCGGGGCGTTGATGCCCATGGGGATCGACGACGCCGAGACGCGAGCCGACATCATCGCCTATCTCGAGGCGCAGGCCGCCAAGAACAGCGCCGATGCTGCGGCGCCAAGCGGCCGCAGCGAGTGAGCGCGCGGCTCACCCGAGCCCGAGGAAACGCGCGGCATTGCCGCGGCGGATGCGGTCGGCGAGCGCGGGGTCGAGCGGCGCCAGGTTCTCTTCGAGCGCCTTGACCGCGCCGGGGTAGGTGCAGTCGTAGTGGGGATAGTCGGCGCCCGAGAAGACGCAGCGATCGAGCCGCAACTGCTGCAGCCTCGGCAAGCGGCCGGCCTCGTCGGCCTCGATCGAGATGAAGCATTGCTCGCGGAAGAGGTCCGATGGCTTGCGCGTCAGCCACGGCACGGCGTGCCGCATGGCGACGACATGCTCGTCCATGCGCTCGAGCCAGTATTCGAGCCAGCCCAGCCCGGATTCGAGGAAGGCGACGGTGAGCTTGGGATGACGCTCGAGCACGCCGCCGGCGATGATGTCGAGCGCGGCGGCCATCTGCTCGAAGGGATGGCAGATCATGTGCACGAAGAAATTGTTCTGATAGCGGCTCGAGGCGAAGCTCGGCATCAGCGAGCCGAAGCTGCCATGGACGGCGGCGAAGAGCCCGTTGCCGGCGACCCGCTCCCAGAAGGCCGCCAGCCGCTCGTCGCTGAGCGCGAGGCCCTGATAGCGCTCCGGCCGGAAGCAGACGCCCTTCAGGCCCAGGCGCGCGATGTGCTCGACCTCCGCCGCCGCCTTCTCGATGCTCTGCAGCGGCACGATGCCCACGGCATCGAGCCGGCCTTTGCCGTCGCGGCACATATCCGCGATCCAGCGGTTGTAGCCGGCGCAGGCGGATGCGGCGACCTCGGCATCGTCGATGTCGCCGTGAAGCAGATAGAGCGAGGGGTAGAGCAGCGAGCGCTCGATGCCTTCCTCCTCCAGCACCTCGACCCGGGCGCCGCCGTCATAAGAGCCTGGCAGCATGTCGTCCCAAGTCGGCACATGCTCGGGATCGTCCATGCCCCAGGGAATGCAGGCGGCGGCAGGCGGCAGGTTCTTGCGCTGCACGCCGTTGATCCAGACCCAGTCCTGCCCGTCGCTGTCGCGCTCGAGGCGGATCGTCCGGTCGCGGTGGCGGCGGACGACATAATCGGTCCAGACGGCACGCGGCTCGCAGATATGCCCGTCGGCATCGATGACGCGATGGTCCATGGCGGCTCCTCCCCGGCGTTTTGCCGCCAGGATATCGCCGGCCGCGGCCGGCGTCACGCCGGTACGAGAGGCGATAGCATTCCAGGGGAAACGATAGGGGAACGCCACCACTTGACTGTAGGACAAAATTGTCCTACGGTGTGCAATACGATGAAAGGCAGTGAGTTCCTTCGGAAGGTTCGAGCGGGTGCCGTGCTCAATCGGATCGAATACCCCTGTGAGATCAAGCGCGACGGTGCGGGTTTTTATCTCGCGACTTTCCCCGATCTGCCGGAGGCGGCGACCGACGGCAAGACGCTCGAGGAGGCCATCGCGGAGGCGGTCGACTGCCTCGGCGAGGCATTGGCGAGCCGGCTGGTCGATGGCGAGCCGATTCCCCGTCCGACGTCGCCGAAACGGGGTCAATGGGTTCTGGCGCCGGAACCCACGCTGTCGCTCAAGATCGCCCTCAACCAGGCCCTCGCCGAGCGCGGCAAGAACACGGCTGATCTGGCACGGCTTCTCGACTGCGACCACAAGGAGGCGCGCCGGCTGCTTGACCCGAAAGAGCCCAGCAAGGCCCCGCGGCTCACCGAAGCGCTCGCAGCGCTTGGCTACGGCGTGGAGCTCGGGATCTATGACCAGAGCAAGCGCGAGCGGGTGCTTTCCTCACCGCTTGCGAGACGCGCCACGACGCTGCGGCTTGGCAAGACAGTGAAGCTGAAGAAGTCTGCGTGACAAGCGCGGGGTGTGCATCGTTTTGCCCGCCTGGGACCGCCGGCGCGCTCCTCGAAATCGTGGCGTATATGGGCGCTGCCCTCTGGTCGGCACGCACAAATTCAAATTGAGATACTACCCGACGGGCGGCGCAAAATCCGCCGAGACCGCGTATCCTGGGGGACGAGGCCCGACAACCGACCGGACATGGCCATGCTCTGGCTGCAGATCGTCATCGTCTTCCTGCTCATCCTGCTGAACGGCTTCTTCGCCATGGCGGAGATGGCCGTGGTCTCCGCGCGCAAAGCGCGCCTCCAGCACGCCGCCGATCTCGGCCGCCGCGGCGCCCAGCTCGCGCTCGAGCTGAAGCGCGACCCCGGCCGCTTCCTCTCCACCGTGCAGATCGGCATCACGGTTATCGGCGTGCTGGCAAGCGCGCTCGGCGGCGCGACCTTGGCCGAGACCCTGGCGCGGCGGCTGGAGACCGTGCCGGGCGCGATCGGCACCTATGCCAATTCGATCGCCTTCTTCAGTGTCGTCGTCCTCATCGCCTATTTCACGCTGGTGCTGGGCGAGCTGGTGCCGAAACGGCTGGCGCTGAGCCGGCCAGAATTCATTGCCGCGCGGTTGTCGCGACTGCTGCAGGTGCTGTCCGCGGTGGCGCGGCCGATCGAGCGGCTGCTCAGCGTCTCGTCCAGCCTAGTGCTGCGCCTGGCGCCAACGCGCACCGGCGAGCCGCCGCCGGTGACCGAGGAGGAGATCACCCTGATGCTGCGCGAGGCGACCGCGGCCGGGCATTTCCAGGCGGCCGAGACGGAAATGGTGCAGATGGTGTTCCGCCTCGGCGACCGGCGCGTCAGCGCGGTGATGACGCCGCGCACGCAGGCCGAGTGGCTCGACGTCACCGACAGCGAGGAGGAGAACCGCCGCAAGATCCGCGACAGCGACTACTCGCGCTTTCCCGTGGTGCAGGGCTCGCCGCAGCAGGTGCTGGGCGTCGTGCAGGTGAAGGATCTGCTCACCGCGCTGCTCGCCGGCCGGCCGTTCGACATCAAGGGCGCGGTCAAGCCGGCGATCTATCTTCCCGCCACGGTGACGGCGCTGCGCGCGCTCGAGCTCTTCAAGAAATCAGGCGCGCCGATGGCGCTCGTCGTCGACGAGTACGGCGATTTCGAGGGCGTCGTCACCTTGCACGACATCCTGCAGTCGCTGGTCGGCGACATCGCCGACCCGACCGATGCCGAGAGCCGGACGGTGGTGCGCCGCGATGACGGCTCCTGGCTGGTCGACGGCATGGTGACCATCGACGAGATCAAGGATCTGACCGGGCTGGCGCAGCTTCCCGGCGACGACAGCGGCGACTTCCAGACGCTCGGCGGCTTCATGATGGCGCGCATCAACCGCGTGCCGCAGGTGGGCGACCGCATCAGCGTCAAGGGCTTCCGCTTCGAGGTGGTCGACATGGACGGAAGGCGCGTCGACCGCGTCCTGGTGATCCCGCCGCGGGCCGCGCGGGCCTTGCGCAAGGAGCCCGAGCGGCCTACCTAACCCCGGCACTTGCCCAGCTCGAGGTCGATGATGACCGCCCCGTCCTTGCCCAGTCTGTTCCTGTCCCACGGCGCGCCGACGCTGTCGCTCGATCCCGGCGAGACTGGCGCCAGCTGGCAGCGCGTGGCGCAGCTGTTGCCGCGGCCGGCGGCGGTGCTGTGCGTCTCGGCCCATTGGATGACCGAGGAGCCGGCCGTCTCCGCGCCGCAGCGCAACGAAACCATCCATGATTTCTACGGCTTTCCCGAGCCGCTATATCGCCTCACCTATCCCGCGCCGGGCGCGCCGGCGCTGGCGGAGCGTGTCGCGGCACTGCTGGGCGGTGCCGGCATCGCCACCGGCATCGACGGCGCGCGCGGGCTCGACCATGGCGCCTGGGTCCCGCTCAGGATCATGTATCCCGACGCCGCCATTCCGACGATCCAGCTGTCGATCCAGCCTTATCGCGACGCCGCCTGGCATCATCGCCTCGGCGCGGCGCTGGCGCCGCTGCGCGGCGAGGGCGTGCTGATCCTGGCCAGCGGCGGCGCCGTGCACAATCTGCGCGCCGTCGCCTGGGAGGGCGGTGCCGCGCCGCAATGGGCGCAGCAATTCGACGATTGGCTGGCCGCGGCGCTGGCCGAGGGTCGCGAGGCGGAGCTGCTCGACTGGGTCCATCGCGCGCCGCATGCGCGCCAAGCGCAGCCGACGCCCGACCATTTCCTGCCGCTCTTCGTCGCCTTGGGCGCGGCAGGCCCGGGCGCCCGCGGCGAGCGGCTGTATCGGGGGTTTACGCTCGGCAGCCTCAGCATGGCGGCGTATAAATTCGCCGCCTGACGCGTCGCCGGCCGGGCGGCGGTGCGGCTACTCGCCGCCACCCGATCGTGCTATAGCCTGTCCGGAGCGGTCCTGCCGCAGACGCCGGGTCAAGCGACTGCGCCCGCTCGGTCGAACACGCCGAGCCGGGCTGGTGATATCTGAATCGCAGGCGTTACAACAAGCCGCTCGGGGAGGCTGTCGATGTCGTTTCGTCCACTGTCGGTTGCCGTGTTGCTCGCCATGGTGTTTGCCGCGCCGATGGCCCTGGCGCAGAGCAAGCCGATCAAGATCGCGTTCATCCAGGACAAGACCGGCGCGCTCGAGGCCTATGCGGCGCAGGAATCCCGCGGCTTCATGCTGGGTCTCGAATACGCCACCAAGGGCACGATGATTGTGGCCGGCCGCAAGCTCGAGATCATCGAGAAGGACAGCCAGTTGAAGCCCGATGTCGGCCGCAACCTGCTCTCTGAGGCCTATAACGACGACGATGCCGATTTGGCCGTCGGCGGCACCAGCTCGGGCGTGGCGCTCGCCATGCTGCCGGTGGCGCAGGAAGCGAAGAAGATCCTGATCGTCGAGCCGGCGGTCGCCGATTCCATCACCGGCGACAAATGGAACCGCTATATCTTCCGCACCGCGCGCAACTCCTCGCAGGACGCGATCTCCAACGCGCTGGCCATCGGCCGCCCCGGTACGGTGATCGCTACGCTGGGTCAGGACTACGCCTTCGGCCGCGACGGCGTCGCCGCCTTCAAGGCGGCGCTCGCCGACACCGGCGCCAAGCTGGTGCATGAGGAATACGCGCCGCCGACCACCACCGACTTCACCGCGCCGCTGCAGCGCATCTTCGACGCCTTGGCGAAGGAGCAGGGCCGCAAGGTGCTGTGGGTGATCTGGGCCGGCGGCAATCCCTTCCCGGCGATCAAGGCGGCCGATCCCGGCCGGCTCGGCATCGAGGTCGCGACCGGCGGCAACATCCTGCCGGCGCTCGCCGCCTACAAGGATTTCCCCGGGCTCGAGGGCGCCACTTATTACTACTACGAGATCCCCAAGAACCCCGTGAACGACTGGCTCGTCGCCGAGCACAAGAAGCGCTTCGACGCGCCGCCGGATTTCTTCACCTGCGGCGGCATGGCGGCGGCGATGGCGGTGGTCGAGGCGCTGACCAAGACCGGCGGCGCGACCGATACCGAGACGCTGATTGCTGCGATGGAGGGCCTGTCGTTCGACACGCCCAAGGGCAAGATGGTCTTCCGCAAGGAGGATCACCAGGCGCTGCAGGAGATGTACGCCTTCAAGATCAAGGTCGATCCGGCCGTCGCCTGGGCGATCCCGGAGCTGACGCGGGTGATCGGGATCGACGACATGAAGGTGCCGATCCAGAACCATCGCTGAGCCGCTGGCGCCGGAGGGAGCGATGGCAGGGACCGCGCCGATCCTGGAGACGCGCGACCTCACCATCCGCTTCGGCGGGCATGTCGCGGTGGACGGCGTCTCCTGCGCCTTCGAGCGCGGCACGCTGACCGCCATCGTCGGCCCCAACGGCGCCGGCAAGACGACCTATTTCAACCTGATCTCGGGCCAGCTCAGCGCCACGGCCGGCGCGGTGCTGCTCAAGGGCGTGGCGATCACCCGGCTCGCGGCGCCGGCGCGCGCCCGGCTTGGCCTCGGCCGCGCCTTCCAGCTCACCAACCTCTTTCCCAGTCTGAGCGTGCTGGAGAATGTCCGCCTCGCCGTTCAGGCGCGCGCTGGCATCGGCCTCGACATCCTCAGCATGGCGGCGCGCCGCCGCGACCTCGTCGAGCGCGCCGAAGCCTGTCTCGTGCGCGTCAAGCTTGCCGAGCGCGCCCAGGCAAGTGCCGCGGCGCTGTCGCATGGCGACCAGCGCAAGCTCGAAGTGGCGATCCTGCTGGCGCTGGAGCCCGAGATCTTCATGTTCGACGAGCCCACCGCCGGTATGAGCGTCGACGAGGTGCCGGTCATCCTCGATCTGATCGAGGCGATCAAGCAGGAGGGCGACAAGACCATCCTGCTGGTCGAGCACAAGATGGATGTGGTGCGCCGGCTCGCCGACCGGGTTATCGTGCTGCACAATGGCGCGCTGGTGGCCGATGGCGCGCCCGCCGCGGTGGTCGCCTCGCCGATCGTGCAGGAGGCCTATCTCGGCATCCGCGCCGCGCCGTAACCCGCAGGAGGAAGACAATGCCGTTCGTTCTCGAGACCGCCGAGCCGTCGAGCCTCGGCTTCCGCGTCGATACGCTGAACCGGCTTGGCCGCATCATCGAGGGGCATATCCGCGACAACCGCTATCCCGGCGCCCAGATCGCGCTGGCGCGCAACGGCAAGCTCGCGCTCTACCGGAGCTTCGGCGCGGCGCGGATCGAGCCCGACGCGGCGCCGGCCAAGGACGACACGCTCTGGCTGCTCTATTCCAACACCAAGGTGATCACCGCCGCCGCGATCTGGGTGTTGGTGGAGGAGGGGGCGCTCACCTTCCACGACCGCATCGCCGACCACATCCCGGACTTCGCGCGCAACGGCAAGGGCGAGATCACGCTGCTGCAGGTACTGTCGCATCAGGGGGGCTTTCCCGGTGCCGGCATGGCGATGCCGCCCTCCGCCTTGGAAGATCATGACCAGCTCCGCGATCGCGTCTGCGACTTCACGCTGGAATGGACGCCGGGCTCGCGCCTCGAATATCACCGGCTTGCCGCCCATTGGGTCTGCGCCGTGCTGATCGAGGCGGTGGCCAAGGGGGACTACCGCGACTTCATCCATCAGCGCGTGATCGAGCCGCTCGGCCTCGAGGGTGAGCTCTATGTCGGCTTGCCCGAGCGCGAGAATGCGCGCGCCGCCGACATGCACGGGCCGTCGGAGGACGGCCGCAAGCAGCTCCGCTTCAGCCAGGAGAACGATGCCGCCTGGCGCCGCGCCGGCGTCCCCGGTGCCGGCGGCTTCGCCACGGCGCGCGCCATGGCCGCCTTCTATCAGGCGCTGGTGCAGGGCGGCACGCTCAACGGCAACCGCATCGTCTCGCCGCGCATGATGCAATACGTCACGCGCAACTACACCGGCGATCGCGTCGACCACTATATGGGCATGCCGATGCATCGCGGCCTCGGGCCGCATTCGCGCGGGACGACGCCCAACATCCGCGGGCTGGGCTCGCTCGCCTCGCCCACGACCTTCGGCCATGGCGGCGTCGGCTCCTCCTATTGCTGGGCCGATCCCGAGACCGGTGTCTCCTTCGCCTATATCAGCAACAGCCGCGTGCCCGATCCCTGGCATTCGCGCCGCCTCGACATCATCAGCAGCCATGTCCACGCGGCCATCGAGGACGTCAAGTGAGCGACGGCGCGGCGCTGCTGCTTCTCGCCGGAATCCACACGCATATCGGCCGCTACCACATCCTGCACGGCGTCGACCTCGCCGTGCGCGCCGGGCGGCTGACCATGCTGTTGGGCCGCAACGGCGCCGGCAAGACCACCACCTTGCGCACCATCATGGGGCTGTGGCGCCGCAGCGCCGGCGAGATCGATTTCGACGGCCGCGCGATCGGTGACCTCGACACGCCCGACATCGCCCGCCTCGGCATCGCCTATGTGCCCGAGAGCATGGGCATCTTCACCCAGCTCACGGTGCGCGAGAACCTGCTGCTCGCCACCGGGCCGCAGGGTTTCGACGAGGCGCGGCTCGACGAGGTGCTGGCGCTCTTTCCGGCGCTGCGGCAGAAATGGCACAACGCGGCGGGCTCGCTGTCCGGCGGGCAGAAGCAGATGCTCGCCATCAGCCGCGCCATCATCGAGCCGCGCCGCCTGCTCATCGTCGACGAGCCGACCAAGGGCTTGGCGCCGGCGGTGATCCAGCAGCTCATCGACGCCTTCCTGCGGCTGAAGCGGACGGAGACGACGATCCTGCTGGTCGAGCAGAATTTCCACATGGCGCGCTCGGTCGGCGACGATTTCGCGGTGATGGATGACGGGCGCATCGTCCATACCGGCACCATGGCCGATCTCGCCGCCGACGAGGCGCTCCAGCAGCATCTCCTCGGCTTGAGCTTAGCGAGCCACCAATGAGCGAGGCGCTGCTCCGCCTACGCGCCGCGGATTGGAGCGCCTATGCGATCCTGCCGGTGATGGCGCTCGTGACCTTGCCGGCCATGAGCTTCTCCACCTGGCTCACCCTCACCGTCGCCGGCGTCGCCATGGGCATGATGCTGTTCCTGATGGCGGCGGGCCTCACCCTGATCTTCGGCCTGATGCAGGTCTTCACTTTCGCCCATGGCGCCTTCATCACCTTGGGGGCCTATCTCGCGGTGAGCGTGGTCGGCGCGATGGCCGGCTGGAGCGCGGCGGACCAGTGGTGGCTCAACCTCGCCGTGCTCGCGGCGGCGCTGCTCGTAGCATTGCTGGCGAGCGGGGCGGCGGGCTATGTCTTCGAGCGCATCATCATCCGCCGCGTCTATGGCGCGCCGCTGCGCCAGATCCTGATCACCGTCGGCGGCCTCATCATCGCCGAGCAGCTGGTGGTCGCCATCTGGGGCGCGAACCCGCTGCCGCTGCCCAAGCCCGCGAGCTTTCGCGGCAGCATCATCATCGGCGGCGCGGCGATCGAGAAATACCGCATCCTCGCCGCGGCCCTCGGGCTGCTGGTCTTTGCCGGGCTCCATCTCCTGCTCAACCGCACGCGCGTCGGGCTGCTGGTGCGCGCCGGCGTCGAGAATCTCGAGATGGTAGAGGCGCTGGGTTACCGCATCCGGCGGCTGTTCATCGGCGTCTTCGTCACCGGCACGGCGCTCGCCGGTATCGGCGGCGTCATGTGGGCGCTCTACCAGGAGCTGGTCACCCGCAGCATCGGCGGCGACATGACCATCCTGATCTTCATCATCCTCATCATCGGCGGGCTCGGCTCGATCGGCGGCTGCTTCACCGCCGCGATCCTGGTGGGGCTGGTGACGAATTACGTCGGATTCCTCGCGCCCAAGCTGGCGCTGGGATCGACCATCGTGCTGATGATGGCGATCCTGCTATGGCGGCCGCGCGGGCTCTTTCCGGTGGGCGCGGGATGAGGGTGGGGGCGGAATGAGAGCGCGCACGCGCGCGCCGCTCGACGGGCTGCTGTCCGGCGACCGGCCCGGCGGCGTCGTGCTGAGCCTGCTGCTGCTGGCGGTGCTGCTGGGCCTCGCTTTCGCGCCCTTCCTCTTTCCCGGCACGCGCCCGCTCGGGGTGGCGTCGCGCATCTGCATCTTCATCGTGCTCGCGGCGAGCTACGACGTCATGCTGGGCTATACCGGCATCGCCTCCTTCGCCCACACCATGTTCTTCGGCATGGGCGCCTATGGCGTCGCCATCGCGCTGTCGAAGCTCTGGGTCGGCTGGGACGCGGTGCTGCTCGGCACCGCTTCCGGCGTCGCGCTGGCGGCGCTCGTCGCCATCCTCATCGGCCTGCTGAGCCTGCGCGTGCGCGCCATCTTCTTCTCGATGATCACGCTCGCGGTGGCGAGCTTCGCGCTCATTCTCGCCACCCAGCTGCGCGACCTCACCGGCGGCGAGGACGGGCTCACCTTCTCGGTGCCGCGTCTGTTGACGCCGGGCTTCCGGCTGGCGGCCGAGCCGGTGCTGGGGGTGCGGCTCGACGGGCGCCTCGTCACCTATTACCTGATCTTCGCGCTGTCGCTGGCGCTCTTCCTGCTGATGCTGCGCGTCGTCAACTCGCCCTTCGGCCGCGTGCTGCAGGCGATCCGCGAGAACGAGTTCCGCGCCGAGGCGCTGGGCTACCGCACCGTCGTCTACCGCACGCTCGCCGGCGCGCTCTCGGCGGCGATGGCGGCGCTGGCCGGCGCGATGATGGCGCTGCTGCTGCGCTACAACGGCCCGGCCGTGACGCTGTCCTTCGACCTGATGGTCGACATCCTGCTGATGGTGGTGATCGGCGGCATGGGCACGCTTTACGGTCCGGCGCTGGGCGCGGTCGTGCTGGTAATGGCCGAGTATTATCTCCAGCCGGCCATGGCGGCGATCTCCGGTGGGCTCGAAGGCTGGCCGGTGCTGCCGGCGCTCTTCCATCCCGACCGCTGGCTGCTCTGGCTGGGCGTGCTGTTCGTGCTGATCGTCTATTTCTTCCCGGCCGGGATCGTCGGCAAGCTGCGCGAGCGGCGGCGCTGATCCGCCCGCGGATCAGGGCTTGGGCGGATCGGGCTCCGCCAGCGCCTTGCGCCAGAAGCCCAGCATGCCGGCGGCGAAGAGGCCGAGATTGTCGATCGCCTCGAGGCAGAGGCTGAAGCCGGTCGGCGCGGGCGCCGCGATCTCCGCTTGCGCGCCCAGCCGGTTCACCGTGCCGCCGAGGGCATGGACGATGCGCGGGATGCGCACATTGTCCGGCAGATAGCCGAACACCAGCGGCACGCCGTGATTGGCGGCGAAGTCGAGCGCATGCTGCACCAGGCTATGGCCGATGCCGCGGTCGCGCTGGTCGGCGGCAACGCTCATGCCGACCTCGCCGCGCCGGTCGGCGCCCTCGCCGCACAGCGCGATCTCGATCAGCCCGACCAGCCGTTCGTCCTCGAAGCAGCCGACGAGATGCGCCTCGCGCCGCGGTATCTCGGCGCAATAATCCACGATGCGCTGATCGCTCGCCAGGCCGTGGAAACGGCAGCGGCGATCCTCCGGCGTCATCGCCAGGAGATGCTCGAGGATTTTCGGATCGTCGGCGGAAAGCGAGCGGTAGGCGAACATCAAAAAATACCTTGTCAGCGTGAGGCGCCCCCCTCCGCCCGCGATAAGACCACAGAAGCGTTGAAGCCTGGTTAGCGGCCGGCCGGACCGGCGCCGGCGACCCTACGTCAATGGTGTACACCATCGACAAAAAATCGCCGTACGCCAATGAGTGAGGCTTGCAGGTGCCGCGTCGATCAGCCGCGGGTGTCGATGCCCTTGCCTTTGAACACCTCGCCGAGCTCGCCCGTCTCGAACATCTCGCGGACGATATCGCAGCCGCCGACGAACTCGCCCTTGACGTAGAGCTGCGGGATGGTCGGCCAGCTCGAGAATTCCTTGATGCCCTGGCGGATCTCGGGATCGGCGAGCACGTCGATGCCTTTGAACTTCACGCCGAGATGCGTGAGGATCTGGACCACGGCGGCGGAGAAGCCGCATTGCGGGAAGACCGGCGTTCCCTTCATGAAGAGCACCACCGGATGGTCGGCGATGTCCCGCTTGATGCGGTCGATGACGGTGGTGTTGGTGGTGGTCATGATGTTCCTCGCGATATCGGTCAACCTTCCGGCGGGCTCGTCTGCAGCGCCAGGGCATGCAGCTCGTTCCCCATGCGTCCTCTCAGCGCTTGATAGACCAGCTGATGCTGCTGCACGCGGCTCTTGCCCCTAAAGGCGGCGGAGACGACATGGGCGGCGTAGTGGTCGCCGTCGCCGCGGAGATCCTCGATCGTGACCTGCGCATCCGGCAGGCCCTCCCTGATCAGCCGCTCGATCGTCCCCGCATCCATCGCCATGCGCGTGCCTCCGGCCGAGCGCCTCAGGGAGCTGCCATATAATTGGGCAGCCACGCCTCGTTGATCCGCCGCAACTCAGCAATGGATATGGCACCCCCACTGTCCAGTGTCAACGCGTCGCCGCCGGTGGTGCCGAGCCGCAGGACCGGCAGGCCGGCCGCCTCCAGGCGGCGCGTGAGGCCGCCGGGATCGGTCGTTGTCAGGACGTAACGAGCCTGGTCCTCGCCGAACCAGAAGCCATGGCGCGGCAGGGTCGCCGGCGCGGCGAGTCGGGCGCCGAGCCCCCCCGCCATGGCCATCTCGGCCACCGCCACCAGCAGCCCGCCATCGGCGACGTCGTGACAGGCGGTGACCCCGCCCGCGACGATCTCGGCGCGCACGGCATCGCCGTTGCGGCGCTCGGCGGCGAGGTCGACCGGCGGCGGCGCGCCCGCCTCGCTGCCGGCGATCTCGCGCAGGTAGAGCGAGCTGCCGAGATGGCCTCGGGTCTCGCCCACCAGCAGGATCGCCTCGCCGGCCTGCTTGAAGGCGAGGCTCACGGTGCGGGCGGCATCGGCGACGAGGCCGACGCCGCCGATCACCGGCGTCGGCAGGATGCCGCTGCCATTGGTCTCGTTGTAAAGCGAGACATTGCCGGAGACGACGGGATAGTTGAGTGCCAGGCAGGCCTCGCGCATGCCTTCGATGCAGCCGGCGAACTGGCCCATGATCTCCGGCTGCTCGGGATTGCCGAAATTCATATTGTCGGTGATGGCAAGCGGGGTAGCGCCGACCGCGGTGAGGTTGCGCCAGGTCTCCGCCACCGCCTGCGCGCCGCCCCGCCGGGGATCGGCGGCGCAATAGCGCGGCGTGCAATCCGTCACCAGCGCCAGCGCCTTTTTCCGGCCGGGGATGCGCACCACCGCCGCGTCGCCGCCCGGCCGCTGCACCGTGTGGCCCATGACGAGATGGTCGTACTGCTCCCAGATCCAGCGCTTGGAGGCGAGGTCGGGGCAGCCGAGCAGCGTCTTCAGCGCGGCCACGGGATCGCTCGCCGGCACCTCCTCGGCGCCGAGCTCCGGCCGCCGCGGCGTCTCGGTCCAGGGGCGCTCATAGAGCGGCGCCTCGGTGACCAGCGGCCCTACCGGCAGGTCGGCGGCGATCTCGCCGGCCTGGCGCAGCACCAGCCGGCCGCTCTCGGTCACCCGGCCGATGACCGCGAAATCGAGCTCCCATTTCTCGAAGATGCGCCGCGCCTGCCCCTCGCTTCCGGGCTTCAGGATCATCAGCATGCGCTCCTGGCTCTCGGAGAGCATGATCTCATAGGCGGTCATGCGCTCCTCGCGCACCGGCACCTGGTCGAGATCGAGCTCGATGCCGAGCCCGCCTTTGCCCGCCATCTCCACCGAGGAGGAGGTGAGGCCGGCGGCGCCCATATCCTGGATAGCGACGATGACGTCGCTCGCCATGAGTTCGAGGCAGGCTTCGATCAGCAGCTTCTCGGTGAAGGGGTCGCCGACCTGGACGGTCGGGCGCTTGGCCTCGCTGTCCTCGGAGAATTCGGCTGAGGCCATGGTGGCGCCGTGGATGCCGTCGCGTCCGGTCTTGGCGCCGACATAGATCACGGGATTGCCGGGCCCGGCGGCGGCGGAATAGAAGATGCGCTTGGCATCCGCCAGCCCCACCGTCATCGCATTGACCAGGATGTTGCCGTTGTAGGAGGCGTGGAAATTGCACTCGCCGCCGACCGTCGGCACGCCGACGCAATTGCCGTAGCCGCCGATGCCGGCAACCACGCCGGCGACGAGATGGCGCGTCTTCGGATGGTCGGGGCTGCCGAAGCGCAGCGCGTTGAGATTGGCGATCGGCCGCGCGCCCATGGTGAAGACGTCGCGCAGGATGCCGCCGACCCCGGTCGCCGCGCCCTGATAGGGCTCGATGAAGGAGGGATGGTTGTGGCTCTCGATCTTGAAGATCGCGGCCTCGCCGTCGCCGATATCGATGACGCCGGCATTCTCGCCGGGACCGCAGATGACGCCGGGTCCCGTCGTCGGCAGGCGGCGCAGCCAGACTTTCGACGATTTGTACGAGCAATGCTCGCTCCACATCACCGAGAAGATGCCGAGCTCGGTGAGGTTGGGCGTGCGGCCGAGGATGCGGCAGGCGCGCGCGAACTCCTCGCTGGTGAGGCCGTGCTGGGCGACGATCTCCGGGGTGAGGCTCGGCCCGGCGGCGGGCGTGCTCAAGCGAGCGCCTCCACCAGCCCGGCGAAGAGCGACTGGCCGTCGGTGCGGCCGAGCAGCGGGTCGGTGGCGTCCTCGGGATGCGGCATCAGCCCCAGCACCGTCTTGGCCTCGTTGAAGATGCCGGCGATGTTGCGCGCGGACCCGTTGGCGTTGCCGTCTTCGGTGAGCGCGCCCGAGGGCGTGCAATAGCGGAAGGCGACGAGGCCCTTCTCCTCCAGCCGGTCGAGCGTCGCCTCATCGGCGAAGTAGTTGCCGTCGTGATGCGCCACCGGCACGCGGATCACCTGTCCCGCCTCGTAGCGGCAAGTGAAGATGCTCTGGCTGCTTTCGACGCGGAGGTCGACTTCCTTGCAGTGGAATTTGAGCGTCTTGTTGGTGAGGAGGACGCCCGGCAGCAGCCCCGCCTCGGTGAGGATCTGGAAGCCGTTGCAGATGCCGAGGACCGGCGTGCCGGATGCCGCGCGGTCCTTGACCTCGCGCATGATCGGCG
>JBKQTR010000419.1:0-2674 GCA_052143095.1 Allostellaceae bacterium
GTCGCCGCGCGCACGAGCGAAGCGGTCGCCTTGTTCGCCGTTGATCTCAAAGCGCAGGGCGTAAAGGTCTCCCCGCCTTTCAACCACATGGACGTCACCCGCAAGGTGTGTGCGCTCGAACTGGACGCGGTCGTGCTCGATGATCAGTGCAAGCTGTCAGGCGATTCGTCGCTCTATGATCGTGTGGTGGACCTCGCGGCGGTGGCGATCGCCGCGGATTCGCTGGGCGGGTTGGAACGCGCCCTCGAGATGGCGGTTGAATATTCCAAGGTGCGCGAACAGTTCGGCAAGCCGATTGGCGGCTTTCAGGCGTTGCAGCATGCGGCCGCGGAGATCGTCGCCGACCTCGAGCCGGCGCGGGCCCTGGTCTGGTATGCCGCCTACGCGCTCGACGCGCTTCCGGCCGAGGCGTCGCGCGCCGCTGCGATGGCCAAGGCGCGGATGTGCGAAGCGTTCATGCGTGGCGCTGATCGCGCCGTCCTGATGCACGGTGGAATAGGCTTCACCTGGGATCACGACATCCATTTCTGGTTCAAGCGCGCGCGCTTCAACGAAGCTTATTTTGGTTCACCGGCCTATCATCGCGAACGTGTCGCGCGGCTGAGCGGATACTGACCGGCCAAGCCCGCTCCCCCGCTTATCCCGCCGGACCTTTGCGCCCCTTGAGATGCGCCGATAGCTGAGGCACTCTCGCTTCATCCGGGTTTGCCAAGCCATATGACGACGAAGGACCAGTCGCTCCGCCCCGCGCGGCGGCCAGCGTAATGAAGGAGATCAACCGTGAGTTGGGATTTCGAGACCGAACCTGAATTTCAGAAGCAGCTCGACTGGATGGAGAAGTTCGTGCGCGAGGAGGTCGAGCCGCTCGACTATCTGCTGGAATCTCCCTACGACGTACGCGATCCGAAACGCAACAAGCTCGTGCGGCCGCTGCAGGCCGAGGTGCGTAAACAGAAGCTTTGGGCCTGCCATCTCGAACCCGAGCTCGGCGGGCAGGGCTATGGGCAGGTCAAGCTCGCCCTGATGAACGAAATCCTCGGACGTTCGCGCTTCGCGCCAACCGTCTTTGGCTGCCAGGCGCCCGATACCGGCAACGCCGAGATTCTGGCTAAGTACGGCACGCCCGAGCAAAAGAAGCGCTACCTCGAGCCATTGCTCGCAAACGAGATTGTCTCGTGCTTCTCGATGACCGAGCCGCAGGGCGGCGCCGACCCGAAGGTCTTCACCACGCGGGCGGAATTACGCGGCGATAATTGGGTGGTCAACGGCGAGAAGTGGTTTTCCTCGAACGCGCGCTGGGCGTCCTTCATGATCGTGATGGCGGTCTCGGAGCCCGACGCGGCGCCGTATCTGCGGCAGTCGGCTTTTATCGTGCCGAACGACGCGCCGGGACTGACGATCACGCGCAACGTGGGTGTCGGGCAGGAGCCTGAAGGGACGGGCGCGCACGCCTACGTCAGTTACAAGGACGTGCAGATCCCCAAGGACCATCTGCTGGGACCTCGCGGCAGCGGCTTCGCCGTCGCGCAGACCCGGCTCGGCGGCGGTCGCATCCATCATGCGATGCGCACCATCGGGCAGGTGCGGAAGGCCTTCGATCTGATGTGCGAGCGTGCGCTCTCCCGTACCACGCAAGGGTCGTTGCTCGCCGACAAGCAGATGGTGCAGGAGAAGATCGCCGACTCGTGGGTCGATATCGAGCAGTTCCGCCTGCTCGTGCTGCGGACGGCGTGGCGTATCGACAAGTTCAAGGATTACTTGAAGGTGCGCAAGGATATCGCCGCGGTCAAGGCGCAGATGCCCAAGGTCTTCCACGATGTCGCGGTGCGCGCCCTGCAGCTTCACGGCTCGCTCGGCGTAACGCCCGAGATGCCGTTCGTGGATCAGGTGATGGAGAGCTTCGTGATGGGACTGGCGGACGGTCCGACCGAGGTCCATAAGATCACGCTGGCCCGGCAAATCCTGCGCGAGTACAAGGGCACCAAGGGGCTTTTCCCGAGCGGCCATATCCCGGCGTTGCGCGAGGCCGCGATCAAAAAGTATGGCGAGCTGATCGAGCGGGAGGTGACCGCGCAATGAACGACGTCGCGCGCCTGTACAACTTCGCCGGCAAGGTCGTCGTGATTACCGGCGGCAGCCGGGGGATCGGCCACGCGATGGCACTGGCGTTTGCCAAGGCCGGTGCGCGCGTCGCGGTCGCGAGCCGCAAGCTCGACGCCTGTGAGGCGACGGTCGCGGAGATCCGCGCGCTGGGCAGCGACGGCTCGGCGCACGCGGCCCATGTCGGCAAATGGGAGGATTGCGACCGTCTGGTCGAGGAGGTCTATGGGTGCTGGGGACGCAGCGATGTGCTGATCAATAACGCCGGCCTGTCGCCGCTTGCGCCCTCGGCGCTCGACCTGAGCGAGGATCTCTTCGACAAGATTATCGGCGTAAACCTCAAGGGACCCTTTAGATTATCGGCGCTCTTCGGCTCGCGCATGGCGGCGGCCGAGGGTGGTGCGATAATCAACGTTACCTCGACCGCCGCGATCCGGCCCGATTCCGACATGGCCGTCTACGGTGCCGCCAAAGCGGGCCTGAACGTACTTACGCAAACCTTTGCGCAGGAATACGGACCCAAAGTCCGCGTCAACTGTATTATGTGCGGTCCGTTCCATACCGATATCAGCAA
>JBKQTR010000420.1:0-6758 GCA_052143095.1 Allostellaceae bacterium
GCTCGCCGTGCCGCTTGCGCAGGATGCGGTTGAGCAGCGTGGTCTTTCCCGCTCCAAGGAAGCCGGTAAGGATCGTCACCGGCACCTTGCGCCGCGCGGTGTCCGATCGTGCCGTCATTTCAGCACATGTGTCGAGCCCACCGAATCGATCGCGAAGCGCTTGGCGAGCAGTTGTTCCTTGGTGGTGATGCCCTTGTCGACAAGGAGCGTCTCCGCCGCGTTCAACCACTGTTCATAGTAGGTTCGCGCATCGCCGCCGGCCGCCTCGACAGCTGTAGCGGTAGCGACCTCTTTCGAGAAGCACTCGACCCACTCGGGCCAACTGAAATACCCGGCCTGCGCCAGCTTGACGATGATTGCGAACGCCTTCGCCTCCCACGGCTCGGCAAACTTGAGATCGGCATCGACACTTACCGGCAGTGCTTTGACGAGCAACGGTGAAGCGGGCTGATCGTTCATTGGCGGTTCGATGCGGTCAGTCGAGGTCCATGTAGTCGTCGAACACGTCAACGCGCAACGTGTCGCGATCGGACGCCGTCGGCCCCCACAGCTCGCGTGCAGTGAAGCGAACGCTGTAGCAATGTTGCGGCTTCTCACCCAAACCATGAGCGTGCGTGTCGGGGAATGCAAACACGCCGTAGTCCTGCTCGATCATGCCGAGCTTGCCTCGCAGGTAGCCCGGGAGCCGCGTATGAGTAACCGGATTGTGATTGCGAACGCGGACCCGGTCGCCGGCACGAAAGCGCGGCGCGACATGTGCTGCGACACGCGCTGAGGCGCCGGTGGCCGCAACCACGGGAACAATATCGGGTGTGAGCAGCATCAGCGTCCCCCCGCTTGAAGTTGGACAATACGCTCATCGAGCTCCTCGCGCGTGACAAAGCCGCGCTTCGTCAGCGCCTCCTCGAACGCGAACAGCCAGTGCTCGTAGTACGACGATTGCAGATAGTGCGCCGGCTCGATCTTCTCGATCGCGTGGCGGAACTCGTCGACCGTATAGCCGGCGAAAACGAACGTCGCGGCGAACAAGGCGAACGCGCGTCCCTCCCACGGCTCGTGAAACACCGGCTCGTTCTCCTCGCGCACCACCGGCCCGAAACCGTGCATGCCGCCCAGGTCGTGAATACCGTTCATGGCGTCGAACCTCTTTCCTTCAGGGTGCATTCGGCTTGGTCACACCAATCATCGAGTCGCGCGTCACCAGCTCGGCCAACTGTTCTTCGGTCATATTCTCGGTGCCCGATGGGCGCTCAGGCAACACGAGGTAGCGCAGCTCCGCTGTCGTGTCCCAGGTGCGAACTTCGACCGTCTCGGGCAGCTCAGTGCCGAACTCCTTGAGCACGCCGCGCGGGTCGCTGACGGCGCGCGCGCGGTAGGGCGCCGATTTGTACCAGATCGGCGGCAGACCGAGCGTCGGCCACGGGTAGCACGAGCACAACGTGCATACGACGAGGTTATGGACTTCCGGCGTGTTCTCGACGACGACCATGTCCTCGCCCTGCAGGCCGGAGAAGCCAAATTCCTTGATGGCCGCCGTCGCATCGGTCAGCAGGCGCTGCTTGTAGGCCGGATCGACCCAAGCCCGGGCAACCACTTTGGCGCCGTTGCGAGGGCCGACCTTGTTCTCGTACGTGTCGACCAGTGCGTCGAGCGCTTTCGGGTCGATCAGTCCCTTCTCGGCGAGGATCGATTCAAGCGCACGAACGCGGATCGCCGGGTCCGATTCCGGCTTCACGGCATGGGGTTTCGGCATGCTGCCTCCTGGTGGCGGCTCACGCGGCCTGCCGACGCGGATATCATTCCATCCTCGCGGTCGGCCACGACACCGCGACGTTTATTTCACTAAGAAAATATTTTCATGTCAACTGCCATCGCGCCATCGCGCCGTGGTGGGTATCCGAATTTCGCAGTACGAAGCGCAGGCCAAGTTGCGACCGCCGTATCCGCTATCATGCAATCCCCGGTTTCGTGAGCCTGATGCCTGAAACACCCAGCATCGGACGGGCCAGTTGGGAGAATATTCTCGATTACAAGCCTCGCTGCAACGTCGCACCGACGACGTTAGTGCCGGTGGTCACGTCGTGGTCGTGTCAGCGAGCGGCGCGTGGACACTAGAGCTGGCTGGGCCGGCGGCGCCGTCGCCGCCTGCACCTCGCGGCCGCGTCCCATCTCGGTCATCATCTTGCCGACATCCGGCCGGCGCTCGACGACATGGCGGTAGCGCGCGATGGCGGCGGCGACGAGCTCGCCGTTGCGGCCGAGCAGCTCGTCGCCGAGCTCGATGACACGCAGATTGGGCCAGATCTGCGCGCGAATGCGCCGCACCTCGGCCAGCGCCTCTTGCGCCGGACGGTCGGGCCGCGCCTGCGCCAGGATCAGCGCCATCGACGCGGTCGAGCGCGAGATGCCCATATGGCAATGGACGAGGAGATGCGCCTTGGGCTCACGCGCGAGGTCGCGGCCGAACTGCAACAGCGCCGCCACGTCCTCGCGCTGCACGAGCCGCATGCCGGCGCGCTCCTCGGTGATGTCGTGAAAGCGCAGATCGAGGCGCTCATGCTCGCCGAAGGCGCCGAAGGCGTCGGGATCGGGAAAGCCGGGATCGAGGATCGACAGCACATGCGTCACGCCGACGGCGCTGTGACCGGAAAGCTCGGCGATACCGCAGACGGTGACGTGGAACGGGACGAACTCGCTGGCGCTGGTCACGGGAGGATCCTTCCTTCTCGCCGCGGCGCATAGCGCAGCCGGGCGCCGCGGTCCAGAGCTGGTGCCGAGGACGAGCCGCCGGCACCGATTGACCCGCGGCATTTTCACCCGCCAGAATGAATCCATCGCTTTCCGCGAGGATTTCCGGCATGGCCGAGACCGCCCTCATCACCGGCTTCGAGCCTTATGGCGGCCGCTCGCTCAACCCGTCGGCGAAGCTCGCCCAGGCGCTCGACGGCGCGCACATCGCCGGACTGACCGTCGTCGGCCGCAGCCTGCCGGTGGCCTTCGCCGGCCTCGCCGAGCGGCTCGAGGCCGTGCTCGACGAGGTCCGGCCGGCGCTGGTCATCGCGCTCGGGCTCTGGCCCGGCGAGCCGATGATCCGGCTGGAGCGCTTCGGCCTCAACCTGGCGAATTTCGAGATCGCCGACAATGCCGGCGCCCGGCTCGAGGATGCGGCGATCGCCGCCGGCAGCGCCACGGCGCTGAGCGCCAGCCTGCCGCTGCGGGCGATCGAGCAGGCGCTGCTCGCCGCCGGCATTCCGGCGCGGCTCTCCAACACCGCCGGGACCTATCTCTGCAACGCCACGCTCTACGCGCTGCTCGCCGCGGTGGAGCGGCGGGGCTGGTCCATCCCCTGCGGTTTCATTCACCTGCCCTATCTCACTGAGCAGGTGGCCGAGATGCTCGCGGCGTCGCGCGCCGGCCAGCTCGAGCTGCACCAGCGCGCCGATCTCGCCTCGATGGAGTACGCGGTCATGGAGCGGGCGCTACGCCTGGCGCTCGCCGTAACGGCAGAGGCCGCCGCGGCGAGCCGGCCGCAGCGCCGCGGTTGAGACCGGCGGTCAGCGCTTCTTGGCGTCGAGGCGCTCGACCGCCCGCCGCGCCGCCACCGGCGCCGCGAATTGCCGCTGCTGCTCGCTCATATGCGTGAGGAAGGCCTGCCGGATGGAGTCGCCCATGGCGCGCGCGCTGTCAGCCGAGCCGAGCGGCTCCCGCTGCCTCCCCACTCTGCGGTTGGGATCGTCCTGCATCTCGCCCTCGCTTCAGGAATAGGTCGGACAGTGTCCGAAGCCGAGTATGGTCTCCGGCGCTCCCGACAAAAGTGAGCTTAAGCCTTTTTCGCCGCCGGCGACAGCGCGCTAGAACAGCTCGGGCCGCAGGCTCATCCGGGCGACGCGGCGCACATGGGGCGCCAGCACGCGCAGCCCCGTCCCCGCCACCCCCTCGCGCGCGAGATTGATCGCGTCGGTGACATGGCTCGCCGGCTCGACGCAGAAGAAATCGCGCTCGCGCGGCGTGTAGACCACCAGGAAGGAGAGCAGCGGCTGCGTCGCGCTGAGCCACAGCCGCGCCGCGCGCTCGGGCCAGGTCACCACCGCCTCGCCGGTCCAGCCGGTGAAGACGTTGTCGAGCGCCAGCTCGGCGACGCGCCGGCCGTCGGAGAGGTTCCATCCCGGCGGCACCGCGGTGCACTCGGTCGGCATCACCTCGGCATCGGTGAGCCAGACGCCGCTCGTCCGCGCGGTGATGGTCGCCTCGGGCGTGCGCGGGAAGAAGGGATGGAAGCCGAGCCCGGCCGGCATCAGCCCGTCCGAGCGGTTTTCGAGGTCGAGCGTGATCTCGAGCGCCTGCGGGCTCAGCACGAAGCTTTGCCGCGCGCGATAGGGCCACGGCCAGGCGGCGGCGGGATGGTCGTATTCGAGCACCAGCCGGTCGTCGCCGCGCTCGACCACCGTCCAGTCGCGCCGCCAGCCATGGCCATGCATGGCATGGCGCATCTCCGCGCCGGCCGGCGTCTCGACGATCTCGCGGCCGCAAAACTGAAAGCGCGCGTCGCGAATGCGGCTGCCGTAAGGCACCATCGGGAACGAGCCCATCTCGCCGGCATCGGCGCGCGCCACCGCGCCGGGCGAGGCCGGACGCAGCCAGTCGATGCGACGGCCGCCGCTCTCCCACCAGAACCCCGCCACAGCGCCGCCGGCGCCCGGCGCAATCTCGCATCGGGCCGGGCCGCTGCTCAGCGTCACCACGCCGCTGGCGACCACCGTCATGACCATCCTCGCCATCGCACGCCCGGAGCTTGCGGCTCTCTTGGTTAATTTTTCCTTAGCCTGGAGCCGCGCATGGCCGGCGGGGCGGGGCTCGTGTAGCATTGCCGCCAAGGGTGGAGGAGAGATCGATGGACAAGCGCGTCCAGTACCACGTCTGGTACGTCATCGCCGCGGTCATCGGCATCATTCTGCTGCAACAGCTCTGGGTGCAGACCACCCAGGTGGATATCCTCACCTACAGCGCCTTCCTCGACGATCTCAAGGCCGGCAAGATCGCCGAGGTGCGCGTCTCCGGCGACTACATGGAGGGCGATTTCAAGGAACCGCAGGACGGCAAGCGCCAGTTCGTCACCAACCGCGTGCCGCCGGACGTCGCCGACCAGCTGCAGAAATATGGCGTCACCTTCTCCGGCGTGGTGCAGAGTACCTTCCTCACCAACCTGCTCTCCTGGGTGCTGCCAACCGCGCTGTTCTTCGGCGTCTGGTGGTTCGTCATCCGCCGCATGGCCGGCCAAGGCGGCGCCGGCTTCATGGCGATCGGCCGCAGCAAGGCGAAGGTCTATGTCGAGACCGACACCAAGGTCGCCTTCGCCGACGTCGCCGGCGTCGACGAGGCGAAGGAGGAGCTGAAGGAGGTCGTCGACTTCCTCAAGAACCCCGCGCAATACGGCCGGCTCGGCGCGCGCGTGCCCAAGGGCATTCTGCTGGTGGGACCGCCGGGCACCGGCAAGACGCTGCTCGCCCGCGCCGTGGCGGGCGAGGCCGCCGTGCCGTTCTTCTCGATCAACGGCTCGGAATTCGTCGAGATGTTCGTCGGCGTCGGCGCCGCGCGGGTGCGCGACCTGTTCGAGCAGGCGCGGCAGAAGGCGCCGGCCATCATCTTCATCGACGAGCTCGACGCGCTGGGCCGCGCCCGCGGCGCCTATCAGGGTCTCGGCGGCAATGACGAAAAGGAGCAGACGCTGAATCAACTCCTGGTCGAGCTCGACGGCTTCGACTCCCGCTCGGGGCTGGTGCTGCTTGCCGCGACCAACCGGCCGGAGATCCTCGATCCCGCGCTGCTGCGCGCCGGACGGTTCGACCGGCAGGTGCTGGTCGACCGGCCCGACAAGGGCGGCCGCATCGACATCCTCAAGGTGCATCTCAAGGGCCACACGCTGGACGCCGATGTCGATCCCGAGAAGATCGCCGCGCTGACGCCGGGCTTCACCGGCGCCGACCTCGCCAACCTCGTCAACGAGGCGGCGCTCATCGCCACGCGCCGGCGCGCCGACACCATCACCATGGCCGACTTCACCAACGCGGTCGAGCGCATCGTCGCCGGGCTGGAGAAGCGCTCGCGCATCCTCAATCCCCAGGAGCGGCGCGTCGTCGCCCATCATGAGATGGGGCACACGCTGGTGGCGATGTCGCTGCCCGGCACCGACACCGTGCACAAGGTCTCGATCATTCCGCGCGGCATCGGCGCTCTCGGCTACACCATCCAGCGGCCGAGCGAGGACCGCTTCATCCAGACGCGCGACGAGCTGGAGAACCGGATGTGCGTGCTACTCGGCGGCCGCGCCGCCGAGTACATCATCTTCCACCATCTCTCGACCGGCGCCGCCGACGACCTCGCCAAAGTGACCAGCATCGCCCGCGATATGGTGACGCGCTACGGCATGGACGAGAAACTTGGGCCGGTCTCCTACGATGCCGACCGGCCGACCTTCCTGCCCGGCGCGCCAGCGCCGATGGAGCAGCGCAGCTACAGCGACGAGACCGCGCACGCCATCGACCAGGCGGTGCAGCTCATCGTCGAGCGGACCTTCGCGCGCACCGTCTCCGTGCTCGAGCGGCAGCGTGACCTGCTCGAGCGCGGCGCCGGCCTATTGCTGCAAAAAGAGACGCTCGACGAGGCGGATCTCGAGGCGATCAAGACGCAGCTTCGGCCGGAAAAGGCCGTCGCGGCGCAGTGACGGCGCCGCGCTCGAGCAGGTCACGCTGCCGCTCGAG
>JBKQTR010000421.1:0-4190 GCA_052143095.1 Allostellaceae bacterium
AATCAGGGCGGCCCGCGATCCGCGCACCGCACCAGGACGGTCGCCGGCGCAACTGCGCCAGCAGTTTGGCCCGCCGCCGCGCTGGCACCGCAGCCCTCGCGCGACGCCACCCTATTCTGCGCGACGACGCCAACAAAGGTCGCAAGGATCCACGCTACCGCCGCGGTCACCAGAGTCGCGCGCCGCCACATGGCCGGTCACCTCGTACCGTCGCACCTGAAGGAAGGGTAGCGCCGCCGGCGGGCGTTCTGCGGGAGCAAAAATGGGGTGTAAAATCGGGCGTTTTCTGGTCAAGCGGCGCCACCGCCGATTTCTGCCGGTTTGGGCGCCGCAAAACCCGTCCCGCCATCAGCGGTGAAGAGCAAATTTGTGGACTCGGAGTCGACCAACGCGTACGGGGCTGTGGCATGAGCAAAGATCCCTTCGACGCGGTCGCCGCTGCACACCGCGAAACTGCAGGTTCCCCCAGCCCGCTCAGGCCGTCGGGCGACGCCGAGAAATCTTCCGCCTCTCACGCTGAAAATTTGGCTAAGCTTGCTGAACATTCTTTGGAGGTCAGGAATGCGCACCGCCGCTTGGATGCTCGTCACCCTGCCCCTGCTCGCGCCCGGCACCGCCGGCGCGGCGTCCGGCGCGATAACTTGCGCGCAGATTCCCGACGCGCAGCGCTTCATCAATGGGTTGAAGCCCGGCCCCAACACCGCGGCGGCGCAGCGCCATCTCGACGCGGCAAAGCGGGCGACCTCGGACAAGCAGTGCATCACGGAACTGGGGAAGGTCAATTACTTCGCGAAGCGTTCTGCCGCGGCCGACAAGCGCATCGCGAATGCCAAGACCCGAAAACCCGCCGCCAACCGCGTTCTTTGCGCAGACGCGCTTCACCAAGATCGTCCCGGCGGCACCGACTACAAGGGACCGCCCGTTCCGGGCTGCACCACGCCCCGGCTGTGAACCGACGGGATCGGCGATCGAATCCTTTCCGCTGCGATGGCCGATCGCGGGGCCGGCCGGAGATTCGGATAATCCAATGAACTGGCTCACGGGCTTCGGCCTCTTCGCCGTAACCGCGATGCTCGTCTGCTACGCCCTTGAGCGTAGGAGCCATTGGTTCATTCTCGCATTCGCGGGATCATGCGCCCTTGGTTCAGCCTACGGATTCCTTCAAGGGGCATGGCCATTCGGATTGGTCGAGGCCATCTGGGCGGTCGTCGCCGTTAGGCGATGGCGCGCCTGTTGCACTCCAAACTGAAATGGCGGAGAGGGACGCCGCCGCGGTCGGGAAGGGTTGAGGTAGACCACTGCGATGAGGCCGCGCGTTCTCATGGCGCGCGGCGTGAACGGGCCGCGGCATGTTGCATCGCTGCCCGTGGCGGCCGTGGCGGGGACCAGCTCGTCTAGGCGACGCGGATCGTCACCAGGAACTCGGCGACCTGCCGGCGCAGCTGGGTCGATTGCCGCGATAGGGCGTCGACTGAGGCGAGCATCTGCGCCGCCGCCGTGCCGGCCTCCGTCGAGGTATTCATCACCGCGGTGATATTCGAGGAGACGTCGCTCGCGCCCGCCACTGCATGACCCATATCGCCCGCTATTTTCTGTGTCGCCGCCCCCTGCTGCTCGACGGCGGCAGTGATGGTACCCGCGGCCTCGCCGACCTGAGCGATGGTTGAGCCGATGCGCTGCATCGCTTCGACCGCCTCGGCGGCGGCTCGCCGCACCCCTTCGATCTGACTGCGGATCTGGTCCGTCGCGTTCGCGGTTTGCGACGCGAGGCTCTTGACCTCCGAGGCGACGACGGCGAACCCCTTGCCGGCATCGCCGGCGCGCGCCGCCTCGATCGTGGCGTTGAGGGCAAGGAGATTGGTTTGCCCGGCGATCGCCTGGATGAGATCCACCACCTCGCCAATCTGTTGCGCCGCCGCCGCGAGACTACGCATCGTCTCGTCCGTGTGCCGCACCTCGGCAACGGCCTTCTCGGCAACCGACGATGCCTGCGCGACCTGGGCGGCAATGCTCGACAGGGAAGCGGTCAGCGCATCGGCTGCGGCAGCGGCGCTGTGCACGTTTCCGCTCGCCTTTGCAGCCGCTGACGCGACGGCGCTCGACCGCTGGGTCGCCTGCCCCGCGAGCGCCGCCATCGACCGCGTGGAGGCTTCCATGCCGGTTACCGCCGACGCGACCTCCTCCACCGCCGTGGTGACGTTGGTCTCGAAGGCGCGCGCGAGCTGCGCGCGATGCGTGACGTCCGCCCATACCGCCATCGCGCCGGTATAGTCGCCCTGTCCGTTCTTGATGGCGAGGACGCGCAGATCGATCACCAGCCCGCCCAGCGCAAGCTCCGTGCGCAACGGCATCCGCGCGGGATCGGAGAGCTCGCTCAATCTCCCGGCGAGCGCAGGGAACACGGCGTGAAGCGCCTGGTCCGCCAGCGCGTCGCTGCCGCCCTGGAGCACGCCATCGAGCATGGCCTTGCCGGTCTCGTTCACGTAGGTGATGAGGAAACCCCGCTTGGGATCGCTCCAGGCGACGCCCAGCGGCATGTTGTCCACCATCACCATGGCAGAATCGAACCATTCCTGCAGCCGCTCTGCTTTCGCTCGCAGAGCCGCCAACTGCCGACCACGACCAAAAAGCGTCCGAAGAATGAACATGGGTCCCGCTCACTGCGCCACCCCTAGGGAGAGAACCACAAGACCTATTAACTCCAATTTAAAGCCGCAGGAGCGGGATGCAGGTATCAGAGCGTGTAGGCCGCGAGGGGGGACCGATACAATAAGTCGTTGTGCCAACGCGTGCGTCACCTTGCTTCGGCGCGGCGCCCGGCTCGGTACATATCTTAAAAACGAGATCAAGGAGAATATGTTACCTATCCTCTACAGATGGGCGTCCTCTACAGATGGGCGCTGGGCAACCAATTGACATGTGAGCCACATGTTTCTATGCTATCAACATGGGAACGATGGTCCAAATCCGCAATGTCCCCGAGGCGTTGCATCGCCAGCTCAAGTCGCGCGCCGCCCTGGCCGGCATGTCGTTATCCGACTATCTGCTCAGCGAGATTCGTCAGGTGGCGGAACGGCCGACGATTGATGAATTGCGGGCGCGCTTGCGCAGCCGCACGGAAACGGCCCCTTCCGTGCCGCCGGCCGAAGCGGTTCGCGCCGAGCGCGACCGCACGTGATCGTCGTCGACGCTTCGGCCCTGCTTGAAGCCCTTCTCCGCACGTCGGCGGCGAAAGCGGTGGAAAATCGGCTGTTCGCCCCTCGTCAAACGCTCCACGCGCCGCATCTGCTTGATGTGGAAGTCGCACAGGTGATTCGCCGCTACGCCGCGAATGGCGAAATCGACGGTGAGCGCGGCCGCATGGCTCTCGCCGACTTGGCTGACCTTCCCCTGCGGCGATACCCGCACGATTTCCTTTTGCCGCGCATTTGGGATTTGCGGAACAATCTGACGGCCTATGACGCCGCCTATGTGGCGCTGGCCGAGGCGCTCGACACGCCACTGCTGACGCGCGACAGGCGCTTGGCCGCGGCCGCCGGCCATCACGCGCAGATCGAATTGGTATAACTCCGTCCGGCGCCGCAGCTATGCGGCGAAAACGTCATACCACCGGATGAGCCCGGATAACTCAGCGTGCCGCAGCGTAGATTTGGCGGAGAGGGAGGGATTCGAACCCTCGAGACCCCGCAAAGGGCCTAACGGTTTTCGAGACCGCCCCGATCGACCACTCCGGCACCTCTCCGCAAGGCCGCATGATCAAAAGGCGCGAGGCCTGAGCCGCGCGCCGGTCGACGGAAGGGGGCGGAGCCTAACCTATGGCCTCATCTGCCGCAACCGCGGGTGCCGGTCGGCACCGGGTATTGCGGCTATGGCCGCGGGCCCCGGCTCCACGGCCCAGGCCGTTGACAGCGCCGGCATCCCCGCTATAGTGCGGCTCCTTCGGACGGGACATCGCCCGTCCGTTCGATTTTCAGCGCAAAGCACCCGCTCATGTTCGCAGTCATCCGCACCGGCGGCAAACAGTATAAGGTCGCCAAAGACGACGTGATCACGGTGGAGAAGCTCGCCGGCGATCCCGGCTCGACCGTGACACTCGACGACGTGCTCATGGTGGGCGAAGGCGCATCGGCCAAGACCAAGGCGCCGGGCGCCCAGGTCACCGCCGAGGTGGTGGAGCAGATCAGGGCCGA